>JAAYUQ010000042.1 GCA_012517575.1 Bacteroidales bacterium | reverse complement strand
GGGGAAAGACAATTTTGCAATTTTTCGGGAAAATAGAGAAAAGATCGTATAAAATCAGTTCCCAAATCGTTGATCAGTAAAAATTGTCCGCAGGGTGAAAAAATAGTTTGATGTACATGAGGACTTTTCTGTCGGGAGGAATCAATTCCATGTCCCTCGAATTGAATCTTTTGAACAGACTCACCAATCGAACCATCCCTATTTCTCTTAAAAACACAAGCACTGCCACTGGAATAATTGGCTGTTATAATATGATGCTCCGAAGCAGAAATAAAACAAGGATCCGATCCGTCTGCATTCACATCGTTTATAAAATAAAGCTTCCCGGATGGAGCATCAAAACGAAAAGAAGTAATTCGACTCTCAAATCCCAATTCATTTACAGCATAAACAAAATTTCGATCAGGTGAAAATGCCAAAAAACTTGGATTATCCACATCAGTTGCAGCAAGTTGAATCTTAAAAACTCCACTTTCAGCATCAAAGTTTATAGAATAAATTCCTTCACTCACAGTATTTTGTGTGTAAGTTCCTACCAAAAAACGATAAACTTTTCCTTCTGCCAACTGAAAAAAGGTAGAAAACAACAAAAGAAAAAAAAATGATTTTTTCATCATGTGTGTTTTTTAATTTAGGATATTGTTGCTCAATATATTATGTTGAATCAATGCAAAACTCTATACTTCAATACTCTTTTCTCTGAACTAATAAACTATTTTTCTCTTTTCTTCTGAACAGGATTTTTCACTTTCTCCTGATTTTTTGCGATATAATCTTTCCAGCCGGAATAAATTTTCTGTGATTCGGGTTTGCCCAGCTGCAAAAAATGACAGTAGGCAGCCGCCAAACCATCGGTAGCATCCAGTTGAGGAAGCATATTTTCCTGTGGAATATGCAAAAAACGGCGCAACATATCGGCTACTTGCTCTTTTGAAGCATTTCCGTTTCCCGTAATCGCCATCTTAATTTTTAGTGGGGCATACTCTGTAATGGGTATATCGCGATAAAGAGCTGCCGACATGGCTACCCCCTGTGCTCTTCCAAGTTTTAACATCGATTGCACATTTTTCCCGAAAAAAGGAGCCTCTATGGCCATACAGTGGGGATGAAATTCATCTATCAACGATAGTGTTCGGGCAAAAATGCGTTGTAATTTCACGTAATGATTGGCATACTTTTTTAAATCCAGAATTCCCATAGCCATTAATTCAGGCTGATGAGCCCTGATATTCAGCACTCCATATCCCATAATGGTAGTTCCCGGATCAATGCCCAATATAATTTGGTCATTTATCATAGTCGGTAATCAATTCGAGCAAGGTTGAAAAGTAAAGAACGTGATTGCCAAATTTTGCAGTACAAAGTTGAGAGAAATCTTCTCCGTGTTTTTGCATCCAATCATTTAATTTGCCTTTATCGGAAATCTTAAACTGCACTGAATAGGAAGTTTCTTTCACGCTTTCACCCGTAAGCACTTTGGCAATTTGTGGTTCAGAGAAATCGGCAGAGCTCATCATAAATGGAATTAATGATGCTTGCACCCAATTTATCCACTGAGGATAAAATTCGTTTTCAACCAAATAAGTTGTATTAAAAATCAGCATTCGTAATGTTTTAAGGAATAATTTGAACAAAAGTAAGCATAATTTGAAAAAGTTCTTTAACTTTGCAGTGAAAAATACACATTGGGGGTTTAGCTCATTTGGCTAGAGCGCGACACTGGCAGTGTCGAGGTAACCGGTTCGACTCCGGTAATCTCCACTCGAAAAGCTTATCGTTGGTAAGCTTTTTTTATTTCCCCCTACTCCACCCTTCCACTTAATCAGTATCATTATTATATCTTTTTACCTTTTGCTTAATTATTTTTACCTTTTGCTGACCAATATTGCTTATTAATAAATATATTTGTACAGTAAGATTTTTCTTAAAAAAATATAATAGTGCAAAATCAGGAAATATATTGCTATTAGAATTCTACATTCAAATCAATTAAATTATAATTTATTGAATATTAGTTGTTATAACATATTTGTAACAACAAAAAATTTTGCTTTAAAAATGAACAATTTCAAAAAATACATACTATATTTGTTATTGTAAAATAAAAAATCTGCAAAAAAATCAATAAATTTTTAACAATAAATCTTATGAAAAAGTTAACTTCACTCTTTATTGCCGTTTGGGCTATGATGCTCGCATTCACATTTTCTTCCAATGCCCAAACCGTATTTGCGCTTCAAAATGGAAGCAGAACCCAGTTTTATACTACCTTATCCACTGCCATCAACAACATTCAGGATGGAGATACACTCTACTTGCCGGGAAAACCGCTGAATGGAGATTATACTTTTTCTAAAAAAGTAACCATAATTGGCGCAGGCTATGACGCCGATAGTGCAGCTGCAACGGGAATAACAAAATTTACAGGCAAAGTGTATTTTGCTAAAAAGAGCAAAGGCTCTTCCATGACTGGTGTTCGCACCGAAGGACGCGTTTATGTTCAGGATTCTTCAATAACTATTACCCGATGCAACCTGGAATCATTGGAAATCCAAAATGGCAATAATCCGATTGGATTTGTATATGTGGGCGATTGCATTATCAGCAGCGTCATAGAAGGATGTAATGATGTAGTTACGAATGTATTGGTAGAACGCTGCATTCTCAACGGTAATTTCGGAGGTGGAAATAAAACCAATAATTTGTTGATAAAAAATTGCGTCTTAACTTATACTGGGAATTATTTCTTAAGCAGTATCAGCAACTTAATATTTCAAAATTCGATATTTTTAATCACCAATGACTATTATTTTATAGCTAGTAGTTCTTCTCTTACGTTTAATCACAATTTATTTGTACGTCCTGCTTTTTCCGATATCACTTTCGTTATGACAGGGAATATATTTGGGGTTCCTGAAAATGATATTTTTGTAGATGCAGCAAATGGAAACTACCACATTAAACCTACCTGCACACAGGCATTGACACTTGCTACCGATGGAAAGGAAGTAGGAATATATGGCACGGACAACCCTTTTCTTGTTCCAACATTTGCACCGCGATTTATTTCCATTAACAATGCGGAAAGCACGAAAGATGGAAAACTGTCTGTAAAAATGACAGTGGAAGCCAGAAACAGATAAAACCTGAATAACCAAAATGTTAAGACGGGACAGGCACTTTAAAATTTTACATGTGAAAATCTGCTTACGAATAACGTTTTTCAAAACGAATCATAATATGAAAAAGGCAAAAAATATTATAGCCATAATTGAAGTCATTCTTGCATTTTCACCTCCTATTTTTTCACAAAATTCTATCCAATTGATTGAATTTTGGACAGATGGAAACAGTGAAAGTCGCACCCGACAAACGATTTCAGCAGCCAGTGTTTTTTCATGGCAAGACGAAATCAATCTTGCAACGCTTGTAGATGGTTTGCATACTTTCAATGCCCGTTTCAAGGATGAATACGGCGTTTGGTCGCCCGTTGAAACCCTATTTTTTGTGAAACAAACCAATGCACTCGGACAGGGAAAACTGAAAAAAATTACTGCTCTCGAATACTGGATGAATGGAAATTCTTCCAACAGAACGCAACGGATATTGAACGCACAAACCACATTTGCATGGGAAGAACT
>JAAYUQ010000041.1 GCA_012517575.1 Bacteroidales bacterium | reverse complement strand
AATGGTTGATAAATACGTTTATTGCTATTGTTATTTTCCTTTCATTGCAAAAAACTAAAAACAAATGTATCCCAAATCAAAATTTAGCCTTTGATTTAGCTGCTTAATCTAAAAAAGAAAGTGTCCTTTTGGGACACCCTCTTCCGTTTTTTATGATTCTTATCAATAGTCATTTCTTAGTTTCTTGAATTTTTTCTTGTAATACTGCTAAAGAAATTTCTTTCCCCCCTTCCACTCCAAAATATTTCATAAAAAACATGTAAAAAAACGAGCTTACAATTCCTTCAAAAATTCTCAGAAATTAAATTCGGGTTCTCTAATTCATAAGGATAGAATTAAATCGGATCAATTTTCATAAACAGAGATTAAAATTGAGATTAAAATAAAAACACAAAAAATATCTGATTAATGATTTTTTTTTGTGAATAACCCCATTTTAATCCATTAATTAATCTAACTCATCTACATTTGAAAATAAAAATTGTGTCAAAACTATTTTAAAGTCTGAAATGAATTTTCATTTACATAAAGCAATCCTTAAATTTTAAAACTTAATTTATTTATGAAACAAACAAAATTTTTGCGGAATTTATTAATTTCTGCTGTTTTAGGAACCTTAGTCTTTATTACCGGATCATGTGAAAAAGATGATGACGTTGACAAGAATTTTGGTACAGTAACTGGTGTAGTTACCGATGGATTGGGAATGCCTGTTCCTGATGTTAATATTACGGTATCAGGAATTGAAGGAACGGTTACAAGTGGTGCAGATGGTACGTATGAAGTCAAAAATGTATCTATTGAGACTCATACCATAACTTTTGCAAAGGATGGCTATCAAACAACCACTGCAACAATTACAGCGAGCAAATTTGGAGCCGATAAAGTTGCGACAGTGAACATTTCATTGGTTGACGCACCAGCACGAATTATTGGAACAATCGTAGATGCCAGAAATGGTAATGCACCACTGGAAGGTGTTATGGTAAGTGTAAGCGAAAACGAAACAGCTATTTCGGGAGCTGATGGAAAATACGAAATTAAAAATCTTCCGGTGAGTGATTACACGGTAACTTTTAGCAAGACTGATTATGCTACTCTCACAAAAGCTGTAAAAGCAGCCGATTTTGTAGATAATACAGTAACATTGGATGTAAGAATGGGTGGCGTCGAACTTTTACCTGGCTTGATTGTAGAAGACTTGCAAAACGCTGATAAATGGTACTATAATGAATACCGAGGTGGACGCAATGGCGATGCCTATCCTCATTGGGATTGGTCTACCGATTACATGTGTGCACTTGATTTACGTGGAGCATGGGAAGAACAAAATGAAGGAACTACCTTGCAGATCAGAAATACCGGCAGTGAGCAAAATAATCCGGCTGACCTCGATCATTTTGACTCTTTTATATTTGGTAGCAAAAAAATTACCGCCGACAATAAAATTCTTTCATTAAGAGTTCGCACACATGATGCTGATGCTGCTTCTCCGGCTTATTTTGGCGTTCAAGTAGTTGATCTTTCTGCTGCCAATCCGACAGCGGTTAAAATTGGCGAAACAAAAACGTATGGTTCAAGCGATTATGCAGATTTTGATTTTGATTTAAGTGCATACGTAGGGAAAGAAGTTATTATAGCTGTTGGTATTTATCGTGCTCAGACGGGAGATTACTGGAAACAACTGGTACTTAGATCGATTCGTTTTGCCAGCACAAAAGTTGAAGGTACCAACTGGTTGCCGGGCACAGAAGTAATTAACAACTGGAAGTTGACACAGGAAATGGTAAGATCGACGATGGTTCAAACCAAAAAGAGTTTTACTGGTATAAGTCCGGTTAGTGGAAATAGAGACAATTACGTGAATGGTTATCGTTCTTGGAGAACTGTCAACCATGTGGCCAAAGAATGGGAATTTGTTCCATTAAATAAGGATCCCGAAGTATTTCCATCAGAAGGCTATCTAATAAAAACCAGAGGAAATACGGCTGTAGAAACACAAGTTCCGGAATCTTACCTATATGCAAAATTTGCCATAGCTTCAGGAAACAATAGATTAACGCTGAAGACCAGAAATTTTGGAAGCAACTACACATTCTTTAAAGTTACCGTCATCAAAGAAGATGGAACGGTTGCTCATATTGCCCCCTCTTCCAATACTGCTCAAGAAGCTTCAGCTGCTGCTGATGGCTGCTGGAAATTTAAACATGCCAACGGAACTGCAGATAATCCTGATGGCTACGCTTCATTTGTTTACGATTTATCACAGTTTAATGGTAATAATGTAGTTGTTGCTATTGGAGTTTATAAAGGAGAATCGACTAACACAGACGAAAACAAACTCGTTTTGTATAACATTAGTTTAGATTAACGAACTTAAAATTTAGATTTCTCATCCTTTGCCGGAAAGGAATATTGAGCAAAGGATGAGAATATAAAAGAATTTATAAACAAATGAGAAAAATATTATTTACTGTTTTTTGCTTTTTACTTGTTCTTTGTGCATGTGGAGAAAATTCGGATGATATACAAAAAGGCGGAGGAAACGGAGAAGAAAATAATTCACAAAATGTCTCCAAACAAAATTTAAGCAGAGCCATTCAAATTATCGACAATGCCATAAACTCTTATTTTACCGGAGATGGAATGACAATGGCAAGATATTACAATCCCTACACCGGAGTTCGTTCTCAGGAAAAAGGCAGTGTCTGGATGTATACCAGTTCCATTGAAGCTGTAAATGCCGTTCTACATGCTCTCAAAACTCAAAAAGAACATGGAGATGCTGAACTTTATAATCAGCACTTTGAGCGTTATACTCAATTACTCAATCAGCTATATGAAAATGCAGCATATTATAAAGGAACTTACACATTAACCTCTTATACCCAAACCAGACAATGGTCGGTTTACGGTGTAGATCGTGGAGGTTCCAAAGGTACAGCATTGGTAGAAGGGATTCATAACGTGTATGATGATCAGGAATGGTTGATTCGCGAATTACTTGAAGCATACAAAATTACAAATAATATTATTTACTTGAATGAAGCCGAGTACCTGACCGATTACGTTCTTGATGGTTGGGATTGTGTGTTGGATGAAAGCGGAAAAGAATATGGAGGCATTACATGGGGCCCGGGATATGTAACAAAACATTCCTGCAGCAACGGCCCCATTGTCAGCCCATTGGTATGGCTTTATGAGTTATATAAAGACAAGGATGATCAGATAACCTATCGCTATATCGATGCAGACAAAAGTCGGAAAACGGGGAGCATGAAAAAGAGCGATTACTATTTAAAATATGCTCAAGCCGTTTACGACTGGCAGAAAAAATCTTTGTTACGTTCAGATGGAGTCTACGATGACATGATGGGTGGTTGCGATCCCAATTGTAATGTTGCTTATGAAACAATCAACAACGTAACTTATCGCAAGCACGTCAATTTACGTGATCGTGTTGGGCCTGCCATTTCATACAATAGTGGGACCATGCTTTCGGGTGGTGCTGATCTATATCGGGTTACCAATAACAACACCTATCTGAACGATATAAAAAATTTAACAAATGCCAGTTTCCGATATTTTGCAAAAAAGGATGCAACAGTAATCGGATATTACACTTATGATATTACCGGTTTCAGAAACTGGTTTAATGGAGTATTAATGAGAGGATATGTTGATGTTTATCCATTTTATAAAAACGATTCGGTGTGCGTAAGTAGTTTTCAAAAAAATCTTGATTACGGATATGAAAAATTTTTATACAAAGGATTTTTACCTACCAATTTACTACTTGGTTGGAGTCTTGATAATAACAACAATAGCGTTGAAGGCATGTTTACATTTGCCTTTGCGGCAGAATATGCAGTATTGGCGCGTTATGAACTAGAAAAATAAAACCAACTTAAATTTAAAAATATGACGAAAACACGAAATTTAAAATTTATGCAATCATTGCGCTTTCTGACTTTGATTTTAATATTCACTTCAGTCCTACCATTATCTATATGGGCGCAAAGCAAAACTATAACAGGAAAAGTTACCGACAGTAACAATGAACCAATTATTGGAGCCACTGTTATGGTAAAAAATTCGAATATTGGGACAATTACCAACAAAGAAGGAAAATATTCCATTAATGCACCTGAAAATGCAACTTTAGTTTTCCGATATTTGGGTTTAACCACTAAAGAAGTTAAAGTTGATGGCCGTTCCGAAATAAATGTTGTTATGTCGGAGCAAGAGAATACAGCACTTAACGAAGTTGTTGTCGTTGGTTATGGTGTCCAGAAAAAAGTAACTCTTACCGGAGCTGTAGCTGGCATAACAGGAAATGAAATGATAAAAACTGTCAATGAAAATCCTCAAAACATGCTCACCGGAAAAATTGCCGGTGTACGTGTATGGCAAAAAAGCGCTGAACCTGGTTCTTTTAACAACAATTTTGATATCCGTGGTTTAGGATCACCACTTATCGTTATTGATGGTATTCCTCGTGAAACAAGCGATTTTCAACGTTTGAATCCCAATGACATTGATGAAATTTCTGTGCTAAAAGATGCTTCAGCTGCTATTTATGGCGTTCGTGCAGCCAATGGAGTGGTTTTGGTAACTACAAAAAAGGGTGCTAAAGATGGAAAAACAAAAGTTTCCTACAATGGAACATATACCTTACAACAACCTTCAAGAATGCCAAAATTGGCTAACGCATTTGAAACCATGACATTGTACAACGAAAAATCAATGAACAATGTTAACGGAGGTAGTATTATTTATACAGAAGAAGATTTTGAAGCATATCGAAATGGAAGCAGGCGACAAACTGACTGGAATTCTTTAATCTTTTCTGATTTATCTCCACAAACACAACATGATGTAAGCATATCTGGTGGAAATGACAGAACTCAATACTACATAGGGTTAGGATATTTCTTTCAGGAAGGTTTTTTCAAATCGGGTGATTTGAACTATGAAAAAACCAACTTAAGAAGTAATATCAGTACAAAAATAGCAAATGGATTAACATTCGATTTGAATTTGAGTGGTATTTTGGACAAACAACATAACCCCTACTCAACATCTACTGATATTATTAGAAATTACTGGCGCCAAGGCGTTCTTTTCCCTGCTTATGCTGACCCTGAAAATACCATGCTGAATTACGAAGGATTAGATTTGGAAGAAAACACAGTTGCAAAAATGACTTCAGATATCTCTGGATATCGCGAATACGGACAAAAGATTTTCCAGTCATCTGCAGCCCTCAATTATGATTTTGCTTCCATTTCTCCCATATTAAAAGGTTTGTCTGCAAAATTACTTTACAGTTATGATTACAGAGAAAACAACAACTCAATTTTTCGTAAAGAGTATTATCAATACGCGTACAACGAATTAACAAACACTTACGACAAAAAATTGTATAACTCAAGTTCGCCGAACCAACTCCGTCGAGAATTTTTTGGAAAACAGCAAACATTGGGACAATTCTTACTCAATTACAATCGTTCCTTTAATGATCACTCTATAAGTGGCGTTGTAGGTCTGGAAACCCAAAAAAGAACAGGCGATAATTTTTATGCTCAGCGAGATTTGGCTTTTGCAACAGATTACCTGTTTGCTGGTGTGGATGACAATCAAATTGGCAACATGTATGTTGGGAATAGCGATCTTTACGAACTTGCTTATTCGGCAGCCATTGGACGATTGAATTATGCTTATGGAAGTCGTTATATAGCCGAATTTCAATTCCGTTATGATGGATCTTCAAAATTTGCAAAAGGTCATCAGTGGGGTTTCTTCCCCTCAGCTTCATTAGGTTGGCGGATTTCAGAAGAACCATTCTTTAAATCTAATTATTCTCTTTCATTTATCGATCAGTTGAAATTGCGCGTCAGTTATGGAGAATTAGGCGATGATAATGATGCCAACTACGGTTGGGTATCTGGTTATGACTATCCTGCCACCAGCGGAAATGCCGAAAAGGGTTATTATAATCAATATGCTCCGGGTTACATATTCGGAAGCAATTTTGTTTACGGAGTTGCAACCAGAGCACTCCCATTAGAGTCAGTAACATGGGCAAAATCGAAAACATTTGACATAGGTATTGATTTTGATGCATGGAATGGATTGTTTGGTTTTTCGTTCGATTTCTTTGACCGTCATCGTGATCATTTGCTTGCAAACCGCAAAGGAGATTTACCCACCGTAGTCGGAGCTGTTGCACCTCAAGAAAACCTCAACAGCGATAGAAATTTCGGTATTGATCTTGAACTTTCTCATCAAAACAAAATTGGCGACCTTCTTTACAAGGTTAAAGCAATCGGTACCATCACCAGAAAAATGTATCTTACCGCAGTGCAAAACGGCCCTTATGGAAACTCATACGATAAATGGAGAAATGACAATTTAACCAATCGTTATCAGGGTGTTCAATTTGGTTACGAAAGTGCAGGACGTTATTCAAGCTGGGAAGATATTTGGACATATCAAATATACAAAGAGAAAGATATATTGCCCGGTGATTATAAATATCTTGACTGGAATGGAGATGGTGAAATAAATAGTCTTGATCAGCATCCCTTTGCTTATGATCAAACCCCTTGGGTAAATTACAGTTTAAGTTTTGATGGCAATTATAAAAGTTTTGACTTGAACATCCTTTTTCAAGGTTCTGCACTGGGTTCAATGGAATATAAAGAGCCTTTGTATTCGATATGGGGAAGCAATGGTGGCGGCACTTTAACTCAATATCTTGACCGTTGGCATCCTGTCAATCCTACAGCCGATCCCTATGATCCAAGCACTGAATGGATAAGCGGATATTATGCGTTTACGGGACATTATCCTTATAGTAATTCAGAATTTAACCGGGTAAGTACAGCTTATTTCCGTCTAAAGAGCATAGAATTTGGTTATACACTTCCAAAACCAAAAACTACTTCACCATTGAGTTTACGTGTTTTTGCCAATGCTTATAATTTATTCACAATCACCGGGGTTAAGTTTGTCGACCCTGAACATCCCGATGATGAACTTGGTAGATTATATCCTCTTAACAAAACTTACACATTAGGAATGTCTATCTCATTTTAATAATTAACATTGAATGAATATGAAAAAATATATGAAAAAATTGTTTTTATTGCCTGTAATCGGACTACTTCTTTTTTCGGCCTGTAATGATTTGGATATTGCGCCAAAAAATGTAATAACCGATGATGACTTGATGACAAACGAAGCCGGAATGGAAATTTATTTGGCAAGAATGTACAGCTACATGCCTTTTGAAGATTTCAAATACATGGCACAATGGGGAATAAACTTCAATTCATGGCTGGGTGCCATGGGAATTGAGGGAACAGGAGAAGCTTTAAACAGAGATGGTATCTGTACGGCATTTACCGGTGAAAATACACCTTATTGGGGTCAGGCATTCACACTACTACGCGATGCGAATCACCTGCTGGAAACTCTTCCAAAATATAAAAATAATTTTAAGGAAGAAACCTATAATCATTATCTGGGAGAAGCCTATTTTGTCAGAGCAACAGTATTTTATGCTATGGCTCGCCGTTTTGGAGGAATTCCTCTAGTAACGAAAGAAATACAGTATCCTGCCGATGCAGATAAATTGGAAGTTCCACGTTCCACAGAAAAGGAAACTTGGGATCAAGTACTTGCCGATTTCGACAGCGCTGATTCACTGTTGCTGCCCAAAAGTCCTAAAACAGGATATGCCAACAAGTTTGTAGCATTGTCATTCAAATCGGAAGCAATGTTGTATGCTGGTTGTGTGGCAAAATACAACGAAACGGTTTCGGGAAGATTGACGGGCTTTGGACAAAAAACCGGTGTTCGAGTAATAGGTTTTGCTGAAGATGAATGGCAATCTGCTTCAATAAAATATTTTACTGAAGCCTATAAAGCTGCAAAAGAAGTTATGAAAGATGGCAGTTATTCTCTTTATAAGAAAAAATGGTCAGCTACTGATCGTGACGCACAATATCAGAATATGGTAGATATGTTTAGCGATTTGACCAGTCCGGAAAATATCTATGTTAAGGAATATTCGTATCCTACACTTACACACGGATTTGATGCTTATAGCGCGCCATTTATTTTCCGTTCTCCTTTGGCTTCGGGAACTTGTCCAACTTTAGATTTTCTTGAGTTATTCGAAGGTTTTGATCGTTATCCTGACGGAACGGTTAAGGTTACAACAGGAAATTCAAATAATCAGGGGAATTACATTATGTACGATAAACCACTGGACTTTTTCACAAACGCAGAGCCCCGATTGCGAGCTTACGTCATTTTCCCTGGAGATGTGTTTAAGGGTAAAACTATCGATATTCGTGCCGGAGTATATACCGGTTCTGCACCCATTAATCCATTATTCAGCGACTATTCTTTCAATAATGCAACAACTTTCTATCAGCATTTGCCTGCTTACAAGCAGACACCGAAAACATTATATTTAAGTCCGAGAGAGGGAAACAGTCAGGAAACTGTATCATACAATGGTACTACAATGACTGCTGGTGGAGAAAACGGGCCTTTTTATGATAATGGAGAAGCATGTTTAACAGGATTGTACGATCGTAAATGGTTAAATCCCGATCCATCATTTGTTGCAGGAGAAGGAAAATCGGCTCAACCTTTTATTCTAATGCGTTATGCAGAAGTGCTGCTTAATGCTGCCGAAGCTGCAGTAGAATTATCATTGGCTGGTGTTTCTTCTCCTGATGACGATGATTTATTGCAAGTGGCAACCGATGCAGTCAATCAAATTCGCGAACGTGCCGGCGCAACTTTACTGACTTCAAAACTTACTGCAACGGAAGAAGGAAGAAATATCGTACGGAAAGAACGCCGCAAGGAATTGGCGCTAGAGCATAAAACAAAATGGGATTTGAGACGCTGGCGTGTTTGGCATTACGAAGGCAGAGACGGATTCTGGGGTGAAACAAGAAACAAAGATCTGTATAGTAACAGTTCGCGTTTTCGTTTTCGTGGTTTATATCCATTTTTCTCAACTGCAACAGGAAAATATTTCTTCGATGCTCATTTCCAATGGGTAAGTCAGAAAACTTTTGAGTACAATATTATTGATTATTACTTTGCCATTCCAAGTGGAGAAGTTTCAAAAAGTCTTTATATTGACCAACAGCCTAATCGATAATTCATAATAGAACATTTTAAAAATGAAAAATATAAAGAATATGAAAAGAATAGCATTTTATTTTTTATTCTGTGGGCTGTTTTCTTTCAGTTCATGCAGCTTATTTGAATTGGACAATTACGATGCACCTTCAGAAACTTTGAAGGGAGAAGTTGTAGATATTGCAACAGGAGAACCTGTACTTACCGATCAGGGAAGTGAAGGAATTCGTGTGCGTTTGACAGAACTTAGTTGGGGAGAGAATGTAACACCCAATCCCGATTTCTATTGTATGTCTGATGGAACTTTTCAAAATACAAAAATTTTCAAAGGAAGGTACAATATTCGTATTGATGGACCATTTATCCCCATTATTCGAGAAGATGAACGCGGTGTGCCAATTGCCGATGAAACACAAAATATAGAAATAAAAGGAACAACAGTAGTTCGTTTTGAAGTTCAGCCATTTCTGAAAGTGGAATGGGTTGGAGAACCTTCAGTAACCAACGGCAAAATCAAGGCAAAGGTTCGGGTAACACGTGCCGTATCAGAAGCAGATTTTAAAGCCAAAATCGAACCTATGGGCGGATATAGTTCTTCTTTCCTGAATGTAACAGATATTCAATTATTTGTTAGCTACTCTTCAAGTGTTGGATACCGTGCAAGAGATGACCGTTGGTCAAGTAAAATTGAATATTCTGGTTCTTCTTTCAATGCACTTTTAGGACAAATTGTAACTATCGAATCAAATGGTACGATTCCTTCAGGTCAGACAGTTTTTGTGCGGGCTGCATCACGTATCAATTATGATACTCCTAAAGGAAGTGGTACACGCCGTTGGAATTATAGCGAACCGGTACAAGTCATAATTCCTTAAAAAATTAATTAGTTGATTGATTGATTTTTCTTTGATTGGTATTAGTTTAAATTAAGGTGAATCTACAAGATTCGGGAAACTGAATCTTGTAGATTTTTTTTATTCTTCCCAATAATTAAAAAAACACTGATTACAAATCAGCGGTAGCAAAGTGAAATAACGAAAGAGTCTATCCTATTCTGAAAGCCGGTGTTTCGATAATAGTATGTCAACTACCTGCTGACTAAGCAAAAGTCAAAACTTCTGCCCAACTTTTATTCGACGTAGTCTCCTTACTACATCCGGACTAACAATAGAATCTCCGATTTTTTTCTAACTTCAATTCTATACTGAAACATTGAGAAGATTAATTCATTCAAAAATTGTAATTTCCTTTCAAAGTTCATTTACTCATTAGTCCACACTCCGTTAGCATTTTTTCCGAAGCCGAAAGGAAAAACAAGGCTTTTAGATTTTTTAATCGGAAGAAAGAAGAATTTCTGAGAAAGCAAATTATTTGAAATCTACCAATAAGCGAAGGTTCAGTTGTCGACCGGTAAGGTAATTGGGTACAGCCACCTGATGCTGATAAATATCCGTTACCCAGTAGTAAGAATTCACATTCTTGAAATTCAACAGATTGAAAACTTCCACGTTAATCCAGATATTTTTTACATGTCCCAACCACGATTTGTTCATCCATTCATCCGAACCGTTTACCAGCAAGCGCGAACCACCAATATCTACACGGCGATAAGGCGGCATACGAAAAGCAGCACGGAATTGTTCGTTGCGCGGAGCGCCAAATGGCAACCCGTCAGACCAAATTACTTTGAGCTGTAGCTTGTACTTTGGATTGGACGGAAGATAATCTTGAAACATCATGGAAAAAGCGTATCGTTGTTCCGTAGGACGCGGCACCCACGAAGGCGATATCGTTTCTGAAGTCAAAATATTACCTTCGTCATCGTAAGTATGGCGCACGTAGCTGTCGCCAATAATATCTTCCTTCGAATCCATTAACGACAGATTGATCCACGAATCGGTGCCGGGAACAAGTTCCCCAAATAGTTTGAAATCGATGCCGGCGGTATAAGCTTTGGCATCATTTTCTCCCGAATAGCGAATGCGAACATTATCCACCGAATAGGAAACAACCCTGTCGGCCAATTTAAGATAAGCTTCGGTAGTGAATTTGAAAGGTCTTCCCCATGCCCTGAAATAATGGTCGCCGCCCAACACAAAATGCAGGGAACGTTGAGCCTTTATGTTGGAATTCAATTTAATATCCACATTTCCCAATGCATCGGTAACCGTATCGCGAATTTCCTTGTAAAAAGGAGCCTGATAATAAACGCCTGTAGCAAAACGAAAACTGAAATCTTTTTCCCAGTGAGGCAGATAGGCAACCGTAAAACGCGGACTGAGCAGAAATTCGTGGTTGAAAGTCCAGTAATGCGACCGAAGACCGCCGGTAAACGAAAAAGTTCCTGCATTGGAAGTGTATTTATACGTATCCTGTAAAAAGGCTGTTGTTCTAAGCGTTTTCAGCGAATTGGAAGCATTCATGTTGTAATACAAGTTCACTTGTGCATTGTTGTAAGGCAAAGAATATCCAGCCGAATCGCGCCACTCCCACTCATTGATCCTGTCGTCGATTTTTTCAAACTGAACGTTGGCGCCCCATTTCAGTAAATGATCATTATTACGGTATTCACCCAAATGAGCTACATTGGCTACAGTTGCATTCAGCTTGTTTCGGGCGTGCTCGTGATAATTTCCAATACCCAGAGATTCGCCGGTTTGTTTGTCGGGATCAACATCCATTTTCACTTCACTCAAAATGTACTCGCCCGAGATGTCGTAATTCTCATTTTCGTTGGTATAAAATGCCGAACCGATCAGGCTTAGTTTTGTTGATTTTGTAGGTCGAAAATTCAATGTAAACGCGCCAAAAGAAGTCTGAAAAAGGTCCTTTTCCTGACCTTCAAAAAAAATGGTTAATTTTCGTCCCATCGAATAGGTGCCAAACGATGTTTCGCGTGTCTGAGGAATAAAACGATAGGTATTTTGTGAGAAATTTCCCAGAAAAGTAAGCTCCCATTTGGGTTTTAGCTGATAAGTCAAGTAGGTTTGATAATCCACAAAAGATGGATCATATTCCCCTTGTGTGTCCATGGTTCCAAGCAAATATCTGGAAGTTTTGTAACGAATACCGTGCATTTGGGTAAAACGCTTGCCTGCCGTTCCCACATAAGCCGAAGCGCCAAGCAAACTGGCAGAAGCGGTAGCTTCAAATGCAGAAGGTTTTTTGTAGTCGATATCCAGCACGGAAGACATTTTATCGCCATATTCGGCATTGAAACCACCCGACGAAAAGGAAACATTCTGTACCATATCGGGATTGATAAAACTCAGTCCTTCCTGTTGTCCGGCTCTGATCAGCAAAGGGCGGTAAACTTCAATTCCATTGACATACACACTGTTTTCGTCAAAATTTCCACCTCTGACGTTGTACTGTGAACTCAGTTCATTGCTGGAACTTACGCCCGTAAAAGAAATTAACAACGATTCGATACCCCCGGCCGAATTAGGCATCAATCGATATTTGGAAGGATCGAGTACATCAATGGTTGACGTCTGACGTCGCTGGCCTATTATGTTCACATCATCAATTTGTTTCGACAAGGCCGGAAGTTCCACCGTTAACTGAATCACTTTCATCTTGGGATGAACGGTATAGGTAACCGTCTGATATCCAACCATGGAAAAAACAAGTTTTATAGAATCTTTTATGTCAACGGTTAATTCGTAATATCCGTTCTGATTGGTAGAAGTGCCTATGTTGGAATGCTGTACATAAACGTTGGCCAGCTCGATGCCTCGGTTGTTGGTATCGATTACATAACCGTAAATACGCACTTTATTCTGCGAAAAAAGCGAAACGGAAAGTATAAGGAACAAAAAAAACAGAAATAATCTACGGTTGTGCATTGTTAGTATTTTCGAGGCAAAATCAATAATTTTTTAAACGTCAGAAGCTCAAGTTTATTTTATCAGATACTTTCCTAAAAAAAAGTATCTTCACGTTTAGAAAGGAAAACGAATATTCAAATTATTCAATTCATCCAACAATTCCGCCACCGAGAACACTTTTTTCTGATTCAGAATCCAAGCACTGTCGGTAACTTCTATTTTTAAGGGAGCATCTTCCACCGCCGCATATCCCGCGCGAGCTAAAGCCCGCAAAGTCCAATAAAGCCGGGTTTTGTTGCCCGAAACACTGACCTTTCCATTCAAAGGATAATTCATGGAAAAATTACCGTTGGCCTCATTGAAAAAATAAGAATTGCTGGCAAAAACGCGGTTGAAACTGCCGCTGAAAACCAAATCTTCTGGCACACCACATTCTATTCCTTCATTTTCGCTCATCAACCAAATCAGGTCGGCAGCCTGCAAAGCCAAATCCAGTTCGTGTGTCGAAAGCAGAATTATTTTCCCTGTGGTATGAGCCAGCTTGTGGAGCAACAGCATGATTCCCACCCGATTGGGGACATCAAGATGGGCTGTGGGTTCATCCAACAAGATAATTGGAGTATCCTGAGCCAGCGCTTTGGCAATCATTACTCTTTGACGCTCTCCATCAGAAAGTTCGCTGACAAGTCGATGCATCATTGTTTCCATTCTGACCATTTGTAACGCTTGAAAAACTTTTTTTCTGTCTTCTTCGGAAAGATTTCCCCGCCAATTGTTGTAGGGAAAACGGCCAAAGGATACCATATCAAAAACATCAGCATTGGCAATATCCACTTTTTCGGTAAGTACAAAAGAAACATTCAATGCTTTTTCGTGTTGCGAAAGCAAAAGGAGATGCTTGCCATCTATCAGAATTTTTCCATCAATGGGTTTCAATAATCCTGCAATGGTACGCAAAAGCGTTGTTTTTCCGCTTCCGTTCGGACCTATTAAACCTACCAACTTTCCCGATTCCAGCCGCAAATTCAAGTCATGCTGAATAACATTTTCGGTTCCTTTTTTCCGGTAACCAATCGTTAGATGTTGAGTAGATAAAACCGACATATTGTATGATAAAAAATTTCTTTCGAATTTATTTTCTTCTCAAAATGATCCAAATTATGACCGGAGCACCAAATAAGGCGCTGATGGTATTTACAGGCAGCGTATAATCGGGAATTTGAGTGATAATATCGCAAATCATCAACAAGGCTGCACCAACAAGAATACATGCCGGCAATAAAATTTTGTGTGATGAAGTCCGAAAAATTCCTCGTGCTATATGGGGAACGGCAACTCCCACAAACGCAATAGGCCCCGTAAAAGCAGTGATTCCGCCTGCCAGCAGGCCGGTAGCCAAAATAATCAGCGACCGCGTTTGTGTAATGGAAATTCCCAACCCCCGTGCATAATTTTCACCCAATAAAAGTCCGTCCAGTCTTTTCTGCAGAAAAAAGGCCATTCCTATACCTGCCAAAACTACCGGAAACAAAATTTGCAAATAATTCCACGTAACGGCGCTTAAACTTCCGAATGTCCACATCAAAAACAATTTTATGGCATCGGGATTGCTAAAATTCTGAATAATCGACACCAACGCAGCCGCTATGGTTCCAAACATAATACCGACTATGAGCAGCGAAACAATATCGTTGACGCGAAAAGAAACAAAGAGAACAATCAGCAGCACCAATGCAGCGCCGATAACAGCTGAAATAATCAGCGCCCAACAATTTCCGGCAAAGGAAAACGGCAGAAAACCGGAAGCCATTACCACCAGTGCAGTGCCCAAACTTGCGCCTGAACTGACACCCAAAATATAAGGATCGGCCAAAGGATTGCGAAAAAGTGTCTGCATCATAAGTCCCGCCACCGAAAGCGAAGCACCGGCCAGTATAGCCGTGATGGCTTTGGGTAATCGAAAATTTATGATTATTTCTGTAAATACGGAGTTTTGTCGATCTCCGCAAAACGCCGAAAAAATTTCTTTTGCGGGAATTGCTACGCTTCCCCACATCAAATCGGCCAGAAACAAAAAAATCACCAGCAACGAAAAAACAAAGAAAAGCAGATTGTTTCTCGAATACATAAAACCTTACAGCTTTAATTTTTGAGCGTAAAATGTCTCGTAACCGGGTAACAATTCAGGATGCAAAATAAAAATTACATCTTTCAAGAGTAAATCGGGATGGGCTACACCACTTTCCCAAAAATCGTTGGCGCCGGAGGGTAACATTCGCTTGTTGAAATTATATACCTGTTGCAATTTCACAGGACGGAAAAGTTCATGTTTCGGATCCGCTTTCAGCAATTCGGACAGCGAAGCATAATTACAATTCAGCCAGACATCGGATTTAGAAAAATTATTCAGTACTTTTTCAAAACTTAATGGCAAACTTCCTTTGGTAGTATCATTGGCATAAAAATAATTTCCTCCGGCATCCAGAAAAAGTTGCGCCATAAAATTGCTTCCTCCGGGCATGTACCAAGTGCCACGAAAATTGGAACCCGACATTACATTTGGCCGAAATTTCACCACTTTTGCTCTGTCTGCAGTTTTTTTATATTCCTGCTCAACTTCCCGATAAATACTGTCGGCAAACTTTTCCTTGTCAAAGAAAGCAGCCACGAATTTTATCCATTCAGCCCGCCCCAACAGCGATTTTTCCATCCATTCGTTGTTGTAAACGGGAGAAATTCCTGCTTGAAGCAATCGTTGAGCAAAAGGATCATTTTGGTTGTATCCACTTACCATGACTAAATCGGGATGCAGTTGAACCGTCTTTTCGAGATTGATATTGAATGCATCTCCCAAATCGACTGTCAAACCTTTGCTGAGACGATCGTTAATTTGCGGACTGTAAATAATTTTTGAAGAGCAAACACCGGTAACTGCATTAATTTCGTTAAGCAAATGCAAAAATTCAAAGTGCGTAACCGACGTTGCCGCCAACGAATGAATGGGGATTTTAATTTTCAAACCATTTGCCGGAACAGCCACAGACGTATCATGAACCAAATAATAGCGTTGATAAATAGAACCTTGCGACCAAGGATTAAAAACAACTGCTTCTTTATAATTCTGAAAATAACGAATTGAGAAACCTTCGGCATGTGAAAGCCGAAGCGAATCAAAAGGTTGCTCTTCAGTCACCTGAGAACTTTTGTGTGTACATGAAATAAACAAAACGAATAAAGGAAACAACAAAAGTGAATTTTTTTTCATTGTTCTATCGGATTAACGGAAAAGACTTTAGAAATTTTCATAGTCTTGAAATTCATTTTTCCAAAAAAAATTTTCCGAAGGATTATCAGTTTGCAAAGATAGTTTGAAAAACTTAAAATGACCAATGAATGAAAGCAAAATGTAGATTCAACTATTTTTATCTGACTGGGAGACAGAATTTTTCAATAAAATAAAAAGTTTGCCGAAAAACACAGAATTTTCCGCTAAGAAATAAAATTTGCATTCCCATTTCCTCGTCTTATCAGATATGAGGAATTGCTCATCGTCGTTGGGTTTACAAATTCAATATACTGCATGATAAAGATTTATTCATCCGAAATATTTACTTATTTCATCCAACGCTAAGCTAAATTATAGTACATGACAAAAATTGAAACATTTGTTTTATATATCTGTAAAACAGGACATATAAACCAAACTCTTCGGGTTGACCTTGTCCGGTGAGCCGAAAAACAATTGAGAAAAGCTTTTAAAAATTGTCCTTGTTTGAGTTCTGACGATTTAAACTTTTCGAGCGTAAGTTTTTGCGAGTGAAGTGGGCACAGTCTTGAAAGCAGCGTTTAAGCGAAAACAAAATCAAATTTATTT
>JAAYUQ010000040.1 GCA_012517575.1 Bacteroidales bacterium | reverse complement strand
TTTGTTTTCTTACAATTTCTATTCCAAATTTAACGAAATCTCAAAATTTTACAGTTTCGACAGATATCGTTAGTTCCTATGTATGGCGTGGTACTCAGTATTCCGGCGTTTCCATCCAACCTACTCTCGATTTCACCGCTGGAGGATTTTCTATCGGCTCATGGGGATCAGCAGGATTTGATGGATTTTTGGAAATGGATTTATACGCAAAGTACGCTTTTAACTTCGGATTGAGCCTCGGAGTAACCGATTATTATTATCCCGGATCAGATGTTTTCGATCACAGTACGGAGACTGGTTCGCACGGATACGAAATCAACCTTGGTTACGGCATTAAAGGACTTTCTTTATCTGCCAATTACATTCTTAACGAAGCAGGAGCTGCCGGAACCGTAGGAGGCGACAAATATTTTGAAATTGGTTATGCTTTTAATAAATTCAGCATCTTTGCCGGAGCAGGAGATGGTTGGCACACTCCCGATCATGAATTTGGCGTGGTTAATTTGGGATTAAGCACCTCTAAAGAAATAAAAATAACCGATAGTTTTTCTATTCCTTTGAAAGCAAGCGCTATCCTTAACCCAACAACAAAACAATACTATCTTGTTGCAGGGATTACATTATAATTGACAACGCAGTTGATTATTTTCTTTAAAAATAAATTCACAAAACAATAAGATATGAAAAAAATTGAAGCAATTATTAGAAAATCTCAGTTCGATGAAGTTACCGAAGCTCTGCACGAAGTTGGTATCGACTTTTTTACCTACTGGGATGTAACTGGAGTTGGAAACGAAAAGACAGGAGCCGTCATATATCGTGCGACTGTTTACGAAACAAGATTAATTGAACGACGGATTATTTCATTTGTTTGCCGGGATAAATTTGTGGATGCCGCCACAGATGCGATTATTAAAGCCGCACGCACCGGAGAAATGGGAGATGGTAAAATTTTCATTTCAACCATTGACGAATCAGTTCGAATTCGCACCGGAGAAAAAGGACCGGAATCATTATACATTAAAGAATAATCTAAAAAAATATACATTATGGATTTAACAGGATTAACAACAGGATTAAACACCTTTTGGGTGCTCATGACGGGAGCATTGGTTTTCTTCATGCAAGCGGGATTTGCATTGGTCGAAGCAGGATTTACACGCTCAAAAAACACCACCAATATATTATTTAAAAATTTAATGGACTTTTGTATCGGAACAATAGTATTTTGGGCTATTGGATATGGAATTATGTTTGGAGCCGGAAACGGATTTTTCGGTAAATTCGAACTATTCTCAAAAACCGACCATGGAGCCGCACTTGGAATACCCAATATGGCATTTTTCTTCTTCCAGTTGGTTTTTGCCGCAACAGCTGCAACCATTGTATCGGGAGCTATGGCCGAACGTACAAAATTCACCTCCTATCTGATCTATAGCGCAATCATTTCAACTTTCATTTATCCGATTTCAGGACACTGGATTTGGGGTGGAGGCTGGTTAGCCCAGATGGGCATGCATGATTTTGCCGGATCAACCGTTGTACATTCAGTAGGAGGTTGGTTGGCATTAACAGGAGCCTTTGTACTTGGTCCACGTATCGGTAAATATAAAAATGGTAAAATCAATGCGATTCCGGGACACAGCATTACTTTAGGAACTTTAGGTGTGTTTATTCTCTGGATTGGATGGTTTGGATTTAACCCTGGATCAACATTAAGTCTTTCAAATCCTGAGTTGGTTGCCAATATATTTGTAACAACCAATGGCGCTGCAGCGGCAGGTGCTATAGCAACCCTTATTGTAACATGGTTACGTTATGGGAAACCTGGTTTAGGCATGACATTGAACGGAGTTTTAGCAGGATTGGTCGCAATAACTGCTGGTTGTGACACAGTAACGCCAGGCGGTGCTATAATAATAGGTGCAGGCGCAGGTATTATCGTTGTTTTTGCCGTAGAATTATTTGATCGCATTTTCAAAATTGATGATCCTGTAGGTGCTGTTTCCGTACACGCTATCAATGGAGCTTTCGGAACCATCATGGTTGGATTGTTTGCCAAAGGAGATGGAATTTCGGGATTATTTTACGGAGGAGGAACAAGTTTATTGGTAACGCAAATTATTGGAGTCGCTGCCGTAGCCGCTTGGACTATCGCCTGTGGTTTGGTTCTCTTCTATGCTTTAAAACATACTGTTGGACTCCGTGTTAGCAAGAAAGAAGAAGAAAACGGACTGGATTACTACGAACACGGTGAAAAAGCTTACAATTAATTATACATTAACAGGAAAGTTTTTGGTTCGTGAATCAAAAGCTTTCTTGTTTCAATAAAAATGCAATAAAAAATTTAAAAATATCACATTCGAAACCATAACCTATTTGTTTTGTATTTATTCATTTTACAGAACAATAATATCGAATGAACCCAAACACGGTGAAACTGTTTTAAAAACCGTGTGTTTTTTAATTTTATAGTTTTGGCAGACAGGTTACTTCGTGATGAAATAGCCTGTCTTTTTAAACATTCTGATAAAGATGAAAGAAAGTCAATTTTCGGAAAACGTTTCATTAAGAAAGAAAGTTTCAGATTTAAGTAATAAAATGTCAGAACAAAGATTCGTTTCAAGAAATTATTTCTGAAATAAAACACCTTATAAGAAATTATTGTTCATATCTTCTATCATTCAATAAATAAGCAACATGTATCAAAGAATTAAAGAAAAATAAGAAAAGTTTTATCTATCTTTGTTCAAATTTTGCAGTATTTTATCAAATTCAATTTATTCCCAAAAAAATATACTTAAACTTCTAATCTTTAATATTACCATTATTTTTTCTTACAATCTTGTTTAAAAATTTCAATAATTATTTCAGATTGTAATTTATAGAAATTTTTTTAAAAAAAAGAATGAACTTATTATATTAAAATTATCATTTTATTTAATTTTGCAAAGAATTAATACCAATACGTAAGTAATAGGACAATTTTTAAGATAAAAATTACAGAAAAAATTCAAAATAATAAATTTATGTCATCATTAAGATTTAAAGCAGTAGAGGAAGCTTTCAAGAAAAAAGCAGCTGCAGTGGAAGTGCCTTCCGAATTGACCTCCGAGTATTTTGGAAAGAATGTTTTTACGCGATCCACCATGGCCAGATTTCTTTCGGAGCAGACCATAAAGGAAATCGATGAAGCCATTGAAAAAGGAACCACGCTGGATCGCGGCATTGCTGATAAAGTGGCTGAAGGAATGAAAAAATGGGCAATGGAACTTGGAGCAACCCATTATACGCACTGGTTTCAGCCTTTGACCGATAAGACGGCAGAAAAGCATGATTCTTTTATTGATTATCTGGATGATAAACCCGGCGAAAACGTAATAGAAAAGTTTTCGGGTAAGTTGCTGGCACAGCAGGAACCCGACGCTTCCTCTTTTCCGAGTGGAGGAATCCGAAGCACGTTTGAAGCACGTGGTTATACGGCTTGGGATCCTTCATCGCCTGCATTTATTGTTGATGATACATTGTGTATTCCTACCATTTTTATTTCATATACCGGAGAATCGCTCGATTATAAAGCTCCTTTGTTGAAATCGCTCAATTCGGTGGATAAAGCTGCTACGGCGGTTTGTCAGTTGTTTGATCCAAAGGTGAAAAAAGTTTTTTCGTATTTGGGTTGGGAACAGGAGTATTTCCTGGTAGATGAAAGTCTGTATGTTACTCGTCCCGATTTATTGTTGACTGGAAGAACCTTGCTGGGGCATGAGTCGGCAAAAAATCAGCAGTTGGAAGACCATTATTTTGGTTCGATACCCACTCGTGTAGTAGCTTATATGAAAGATTTGGAATTTGAAGCTTACAAATATGGCATTCCTTTGAAAACCAGACACAACGAAGTTGCACCCAATCAGTTTGAATTGGCACCCATTTACGGAGAATGCAACTTGGCAGTGGATCAGAATTTATTGATTATGTCCATTATGAAAAAAATAGCACGTCGTCATGGTTTCCGTTTGCTCCTTCACGAAAAGCCTTTTGCAGGAATTAATGGTTCGGGAAAACATAACAATTGGTCGTTGGGTACCGATACGGGAGTTGGTTTACTCACACCCGGTAAAACACCGGAAGAAAATCTACAATTCATAACTTTTGTAGTAAATATTTTGATGGCCGTTTACAAGCACAATGCGCTTTTGAAGGCTTCTATTATGTCGGCTCAAAATGCTCATCGTTTGGGTGCTAATGAAGCTCCTCCGGCCATTATTTCGGTTTTCCTTGGTACACAGGTGAGCAGTGTACTCGATAAACTTGAAAATAGCAATAGTGATGAAGCCATTGCGGTGGACAGTAAGAAAAAACTTCGTCTGGGCATAGCCCATATTCCTGAAGTATTGCTCGACAATACGGACAGAAACAGAACTTCGCCTTTTGCATTTACCGGCAATCGATTTGAATTCAGAGCAGTAGGTTCGTCTGCCAACTGTTCTTCGGCCATGACAGCATTAAATACTGCTGTAGCAGCTCAGTTGATAGAATTTAAAGCTGAAGTGGACGAAAAAATTGCTTCCGGAACGAGTAAGCAGACTGCAATTTTTGAAGTATTGAAAAAATACATAAAAATATCGAAACCTATTCGTTTTGATGGCAACAACTACAGCGACGAATGGAAAGAAGAGGCAAAATTTCGTGGGCTGGATTGCGAAACGAGTGTTCCAAAAATTTTGAAGGCATACACCAACGAGGAGAGTATCAAAATTTTTACTTCTACTAATGTAATGTCCGAAAAGGAACTTCATGCACGGAATGAGGTTAAATGGGATATGTACACAAAGAAAATTCAGATAGAATCCCGTGTGTTGGGCGACTTGGCAATCAATCACATAATTCCGATTGCTACACGTTATCAATCTATTTTGCTGGATAATGTCAATAAAATGAAAACGGTATTTTCAAAAGAAGAAGCCGAGAAAATGTGCCAGCTCGATTTGCAATTGATAAAGGAAATTGCTGAAAGAGTGAACACCATCAAGTCAGATGTTGACAATATGATTGAAGCCAGAAAAAGGGCTAATGTAATTGAATGTGAGGAAGAAAAGGCAAATACGTATCACGATGCCGTTTTACCTTTTTTTGACAAGATCCGCTATCAGGTGGACAAACTTGAAATGATTATTGATGACGAAATGTGGCCTTTGCCTAAATACAGAGAATTGCTTTTCATTCGTTAAGTTTTCCCTAAAAATCCTTTTTCATTAAATTTTTTATTTTCTTTCACTCATTGATTAGTCATTTTTTCAAAAATTGTCAACTGTATCACAGTTGACAATTTTTGAACCCATCTCTATAAAATTAAAAATTGATTATGAATCCTTTAAATTTAGATGAATACGACCAGCAATCTTTGTATTCTTTTCAGAATGAGCATGATTCCTGCGGTGTCGGTTTAGTTGTAAATATTTCGGGAGAAAAATCTCACGAAATTATTGAAAATGGTTTGCAGGTGCTTGAAAACATGGTACATAGAGGAGCAGAAAGCGCCGACAACAAAACCGGAGACGGAGCAGGCATGCTGGTACAAATACCTCACGAATTTATCCTGCTACAAGGTATTCCTGTTCCCGCTATCGGGAAATATGGCACAGGTCTGGTGTTTTTGCCGCGTGAGAAAAAAGAAGCGGAACTTTGTTTACGTATTATTAAGGAAAATGTTGAAGAGGAGAATCTTCATTTGCTGGCAGTTCGCGATGTTCCCGTTAACAGTGATATTTTGGGTGAAATTTCTGCATCCAACGAACCTCAGATAAAACAAATATTTGTTACCTGAACTCTTCGTCAGGAAGAGTTGGAAAGAAAACTCTATCAGGTAAGAAAAAAAATTGAAAATTCAATTACAAAATCCAATCTTACCAACAGAAGAAGTTTTTATATGGTGAGCCTTTCAACCAAAGTGTTGATTTATAAAGGAATGCTTACTTCATTGCAATTGCGCGACTATTACACCGATTTAACCAATCCCAATTTTACAAGTGCCATTGCTTTAGTTCATTCTCGCTTCAGTACCAATACTTTTCCAACATGGGATTTGGCACAACCTTTCAGAATGTTGGCACATAACGGTGAAATCAATACAGTGAGAGGTAATCGTTTGTGGATGGAAGCGCGTGAAAGTGTGTTGAAATCTGAATTGCTGGGCGATTTGAAACCTTTGTTTCCCATTGTGCAGCCAGCAATGAGCGATAGCGCTTCATTGGACAATGTTTTTGAGTTTTTGGTTATGGCAGGCAAAAGTTTACCTCACGCATTGGCCATGTTGGTGCCTGAAAGTTGGAATCAAAAAAATCCTATTTCTGAAGAATTGAGAGGTTTTTATGAATATCACAGCATGTTTATGGAACCATGGGATGGCCCGGCAACGTTACTTTTCAGCGACGGACGCTATGCTGGCGGCATGCTTGACCGAAACGGTTTGCGACCAGCCCGCTATTTAATTACCAATGATGGTATGATGATTATTGCTTCCGAAACCGGTACCATTGAGTTTGAACCGGAAAATATTAAAGAAAAGGGACGGCTCAAGCCAGGTAAAATTCTGATGGTGGATACCGAAGAAGGACGAATTTACTATGATGAAGAATTAAAAGAACAAATAGCCAATGCTTTTCCTTATAACGATTGGTTGGATAGAAACCGAATCAATCTTGATGAAATTTCTTCGGGAAGAAGTGTAAAGCCTGAAATAAAGAATTATCAGAGTTTGCTTACAGCTTTCGGTTATTCAAAAGAAGATGTCGAATTGCTTATGCTCCCGATGGCTACTGAAGGAAAAGAGCCTACTTCATCGATGGGAAATGACACTCCTTTAGCAGTTTTCTCCGAAAAACCTCAACGCTTATTCAATTATTTCCGTCAGCAATTCGCTCAAGTTACCAATCCGCCGATAGATTCGATTCGTGAAGAGTTGGTCATGTCGTTAACCGGTTATGTTGGTTCGATTCATAAAAATTTGCTCGAACCTGTTTCGGAGCTTTGCAAAATGGTAAAGCTGAAAAGTCCGGTTTTGACTAATACTCAATTCGATATTTTACTGAATTTACGCTACAAAGGGTTTTCTACAGCAGTTTTACCTATGCTTTTCAATCCAAAGGAAGGATCGAATGGTTTGATGAAGGCAGTTGATGAGCTTTGTCTTTCCGTAGAAAAAGCGGTAGATGAAGGGAAAAATTATATTGTTTTGAGCGACAGAGGAGTAGATGAGGAACATGCTCCAATCCCTTCATTGCTGGCAGTTTCTGCAGTTCATCATTATCTTGTGGACAAGCGGAAGCGGATGCAAACCGATATAATTGTTGAGAGCGGAGAACCGCGTGAAATAATGCACTTTGCTTTGCTGTTTGGTTTTGGTGCCAATGCAATTAATCCTTACATGGCTTTTGCCGTTATCAACGAACGCATTAAGTCGAACGATATCAAACTCGATTTCCATACTGCCGAATCAAATTATGTAAAAGCTGTGAACAAGGGGCTTTTGAAAATTCTTTCGAAAATGGGAATTTCCACATTACGAAGTTATCGCGGAGCCCAAATTTTTGAAGCGGTGGGTATTTCGACTTCTGTGCTGAATAAATATTTTAAGGGAGTAACTTCCAAAATCGAAGGAATAGACATGACCGATTTGGCCAATGAAGCATTGTTTCCTTATTGGAAAGCTTTTGATCCTGAAATTGATGAAGAAAATCGCTTGAAGAATCTCGGTTTTTATTCTTTTCGTGTAGAAGGCGAAAAACATGCATGGAATCCGGAGACAATAGCCCGTTTGCGAATTGCTACACGAACCGGAGATTATGCAAAATTTAAAGAATATTCCTCCATTATAGATAACAAACCGGAAACCATTTTTATTCGCGATTTACTTGATTATAAGCGCAATCCCATAGATTTGAACGAAGTAGAGCCTGTCGAAAAAATTATGAAACGGTTTGTTACGGGAGCCATGTCGTTTGGTTCTATTAGCAGGGAAGCGCATGAAGCGTTGGCAATGGCAATGAATAAAATTGGAGGAAGAAGTAATACAGGAGAAGGAGGAGAAGATCCTGAACGTTATAAATTACGGCCGGATGGTTTAAGTACCCGTAGTGCTATTAAGCAGGTTGCTTCCGGCAGGTTTGGAGTTACAGCCGAATATCTGGTAAATGCCGACGAAATTCAAATTAAAATAGCCCAAGGGGCAAAGCCGGGTGAAGGCGGACAACTTCCAGGATACAAAGTCGATAACATAATTGCAAAAACCCGGCATTCCATTCCCGGTATTTCTTTGATTTCTCCGCCTCCTCATCACGATATTTATTCCATTGAAGATCTTGCCCAACTGATTTTTGACTTAAAAAACATCAATCCTTCGGCTATGATCAGTGTAAAACTTGTTTCGGAAAGTGGAGTAGGAACTATTGCTGCCGGAGTAGCTAAGGCCAAAGCTGATTTGATTCTTATCAGTGGAGCAGAAGGAGGTACCGGAGCAAGCCCCGCCAGCTCTATTAAACACGCCGGACTTCCACAGGAAATTGGTCTTGCTGAAGTGCAACAAACGTTAGTGATCAATAATTTGCGTGGTCAAATTCGTTTACAAACGGATGGGCAGCTGAAAACAGGAAGGGATATTGTAATTTCTGCTTTGTTGGGAGCAGAAGAATATGGTTTTGCTACCAGCGCCCTCATTGTTTTGGGATGCGTCATGATGAGAAAATGTCATGTTAATACCTGTCCTACAGGCGTAGCTACACAAAACGACGAACTTCGCAAACATTTCAATGGAAGATATGAATATCTGATAAATTTCTTTACCTTTTTGGCACAAGAAGTTAGAGAACATTTGGCTCAAATGGGTTACAGAAGTCTGGATGAAATTATCGGACACACAGAATTATTGGTGCGGAAAGAAATTAAAACGAATTCAAAAATTGAAAAGGTCGATTTGTCCAAAATTCTTTTTAAGCCGAAGCAGGCAGAAGAAAATGCCATCAGAAAAATAAAAAATCAGGAGCACAAAATCGATCAGGTGCTCGATAGAGTATTAATATCCGAAGCCATGCCGGCCATTGAACAGTGTATTCCCGTTAAAATTAGGCATAAAGTAAGAAATACGGATCGGACCACAGGAGCCATGCTTTCGGGAGAAATAGCCAAACGTTACGGACAGGCTGGATTGCCGGAAGATACGGTTCAAATTCAGTTGGAAGGTTCTGCAGGCCAAAGTTTTGGCGCTTTTCTTTCCAAAGGCATTACGCTGCGTCTCGAAGGCGATGCAAACGATTACCTCGGGAAAGGTCTTTCGGGTGGTAAAATTATCGTAGTTCCACCAAAGGAAAGTACTTTTGTCCCGGAAAAAAATATTATTGCCGGTAATACGCTTCTTTATGGGGCTACTTCGGGTGAAGTGTACATCAATGGTATAGTGGGCGAACGTTTTTGTGTGAGAAATTCGGGAGCTTTTGCCGTTGTTGAAGGAGCCGGAGACCATTGCTGCGAATACATGACGGGAGGAAGAACCGTTGTGTTGGGAAAAACAGGCAGAAACTTTGCCGCAGGGATGAGTGGAGGAATAGCTTATGTGCTGGATGAAGACGGCAAATTTGATATGTTTTGTAACATGGAAATGGTGGAACTCTCTCTTATCGAAGAAATGGCTGATAACAAAGAACTTCACGATTTGATTTCAAAGCATTATAAATATACCGGCAGTCCATTAGCCAAACGTATTTTGGATAATTGGTTGGAATATTCTGAAAAATTTCTGAAAGTTACTCCTATTGAGTACAAGAAAGTTTTGCAGGAAGAAAAGATTCAGGCAATTAATAAAAAAATTGAGCAGGTAGAACGAGATTATTAATGTAACCTGTTGATCAATAAAATTTTAAATTTTACAAATATGGGAAATCCGAAAGCATTTTTATATATTCCACGTAAAGAAGCCGGTTATCGGCCTGTACATGAAAGAATTTATGATTTTGGGGAAGTGGAACAAACTCTGAATCGTGAAGACAGGAAACTTCAGGCTTCGAGATGTATGGATTGTGGAGTTCCGTTTTGTCATTGGGCATGTCCACTCGGAAATAAAATGCCTGAATGGCAGGATCTGATCTATAAGGAGAAATGGCAGGAAGCTATTGATGTTTTACAGGAAACCAATAATTTTCCGGAATTTACCGGAAGAGTTTGTCCGGCTCCTTGTGAAAAGTCGTGTGTATTGTCGTTACATGAAGCACCGTTAACTATTCGTGAAAATGAAGCTGCCATTACCGAAATTGCTTTTAATGAAGGTATGATTAAATCCCATCCTCCAAGAAAAAGAATAGCAAAAAAAGTTGCTGTAATTGGTTCAGGACCTGCAGGTTTGGCTGCTGCCCAGCAATTGAATAGAAAAGGATATTCTGTAACTGTTTTTGAAAAAGATACTCATCCCGGTGGTTTGTTGCGCTATGGCATTCCTAATTTTAAACTGGCTAAAAATGTAATTGATAGACGATTAAATTTGATGGAAGAAGAAGGAATCACATTCAGAACCAATATGGAAGTTGGGAATAATATTACTGTAAAAGAACTGTTGGACAGTTTTGATGCAATCTGCATAGCTGTTGGAGCAGGACAACCACGTGATATTCAGGCAGAAGGAAGAGAAATGAAAGGAATTCATTTTGCTATGGATTTTTTGAGTCAGCAAAACAAAAAGTTGCTTGGAGAAACAATGCAAGGCACAGAAATTATTTCGGCGAAAAACAAACAGGTATTGGTAATTGGAGGTGGCGATACCGGTTCCGATTGTGTGGGAACGTCAATCAGACAAGGAGCCATAAAAGTTACTCAGATAGAAATTTTACCTCAACCACCGATTGGAAAAAATCCTGACACACCTTGGCCTTATTATCCGTTGATTTTAAAAACTTCCAGCTCACACGAAGAAGGTTGTACCAGGCGTTGGTGTCTGAATACCAAAGCGTTTATTGGGAAAAATGGACACGTATCGGAAGTTTTGATTGAAGAAGTAGAATGGCATAAGGAAGATAATGGGCGAATGACAATGGTTTCTACAGGGAAAACAGAAATCATTAAGGCAGATTTGGTTTTGCTGGCATTGGGATTTTTGCATCCTGTGCACGAAGGTTTGCTCAATGAATTGGGAGTAAAATATGACAGTAGAGGAAATATAGAAGTTGACAGAAATGGTAAAACTTCAGTAGATAGAATTTTTGCTACAGGAGATTCGGTAATAGGAGCAAGTTTGGTAGTTAGAGCCATTGCTTCAGGACGAAAAGCAGCCGAAAATATTCATAATTTCTTCCGCCAAGAGCAGCAGAAGTGAATTTAAAATTTTTTCATAAAAGAAGAATGACAGAAATATGTGTGGAATAGTTTGTGCTTTCGATATAAAGAGAAATTCTCAGGAACTGCGTCCTCAGGTTTTACAGATGTCAAAGAGAGTGAGACATCGCGGTCCCGATTGGTCAGGAATTTTCAGCAACGACAAGGCGATTTTGGCGCATGAACGCCTGTCTATTGTAGACCCGGAATCAGGGAAACAGCCTTTATACAGTAAAGATGGGAAATTGGTACTTGCCGTAAATGGCGAAATTTATAATCATCAAGAGATTAGAAAACAGTTTGAAGGGAAATATGAATTTCTTACAAAATCGGATTGTGAAGTAATTTTAGCCTTGTATCGTGAAAAAGGTCCCTATTTTTTGGATGATTTGAATGGAATATTTGCTTTTGCACTTTACGATATTGAAAAAGATGCTTTTTTTATTGGACGCGATCACATCGGTATCGTCCCTCTTTATCAGGGATGGGACAAAGATGGAACTTATTTCGTTGCTTCGGAATTAAAAGCATTGGAGGGTTATTGTACCCGAATCGAAGAATTTCTTCCGGGACAGTATTATTATAGTTTGGATGAGAAACCTACGCAATGGTATCAACGCGATTGGGAAAATTATGAAAATGTTAAAGATAATGAGAGCAATATAGAAGTATTGCGCAAGGCGCTCGAAGCGGCTGTCGAACGTCAGCTTATGTCCGATGTTCCTTATGGTGTGTTGCTTTCGGGAGGTTTGGATTCTTCCGTAATTTCGGCAATTGCAAAGAAATTTGCTCCCAAACGTATCGAAAGTGGAAATACTCAGGATGCATGGTGGCCACAACTGCATTCATTTGCCATTGGACTTGAAGGTTCACCCGATTTGGCAGCAGCGCGTGAAGTGGCCGAGCATATTGGTACCATCCATCATGAAATTCATTTTACCGTTCAGGAAGGATTGGATGCCTTAAGAGATGTCATTTATCATATCGAAACTTATGATGTAACCACTGTGAGAGCCAGTACACCCATGTATTTGCTGGCACGTTTCATAAAGTCGATGGGTGTTAAAATGGTGCTGTCGGGCGAAGGATCGGATGAAATCTTTGGGGGCTATCTTTATTTTCACAAAGCGCCCAATCCTGAAGAATTTCACAAGGAAACCGTCAGAAAAATCAAAAATTTGCATTTGTACGATTGTTTGAGAGCCAATAAATCGTTGGCCTCGTGGGGAGTGGAAGGACGTGTTCCTTTTTTGGACAAAGAATTTATGGATGTAGCCATGCGGTTAAACCCTAAAGACAAAATGGCCGGAAACGGGAAAATAGAAAAATGGATTTTGCGTAAAGCGTTTGAGAATTATTTGCCTGAAAAAATTGTATGGCGGCAAAAGGAGCAGTTTTCGGATGGCGTGGGTTACAATTGGATTGATTCATTAAAGGAAATGACCAACAAGTTGGTGAGCGACGAAGAAATGGAAAACGCCGCTGAAAAGTTTCCCATTCAGCCGCCCATGACAAAAGAGGAATATTATTATCGTTCTATTTATTCTGATTTATTTCCGTCCGATTCAGCAGCGCTTTGTGTGCCTTCGGTACCTTCTATTGCATGCAGTACTCCAATTGCCCTCGAGTGGGATGCTTCTTTTAAAAACATGGCTGATCCTTCGGGACGCTCGGTGAAGAATATTCATAAAGAAGGTTATTAAACAAATTTTTTAATTGTTTTTAGTTGTTTAAAAATTTCTGATGCCCATTTTTTTGGTATGAAAGTTGTTATTTTTTTTGTTGCGAAAGATTTTAGAACTTTCCCTAAATGAAGTAAATAGTTCTTTTCAAATCTTTTAAATATTGATAATTATGCAGAAAGAAGAATGGAGCAAGAAGATAAAAGACATGGAATCTGTTATTAATGACAGGATTTCGGAGCTGAAAGTCAAACTCGAAAGTTTGTTGAATGAATCGAAAGAAAAATATGCAGTTCAAATTGATGAATTAAAGCAAAAATCGGAGGAGGCAAGTAGGGAATTTACCAAAAAAATTTCAGATTTACAGGCTCAACTCGATCAGGCTTCCGACGAATGGAAAGAAAAATACGCTGCACAAATAGATGAATTAAAGTCAAAAGCCGCTCAGAAACAGTCGGAATTTGATTCCAAAATTGCAGAATTACAAGCGAAATTGGATGAGACTTCTGGTGATTTAAGAGAAAAGTATAGGGCTCAAATTGAAAATTTAGAAGCCAAAAGAACAGAACTTTTAAAAAACTGTAATGAGTGGAGTGAATCGGCAGAAGAGAAGTTTTCGTTGATTCGGATAGACTTGGAAGAAACATGGAAACAGATTTCCGATGTAATGAAAAATGGTATTTCAAAAGTTAAAAACCATTTGAAGTCGGAATAAACTTTTAGAATTTCAAGCGTTTACTTTTTAAGACTGAATGACTTTTTTCATTTTTAATTGTGAAAAAGGTCATTCGGTCTTTTTATCAGGATTGCACCAATTGTAAAATTTCGTCATGCAGTAATTTGGTACGTTGTAATACCAACGAATTTTTAACTTGCAGCTGGTGATAACGGAATTTCACTTTAAGTTTTCTGAATTTTTTATGCCACAGAAAAGCACATTTTCCCAAATAATATTGTAAGGGTAAAAATACAGCCACAGCCCAAAGGGAATCCTTAACTTTTTTGTAGAATAGTACCGACTGCAAAATATAAAATATAGGAAAAGTTACCATGCCTAATCCAAAACGCAAAGAACCTTTTCCGCCGGGAAAATTAATATGCAAAGCCTTCATGATAATATCGGGAGAGAAAAAAGGTAATGCATTCAAAACAAGACCAATGATGAAAAATGGGAAAGTTACTACAAGCAGTAAACTTTCGAACAGCAAGGAAGAAATTTTTAAATTTTTATCCAGCAACCAGGAAGGCACATTTAGTTTACGGAGATTTTCTCTGTATTCCTTGCAAATTTCATTCAATTTATCAACGGCTTCCGGTTTGTTCTTTTCCATTTCAAGCAATTGCTGAGCAGTTTTTTGGCGGGCAATAAACCGATATTTTTCTGTATTGGGAAGTTTCATTTTCTCAACCATTGCAGCATTTGTTGCTATCGTTGCCGTTTCAAAACAATCATAATTTTTTTCGGAAGCAATATCCAATGTAACATTACTCAACCCTTCTCGTAGTCTGTCTCGAAGCGAATTAATTGCAACTGGCTGATTTTCTTCATATTCATTCATGTATTCACAAACTTCTATCGGCTTGCCTACATTTATGATAATGTGTTCACCATATTTGTCGATATTTCCCCAATCCAAACCTATGGGAATGATTTTTACTCCGGGTTGATGGCCATATTTCTCTTGTGCCATAAAAGCAATGCGAAAAATTCCTTTCGCTAGCGGACGTAATTTTCGTTTACTTCCCTGATTTCCTTCCGGCATGATGCCAATGGCCTGATTATGGTTCAGAACATCAACGCAAACCTCAAAAACATCATTGTTTTTATCGACGTTTTCGAGTCCTTCGCGCATACGGAAAGCCGGCAAAATTTTGCAAAAATGCAAAAAACGAGCAATCAATTTGTTGTTGAAATAATCGGAACGAGCCAAAAATACTACAGGCATTTTGTGTGGAACCACCGAAATAGCTGCCAGCGCATCCATAAGTGCATTCAAATGATTGGGCGCAAGAATTATTGGTCCAGTCTCTGGAATATTTTCTTTTCCCATCACAATGTATCGGCTGAAAAACCTTTTGAAGGCAAACATCACGTAACTTTTGAACAGGCCATAAGACAGCGTAAAATCATAAATTTTCGACATCGTGCATTCTTATATATTGATTGTTAAATTTTTGTATCAAAATGTGTCCGAATAAATTTTTAATGTTGTACATCCATCTGAATTTAATTGGCTGTTAATTAATTACTGAAAAAATATTCTTCATAATTACTGCCGATTAAACAATTGAGAGTAAATTTAAGTTTTTCAGCAAAAATTGTTCCTTTTCTTCGAAAAAATTATCCAACTCCGTTCAGTTTTTATTTTTTTGAATGGCTATTTGAAAATTTTTTAGAAAGATTGCATATCGTATAATCTTTTGTAATAGCCGTTTAAAGCAATCAATTCATCATGTTTTCCCCGTTCCACAATTTTTCCTTCGGACATCACACAAATTTCATCTGCCCGTTTGATGGTGGACAAACGATGTGCTATGACCAGTGTTGTGCGGTTCATCATCAGTTTTTCTATGGCTTCCTGCACCATTTTTTCCGATTCGGTATCGAGCGCTGAAGTTGCTTCATCTAAAATCAGAATAGGTGGATTTTTGAGAATAGCGCGAGCAATACTTATGCGTTGTCGCTGCCCGCCCGAAAGTTTGCTGCCTCGGTCGCCAATGGTGGTCTCGTAACCATTTTCGGTCGCCATAATGAAGTCGTGAGCGTTGGCAATTTTGGCAGCTTCCATCACTTGTTCCAATGTAGCATTTTCAACACCAAAAGCAATGTTATTGAAAAAAGTATCGTTAAACAAAATAGCTTCCTGATTAACATTTCCCATCAATGAACGGATGTCTTTTGTATTCAGCTCTTTAATATTGATTCCGTCTATCAGGATTTCTCCTTCCGTAACATCGTAGAAACGAGGTAGCAGATCGACCAAAGTAGATTTTCCTGCTCCGGATTGGCCGACAAGCGCAACGGTTTTTCCTTTCGGTATGGTCAGATTGATGTCTTGCAGCACCCAATCGGTCTGATAGCGGAAGTTTACGTTTTTAAAATCAATTCGTTCATTGAAAGAAGTAATTTCCTTCGGTAAAGTTGGTTCGGAAAGTGTATTTTCGGCTTTCAGAATTTTATCGACACGCTCAAGAGAAGCCAACCCTTTTTGAACGCTATAACCTGCTTTCGACAAATCTTTTGCCGGATTGATAATACTGTAAAAAATCACCAGATAGTAAATAAATTCGGCAGCGTTGATTGAACTGTGGTTTTCCAAAATGAGTACACCTCCAAACCAGAGTAAAACAGCGATAACTATCGTTCCCAGCAATTCACTGAGGGGATGAGCCAGCATGTAGCGTCGGTTGATGCGGTTGAGTGTGCGACGAAGTTTTTCGTTTAAAGTGGCAAATCTTTTTTCGAGTTTTTTTTCGGCATTGAAAGCTTTAATCACTCTCAATCCGCTTAAAGTTTATTCAATTTGTGATAGCAATTCGCCTGTTTGCTGCTGTCCCAATGTGGAGCGCTGTTTTAATGATTTACCGATTATTCCTATTAACCAACCACTCACAGGTAAAAGTATCAGTACAAAAAGTGTCAGTTTCCAGCTCATGGCAAACATTACGGCCAAGTATATCAGAATGATGATGGGATTTTTGAAAATCATTTCTAAAGAACTGATAATGGAAGCCTCAATTTCTGTAACATCGCTGGTCATACGCGACATAATGTCGCCTTTGCGCTCTTCGGTAAAAAATCCGATGGGAAGACTGAGAATTTTTTTGTAAAGTTGATTTCTCAAATCGCGCAATACGCCGGTACGTATTGGAATAATGTAATACGACGAGAGGTAGGAAGTGCCGGTTTTGAAAAATGTCATGACAATCAGAAACAGACCCAGATAAAGTAGAGTCATGGAAGGACCTGCTGTCGTCATCATTTGTTCCAGAAAATAAAAGATATTGTTTTTCAGTGCAGAAAAAATTTGGTTCCAGCCATCGCCCCAATTCCATGGCTGATAAGCCAGATTTGATTGCTGCAAACCAAAGAGAATCTGCAAAACGGGGATAATGGCAGCAAAGGAAAAAAGGCTGAATACTGTCGACAACAAATTGAACAACAGATTGAGGACAACATATTTTTTGTAAGGAGGAATAAAACGTTTGAGCAGTTCAAAAAATTTTAACATTGAATGTGATGTATCTATTTGTAAAACAATACAATAATCAGATCCCCGTATATGTAAAAGGAGAAATTTTTCTTAATTCGTTTTTAACTTCATCGCTAACTTGCAACGAATCGATAAAATTATGGATGGTTTGTTCCGTAATGGCTTCATTGGTACGAGTTAAGGCTTTTAGGGCTTCGTAGGGAGCGGGATAACCTTCACGACGAAGAATAGTTTGAATTGCTTCGGCCACAACAGCCCAATTGTTATCAAGATCGCGTCGAATTGCCGGTTCGTTCAAAACCAACTTGTTCAGTCCTTTCATCAAACTTTGCGTTGCTATCCTTATGTGAGAAAAAGGCACTCCAATATTTCTAATCACCGTGCTGTCGGTCAAATCTCTCTGTAAACGTGAAATGGGGAGCTTTGCCGACAAAAAATCGAGTAGGGCATTGGCCAAGCCTAAATTTCCTTCGGCATTTTCGAAATCGATAGGATTCACTTTGTGAGGCATGGCCGAAGAACCTACTTCTCCGGGTTTAATTTTTTGCTTGAAATATTCCATGGAAACATAAGTCCATACATCCCGACAGAAGTCGATCAAAATCGTATCGATTCGTTTCAAACTATCCATCAGAGCCGCCAGATAATCATAATTAGAAATCTGTGTTGTCCATTCTTCGCGCTGAATACCGAGTTTTTGGGAAAGAAATTTATCGGCAAATATTTTCCATTCCACAGAAGGATAAGCTACCGAATGTGCATTGAAATTGCCTGTAGCGCCGCCGAATTTTCCGGAAATAGGAACTGCACGAAGCAGTGAAAGCTGTTTCTCGAGCCGATAAACAAAAACCATTATTTCTTTTCCCAACCGGGTGGGAGAAGCCGGCTGACCGTGAGTTCTTGCCAGCATGGCAATATTTTTCCACTCTTCCGCCAATTCGCGTAACTTTTGTAATAAATTTTCCATTTCAGGGTAGTAAACTTCATCCATGGCTCTCTTTATTGAAACCGGAACTGCTGTGTTGTTGATGTCCTGAGATGTCAACCCGAAATGAATGAACTCCTTGTAATCGCTTAAACCGAGCAGGTCAAATTGCTGTTTCAAAAAATATTCAACTGCTTTCACATCGTGATTGGTAGTTTGCTCGATTTCCTTTATCTTTTCGGCATCCGAATCTTGAAAATGAATATAAATTGCCCTCAATTTATCAAAACAATCCGTCGGAACGGATTGAAGTTCTTTCAATGGAATTTCACACAATGCAATAAAATATTCAATTTCAACTTGCACGCGGAAACGAATCAAAGCAAATTCCGAAAAATATTCGGCATATTTTTCCGTTTTTGAACGGTAGCGCCCATCAACAGGCGATATGGCGGTAAGTGGCGAGAGATTCATATAAAGAAATTTTTAATGAAAATGACCAATTTTTTTGGAACACACAAACAATTCTTTTCTGAAAAATTAGTGCAAATTTAATCATTTTCGGCATATTATCTAAAGTTTTGCCCGTACCTTGTATCAACAAAGTATTTTAAGTAAATTTGCGAATTGATTTTCTTTGATTCTTGCTATTTCGACAAGGTTATTTTCAGACAGTTGAAAAACATTGCAGAAAATAAAAAAAAATTTTCGTTGTCGCATTATTTGGAATCAGGCAGAGAAACTTAATTTTTTTATACAAATGAAAAAACGTATCAGAATACATAGAGAAGGATGGCTTGTTTTGACTGGTTTGCTATTGTTGCTGTTCGCCGTCAATTTGATAATTTACATAGAATTTCCTGCACCAGCAATGGCAATTAATACTGTACTTTCAGCTTTTATTCTCTGTTTTTTCATTTTTTTCTTCCGCAATCCCAAAAGAATTGTGGAAATTGATGACCCAAGTTTTGTTATTGCACCCGCCGATGGTACGGTTGTAGTGGTTGAGAAAACTTCGGAACCCGAGTATTTTGGCGACGAACGTATTCAGGTTTCGATATTCATGTCGATATTCAATGTCCATGCCAACTGGTATCCCGTTTCGGGGACAATTGTAAAAACCGTGCACCACAATGGGCGACATTTGGCGGCTTATTTACCCAAGTCGAGCAGAGAAAATGAACGTTCTACCGTGGTGATAGAAACTCCCGGAAAAACGCAAATTTTGGTCAGACAAATTGCCGGTGCTTTGGCACAGCGTATTGTAACCTATGCTCATCCGGGGAAAGAATGCCATGTAAATGAACATTTGGGATTTATCAAGTTCGGCTCACGGGTTGATTTGTTTCTGCCATTGGATAGCGAAATTTTTGTTCAGGTAGGAGAGAAAACGACTGGCAACGAAACCATTATTGCCCGGCTTAATGAATAAACTCTGTTTATCATGACACTGCAAGAAGCTCAACAAATTGTTGATAATTGGATTAAAACCTATGGCGTTCGATATTTTGGTGAGTTGACCAATATGGGCATACTTACTGAAGAAGTAGGTGAATTGGCGCGAGTTATAGTGCGAACTTATGGCGAACAGTCATACAAGGAAAAAGAAGAAAAGTCTGATTTGGCCGACGAAATGGCTGATGTTCTTTGGGTTCTGCTGTGCTTGGCCAATCAAACCGGCGTTGATTTGACGGAAGCTTTCAGCAAAAATATCGAAAAGAAAACCCTCCGCGATGCACAACGCCATATTCAAAACAAAAAGCTACATTAAAATTTTTTAAATTCCTAACATTATGACAGACAGATACAATGAGTTGTTAGAACTCTATCAGTGCGAATCGGTTGACGACGAAGCCATAAAAATTGATATAGACGAAATTCTTGCTAAACATTTTGCAGAAAATGCAACAAAAGAAGTCTATGCCAAATGTTTAAATCTTATAGATTTAACTTCGCTCAATAGTACCGATACCGAAGGAGAGATTGTTTCGATGGTTGAAAAAGTCAATCATTTTAAAAGTGCTTTTCCTCATTTATCCAATGTGGCCGCCATTTGTGTTTATCCTGCACTGATACCGGCAGTGAAATCTCATTTAACAGAAGAAAATGTCGGCATTGCTTCAGTAGCAGCGGGTTTTCCTTCTTCTCAGACTTTTATTGAAGTTAAAATTGCCGAAACGTCAATGGTGGTGAATGAAGGAGCATCAGAAGTTGATGTGGTGATTTCAGTAGGAAAATTTTTGGAAGGCAATTACAGCGAAGTTTACGACGAATTGTCAGAAATCAAGGCAGCCTGCCGCAATGCTCATTTAAAAATAATTCTTGAAACCGGTGCATTGAAAACAAGTGTGAATATTAAGAAAGCTGCCATTTTAGCCATGTCGGCGGGAGCCGATTTTGTAAAGACTTCTACCGGTAAAATTCAGGTTTCTGCTACGCTCGAAGCTACATATATCATTTGCCATGCCATAAAGGAATGGTACGAAAAAACAGGTCAAAAAATTGGATACAAACCAGCAGGTGGAATTTCTACCACTGAAGAAGCCGTGAAACATTATACGCTGGTAAAACACATTTTAGGCGAAGAATGGCTCAATAATCAGTTGTTCCGTTTTGGTGCCAGCAGATTGGCCAATCACTTGCTCAGTTCCATTGAAGGCAAGGAAATCAAATATTTCTAATGTTTTAAAAATCGCGGTTCGACATAAAATCCGCAAAGAAAATCATGGATTGTTTCAATTCATTATCAGCAAAGCTGTTGAGTTCTTCAATGGCTTTGTTTTTATATTCTTCCATTTTTTGAAAAGTATATTCCAAACCGCCGTTTTCTCGAACAAATTTTACAATTTCTTCAATATGAAAGTCGGAAAAATCCTTGTTTTCAATCCACTTTTCAATTTCGTGCTTTTGGCTTTCGTCAGCGTTTTTCAATGCGTAGATGAGTGGCAAGGTAATTTTACCGTCTTTTATGTCGTTTCGGGTTGGTTTGCCTATTTTGTTGTTTTCCGAATAGTCGAAAAGGTCGTCTTTCATCTGAAAACATATTCCTGCATATTCGCCAAAGTGAAATAAATGCATCAAAGAGTCTTTGTCGGCTTTTACCGAAAGTCCTCCGATAAGAGCGCAAGAAGAAAAAAGCAGAGCGGTTTTTTTGTGAATGATTTCAAAATAATCGTCTTCGGTAAGTTGTGCATGCTGAACTTTATCCAGTTGAAGCAATTCTCCGTCGGTCAGATTCATACCCACATTGGCAATAGCTTCCAGAATTCTGGTGTTTTGGCTTTTTATACCACAACTCAATGATTTGGAAAGAATATGGTCGCCGGCAAGTATTGCTACTTTATTGTTCCACTGAGCATTGATGGACGGTAGTCCTCTCCGCTGAAAAGTATTGTCTACGACATCGTCGTGAATTAAGCTGGCTGTATGAATTAATTCCAGTGAAATTGCTCCGTAAATAGTACTTTCGGTAACTTCGCCACATAACTTGGCTGACAATAGTACCAAAATAGGTCGGAGCTGCTTGCCTTTGCCCAACTGAAGATAATTGCTGATATTCTTTAACAGTGGATTTTCGGTTTTCAATTCCTCTGTCGATGATTTTTCAAACTGCTCAATTTCTTTCTCTATGGGCTTTCTAATCTTTTCTATCAGGTTCATAAGAACAGGAGTAAATGAAATAATCTGCAAAAGTAATCAAATTTAAACGTTTGTGGGTCATAAGCCATCCAATTATGCCTTTTTTTTAATTACTTTTACACTCAAATTAAAAACGATTTTTTTCGCCATTTGTTTGGAAAATTTTTGTTCTTTGCATTTTTTTAATTTTCCGTCGTTGATATTGCAAAAAAAAATGCTCCATTTTTTATTTATTTGGCAAACAACCTGCTTTTTGGGCATAAAATTCATGAACTTATGAAAAAACTTTTTTTAATTGATGCTCACGGGCTTATTTATCGTTCCTATTATGCTTTTATCCGTAGCCCGCGCATTAATTCAAAAGGACTGAACACTTCCGCTATTTTCGGTTTTGTAAATACACTGGAAGAAGTTTTGAGAAACGAAAAGCCTACTCATCTGGCCGTAGTGTTCGATCCTGAAGGAAAAACTTTCCGACACGAAGCTTTTGAACAGTACAAGGCGCAGCGTGAAAAAACGCCTGAAGATATACGCAAAGCACTACCCATTATAAAGGAGTTGGTGGCTGCTTACAATATTCCAGCCATAGAAGTTCCCGGTTACGAAGCCGACGATGTGATCGGAACGCTTGCCAAACAAGCCGAAAAACAAGGATTTGAAGTTTATTTGCTGACTTCCGACAAGGATTTGGGACAATTGGTTTCCGATCATGTTTTTATGTTTCGACCCCATCATAATGGTGGCTTTGAAATACTTGGGCCCGAACAGATTAAGCAAAAATACCAACTCGAAAGCCAGCAGCAAGTGATTGATTTATTGGGATTGATGGGCGATAGTTAGGACAATATTCCCGGTTGCCCTGGCATAGGGGAGAAAACGGCCGTGAAATTACTTCAGGAATTTGGGAGCATTGACAATTTACTGCAAAATACCGACAAATTGAAAGGTTCGCTTAGAACAAAAATTGAAGAAAACAAGGATTTGATTAATTTTTCCCGATTTTTGGCTACCATTAAAACCGATGTGCCAGTTTCTTTGGATGAAGAGGCGTTAAAAGTTGAATCTGCTGACAGTGAAAAATTGCGTGCCCTGTTTCAGGAGCTGGAATTTCGTAACTTATTGAACAACAAATATGGCAATACGTTCTCTTCTTTTCCTCCGGATTATCCACTACCCGAAACTTCTGCTGCAAATAAAAAATCTTCCAAAGCCGAGCAAATGAATCTTTTCGGAGAGAGCAGCCGGCTTCCAAAAACCGATGCGGAAAAGGAAAAATCAACATCAACATCAACATCAACATCTAAAGAAATGGGTGAGGAAACATTGCCGGTTTCTCCTAATGGATTTCTTACCCTGCAAAATATTCCCCATCGTTATCAACTGATCGACGATAAAGTGAAGCGTTCCTATCTTGTTTCCCAACTTTTTCTTCAAAAATCGGTTTGTTTTGATACCGAAACTACCGGACTTGACGTTTTTTCTGCCGATTTGGTTGGTCTTTCGTTCTGTTTCAGCGAAGGAGAAGCTTATTTTGTAACTTTACCGGACAACAGAGAAGAAGCAACAAAAATTCTGAACGAATTCAAGGCGTTTTTTCTGAGCGAACAAATCGAAAAAATTGGTCACAACATGAAGTTTGATCTGCTGATGCTCTCCAACTATGGCATTGACGTAAAGGGAAAACTTTTCGATACCATGATTGCTCATTATCTGTTGCAACCTGAGTTGAGGCATGGCATGGATTATCTGGCCGAAATTTATCTCCACTACCACACCATTCATTATGAAGATTTAGTAGGAACAAAAGGGAAAAACCAGTTGGATATCAGAAACGTGGAAATTTCCAAACTCATGGAATATGCTGCTGAAGATGCAGATGTTACGTTTCGTCTGAAACAGATGTTGGAAAAGGAATTGACATTCAATGAACTCGAGAAACTGTTTTATGAAATTGAAATGCCGCTTATGAAGGTTTTGGTGGTAATGGAAAAAACAGGAGTACGCATCGACAGTGAAGCTTTGCGTCAGAGTTCCGAAATTCTTACGGAAAACATGATGCAAATCGAAAAGGAAATTTTTAAGTTGGCCGGCACTGAATTCAATATCAATTCTCCTTTGCAGGTCGGAGAAGTGTTGTTTGACCGGCTGCATTTGGATGACAAAGCCAAAAAAACCAAGACCGGCCAGTATTCTACTTCGGAAGATGTATTGGAAAAACTTCGACACAAACATCCAATTGTAGATAAGATATTAGAATACAGAGGATTGAA
>JAAYUQ010000002.1 GCA_012517575.1 Bacteroidales bacterium | reverse complement strand
GACTGAGTTTCTTAACGTACTGGCCGAAACTCAGTTTCGAACCGGAGTATCTTATAGCGAAACTTTTTTCAAGGACCTACCTGACAATTCCCAATGGGAAGAGTATAAAGCATTGGTCAGCATTTTTGCCATGAACAGTTTCTTATTTAAGGAAAGTAAAATAAAGGAAAATAATAAATAATATTAAAAAAATTAATTATGAAAACAAATCAAACCGTTAATTGCGTAAATATCGCTTATATTTTTAAAACTTCCTTAGGAAGCATCAATGGCAGTTGGACGGAAGGGAATGTCAGTACCGTAAAGAAAATCACATTACCAAATGGGACACAACTACCATATGTTTCAGGACAAAGTATTAAATATCAAATTCGTAAGGCATGGAAAGAAATGGGATTGGGAGATTTATTGTCTGAGGTAAAACAGGCTGAAAAAAAGGCCGGCGTTGACTTCACTTCCGGAGAGCCAAATCTCTATTTAGACGATGATTTATTGGGTTACATGATCGCCTCCACCGGAGAAAACAGACGCCGCACAGCAGTTGTACGTACTTCAGCAGCAATCGGATTATTCCCATTCAGAAATGATCGTGATTTGGGTACTAAATCAAAAGAACAAACAGGAGGTGATGTGTCAGCCGGCGGAAATATTTTTGAAACAGAGATTTATTACAACTATTTCAGGGTAAATATTTTGGTGGAGCTTGATCGATTGGGCGTATTTCAGGATTTTGAACTGGCAAAAGCCAATAAAGGCAAAGTTCAATCATTAGCACCTAATGAAAAACGAGAAAGATTGATTTATTTACTGAGTGCACTTTCTCATATGTGGGGAGGAGGCAAACAGTCACGGTTGCTGACTGATATGTCGCCAAAATTTTTGGCTATTACTTTTCAAAACGTCAAATCACCCATTTTCCTTGAAACATTAACCGTTTCAGAAAATGAAGAGTTAAACACAAAAACCATAAACGAAGTGCTTAGCGGAAATTCTGGAATTATTGAAAAACAATTGCTAGGTTTCCAATCCGGAATTTTCAAAAATGATGATGCGATTTCACTCTTACCTGAGATAATGAATATACCAACGGCATTTGAAAATGCGGTAGAATATATAAACAATGAATTGTTTCAACAATGAAGTTTATGCGAATAGTATGTTCCGGTAGCCTGAATTCATTTCGGCAACCGGACTTCCACACCTATCATAAGACACTCCCTCTTCCTCCCAAAACGACGGTAGCGGGAATGATTGGCAGTGCTTTGGGTATTTCTCCTGAAAAAGTTAATGAAGAATGGATAAAAAATAATCGTTTTCAGATGGGAATTGTGGGTAAAAATAACGGCAAGGCAAATGATTTATGGCAAATCAGAAAATATGAAAATAAGCAACTTAAAGCATACCAGGAAGGTAATGAATCAGCGCCCTATAAAACAGCTGTAATTGTCAGGGAATTGTTGTATTCTTCAGAATTTATTCTATATCTTCATTTCGAAGATGAAAATGATTATGAACTAGTCAGTAGTAAATTACAAAATCCTGAATGGGCACTTTCTTTAGGCAGGGAGGATGAATTGGTGTTGATCAAAGAAATTCGGCAAATGAATTTGGAAGAAAAGTCAAATATTAGTTTTTGCAATACCGTTTTACCGATTGATTTTACAAAGACTCCTTATGAAATTGTTTTAAGTACGCAAAATTCTTCAGGTAATTTATTGGATGAAGCACCAAAATCGATAAAATTACCCATAACATTTTCATACAATGATGATGGAGCAAGAGAAGCAAATGAATATCAGCAATTTTCATTTATCTACAATTTGCCTATCAAACCCAAAGACAGCAGAGGCTTTTATGATGAAGAACTAAATTATTCATTCCAGATTTTTTAGTTCATGAAATACAGTGAGATTTTAGCGAAAAGCGAACCTAAAAAAACATTGATAGAGCATACAAACGATTGCTTATATTGGTTTTCGAAGGTTTTGAATTGGTATGAAGTTCTGATAAGTAAAATGTCGGAACATTATTCCCTTTCCAAGTCCAATATAATTAGGCGTCTTTTTATTACCGTGGCTTTCCATGACATAGGTAAAGCGACAGAACGGTTTCAGGATAAAGTGAGGGGGCTTCCTTTGAATATGCTTGAATCTCACGCGTTGACTTCCGTCCCCTTTATTTACAAGGAAATAAAAGATAACCCTATAAAAGTTATTGACGGGAATCCATTCTTTCCGGAAATTCTCGCTATAGCAAGCCATCATAGTAAATTGAAAAATGGACTGTTCCATGATTATGAAAGAATGAGAATTACTTTTGCAGATAAAGATTATTTTCAAACATTCTATGATAATATTAACCAACAGGCAATTAAGCTAAATGTTCCAGATTGGCAAATTCTGAAATTAAATGATAAATTATTTGAAGAAAACCCCTATTATGTCTTCTATGATGAGGCTTTTGATTATATAGGCTCTTTTAGATTTGAAAAAACAAATGTAATCAGGGATTTATTTTTGCTTTTTAAATCGGTTTTGCATTATTGTGATTGGTTAGCTTCCTCCAATAATACAACCTATCACTATTCTGCTACCGAAAATAATGAATCGATTACGGCTAAAATGAAAATTAAAGTGCCCCAATTTGTTAGTTGGGAATCTTTTCAATTGCATGCCGCAAAATCATCTTCAAAAAACGTTTTTATTCAGATCCCCACAGGACAGGGAAAAACGGAAGCTTCCATTTTATGGGCAACACAAGATAATGTCAATCAGAAAATCTTATTTTTATTACCTACAATGGTAACAACAACCAAAATGTGGGAAAGAATGGTTCACTTTTTTGGAGGTACAGAAAATGTTGGTCTTTCACATGGTACGGCAAAATATATATTAAGAGAAAAAGAAGAGGATATGGAGCCGGAAACACTGAGAAGTCATTATCTGTATAATCGTACATTTTTTAAACCTGTGACTGTAGCTACTCTCGACCAACTTATATATATTTTTTTTAATTGGGGATATTGGGTATTAACCGGAGCGGCAAGTTTCAATGCCAAAATTATTATCGATGAAGTTCATACATATGACGCTTATACTTTTGGTCTGCTACTAAAAGTTATTGAATGCATTACTCCTTACAATACACAATTTGCAGTGATGAGTGCATCCTTGCCGGAAGTATTAAAACAAGAATTAGAAAAAGTTTTGCCCGATTACGAATTGATAAAAGAACAAAAATTTGACGGCAAACAACGCCATATTGTTGAAGTGCGTGATTGTTTTATTGAACAATGCGTAAGTGATATTGTTGGGGATTACCATTTAAACAGAAAAGTTTTGGTCGTTTGCAACACAATTGCCAAGGCTCGCGAAATTTTCGATCTTTTGGATGAAAAAATACCCTTGGAAAACAGAATGCTTTATCATTCTCAATTTATTTTACAAGACAAAAAGAATAAGGAAGATTTGCTGGAAAATTTGAAATCGAAAAATAATGGATTTGTCGCCGTCTGTACGCAAATTGTCGAAGTAAGCCTTGATATTGATTTTGATGTACTTTATACAGAAAATGCGCCCATTGATGCGATTATACAACGCCTAGGAAGAGTTAACAGAAGAGGTGAAATTAATGAACGCTTTCCCGATATGCAATTTGCTAAAGTCATTATAACTCGTGAATCAGAAAAAAGCAGAAAATATGTATATAAAACTTTATCTAACGTTTTGTCATTGACTTATTCTAATTTAAGTAATATTGCAAACAAGCAAAAAGGGAATATTTCGGAAAAAGATTGGAAAAATCTTGTCGATATCGTTTATACAAAAGAAAATTTGGGAGATGAATATTTCAATGAGTTAAATGAAGCAAAAAGCTTAATTCCAACAATTTGGAAAGACTATTTAAAAAATATTTATACTTTAAATGTTGATGAAGCAAAATTGTATCAAATCAGTTCCCGCAAAAGCGATTATATAACAGTCGAAGCTGTTTTGTTAAAACATTATCAGCAGTATAATTTTGACGAATGCATTGCTCATAACAATTATGACTTGTTACGAAAATACATTATAAAAGTTCCTTTGAACATAGCAAGAAAATATTCGAGTAAAAAATTAAATGATTCCGATATTTATTTATTGGATATGAAATACGACGAATTTTACGGTTTATCATTAGAACCAGATGATCAAAATATAATTTAAATATGCATGTCAGCGCTACATTAATCAATCTTTACCATGTTTGCAAACGTGAGCTCTGGTTATTTGCCAACGGTATTAACATGGAGCAAACCTCTGATTTGGTGTATGATGGCAAACTGATTCACGAAACAAGTTATCCGCAACGTTCAGAGCGGTATGAAGAAGTGGAAATCGATGGCATAAAAATAGATTATTACGATGCTCGCAATAAAGTGATTCACGAGATTAAGCGGTCGGACAAAGTGGAAGAAGCGCATGTATGGCAAGTGAAGTATTACATTTATGTGTTGGAACGCAACGGCGTTAATGGTGTGAGCGGGCTGTTGGAATATCCGACGCTGCGTCAAACTACCAAAGTGGAGCTGACGGATGCTGACCGACAGAAAATTGCTGAAATAGAGAAGGAGATTACGGAAATTATTCAATCCGATGATTGTCCGCCGGTGATTCATTCGAAAATTTGTAAGAATTGCAGTTACTACGATTTTTGTTATGTGGAAGAGAAAGAAGATAGCTGAAAAATTGGCGAAAGGAATAAGCGATGGGTGATAAGTGATAAATTGATAAAGTGATAGGTAACAAACTGGTGATAAAAATTATTGTTTGGTATGAAGGAATACAATGATATTTTCAGGGAACGAACAAAAAAGTTAGCATTGGAAATTGTAAGAGAAATGGCTAAAGTGAAATTTTCGGATGAAGTTTCAGTTATCAGGAAACAAATTATTCGTTCTGCCACTTCTGTTGCACCCAATTACAGGGCAATGTGCAGAGCTCGATCGGAACGGGAACGGTTCGCCAAAATGTGCATTGTTGTAGAAGAAACTGATGAAACCGCCTTTTGGCTGGAATTAATCGAAGAACTCGGAATGCTTCCTAATGCTAAAGTTGAGGAATTTAAAAGTGAAACCGAAGAAATTCTGAAAGTCATGTCTTCTTACAAAAAGAAATTAGCAAAAACACTGTAAATCACCTATCACCCATAAATCCATCACCTATAAATCCAACACCTATATTTTATGAAAAAAACTTATTATCTTTTCAATCCGGGCACCTTGCAGCGAAAGGACAATACCATTAAGTTTACGCCTATTGAGGAAGATGGCAACGGCTTGGAACATGAGGGGCAACCCCGTTATTTGCCGGTGGAAGATATTGCCGAATTTTACGTGTTTGGCGCTTTGAATGCCAATAGTGCTTTGTATAATTTTTTGGGACAAAACGATATAGCCGTCCATTTTTTCGATTATTATGAAAATTATACCGGTTCGTTTATGCCTCGGGATGGTTTGCTTTCGGGGAAAATGATTCTGGCTCAGACTTCGGCTTATCAGAATAAGAAAAAACGGGTGGAACTTGCCCGCAAGTTTGTGGAAGGTGCGGCTTTCAATATGATGAAAAATCTGAAATATTACAATACGCGAGGGAAAAATTTGGCTGGCATTATCGAAAAAATAGAGCAATACACTGATGCTTTGCCCAATGCAAATGCAGTGGACGAAGTCATGGGATTGGAAGGGAATATCAGGCAGACTTACTATGACGGTTTTGAGTCAATTATCAACGATTTCAGTATGGGTGGAAGGAGTAAACAACCGCCCGAAAACGAAGTGAATGCATTGATTTCGTTTGGCAACATGATGTGTTACTCGCAGTGCTTGCGGGCGATTCATCAAACGCAGCTTAATCCGACAATCAGTTATCTGCATACGCCCGGCGATCGTCGTTATTCGCTTTCGTTGGATATATCGGAAATTTTCAAACCTATTTTGGTGGACAGGGTGATTTTCAAACTCTTGAACAAAAAAGAGCTTCAGGAAAAGCATTTCGAAAATAAGCTCAATAAGTGTTTGCTCAATCCGTCGGGGAAAAAGATTTTCGTGCAGGCTTTTGAAGATCGGCTCAACGAAACCATTCAGCATCGCTCGCTCAAACGCAAAGTGAGTTATCGCCATCTGATTAAGCTGGAGTGTTACAAGTTGAGCAAACATTTGTTGGGAATGGAAGAATACAAACCGTTTAAAATGTATTGGTGAAAAAATGTATGTAATTTTGGTATATGATGTTGGCGAAAAGCGGGTCGGAAAAATGTTGAAGTTATGTCGGAAATATTTGAATTGGATACAAAATTCGGTTTTCGAAGGAGACATCACTGAGGTAAAGCTGAAAGAATTGATTATATCCGCAGAAAAAATAATGAGATTGGAAGAAGATTCGCTGATCATTTTTTCGAGTCGGACTGAGAAGTTTCTGGACAAACAAATTATTGGAAAAGAGCGGAGTAGCATCGATAATTTTCTTTGACTCGATCGTCGAAGGAGAGTTTTGCTAACCTTTGCGTGAGCAATCGAGAAAAACAGCGATCATTGACATATTGAAAATCAACATAGAAAATAGGTTGTCGATAGACGGGAATTTTTATATTTTTGCCCATCGACAACTTATTCCTCTCAAAAATGAAGTTTATTTTGTGTTTTTGGGCTGATTTTCAGCCTTATTTTTGGTCGTCATCAACGACTCTTAATCGCACCAGAAGGAATTGAAATTCACAATCGGATTTGAAAGTAATGATAACAATGCCTTCTCTTAATCGCACCAGAAGGAATTGAAATGAAGTCTTCTTAATAGGTTCTTCTGTTGAAATTTCTTCTCTTAATCGCACCAGAAGGAATTGAAATTCGGATACAAATATCGTAGTTGTATGTGATGATGTCTCTTAATCGCACCAGAAGGAATTGAAATTTAAAAAACTCGACAAGTTAAAAGTTGCTTGCCCATTCCTCTTAATCGCACCAGAAGGAATTGAAATTTCCAACTGCTGGATGCTTCTTCGGATAGAAAGTATTCTCTTAATCGCACCAGAAGGAATTGAAATAGCATTATCGATACTTCGTTTGCGTCGAAACGTGGCTCTTAATCGCACCAGAAGGAATTGAAATTTGATAACTATGAGAGTTTCAGATTGGCAAAAGAAGCTCTTAATCGCACCAGAAGGAATTGAAATTCGGATACAAATATCGTAGTTGTATGTGATGATGTAACCCTCTTAATCGCACCAGAAGGAATTGAAATTTCCTTTCATAAGTCCTTTC
>JAAYUQ010000039.1 GCA_012517575.1 Bacteroidales bacterium | reverse complement strand
AGTGAACGTAAACAAATATCCAATCGCGAAGGCGGTATCAATAGTTTTCTTTTTTCGCCCGACGAATCGAAAGTACTTTTTATCGCCGACGTTAAATACGGTAAAACAGCTGCCGACAAATATCCCGATTTACCAAAAGCCACAGGAAGAATTGTTACCGATTTAATGTATAAGCATTGGGACGAATGGGTTGAAACTGTTCCTCATCCCTTTGTCGCCGATTTTAAAAATAATGCACTAAAAAATGAACAGGACATCATGGCAGGAGAACCTTATGAATGTCCCATGAAACCTTTTGGAGGAATTGAACAGCTCGACTGGAGTCCCGATGGAAAAATTATTGCTTATACTTGCCGTAAAAAAACAGGGAAAGAATATGCACTTTCAACCAATTCGGATATTTACTTCTATTATCTCGAAAATGGAAAAACCGAAAATAAAACTGAAGGAATGTTGGGTTATGATGTCAATCCAAAGTTTTCCCCCGATGGTAAATGGCTGATATGGGAAAGCATGGAACGCGATGGTTACGAATCTGATAAAAATCGTTTATTCGTAATGAATGTTCAAACCGGAGAAAAAAATGATCTCTCCGAAGGTTTTGATCAGAATTGCAATGCCCTTTCTTGGAGCGCCGATAGTCGCTCTATATATTTCGTCAGTTGCTGGCACGCCGTAACACAAATCTACAAAACCGATTTGCAAAACAAATCAATTGTACCCATAACGCATGGAGTCCATGACTATGAATTTGTAGCTGAAGCAAAAAATGGTCTGATTGGTGTGAAACATTCCATGAGCAAACCTGATGAGATTTACAGCATTCATCCAACTACAGGTGAAGAGACAGAATTGTCTTTTGAGAACAAGGAACTTTTATCAAAGCTCAAAATGGGAAGAGTTGAAGAACGTTGGATTACAACAACCGATAAGAAACAAATGCAAACTTGGGTGATTTATCCACCGGATTTTGATCCGACAAAAAAATATCCTGCTTTGCTTTACTGCGAAGGAGGTCCACAGTCCACAGTCAGTCAATTTTGGTCGTACCGATGGAATTTTCAGCTGATGGCTGCCAACGGGTACATTATTGTTGCTCCCAATCGGAGAGGCGTTCCCGGATTCGGTAAAGCGTGGCTGGAGCAAATCAGTGGCGACTACGGCGGTCAAAACATGAAAGATTATCTCTCTGCCATTGATGCATTGGCAAAGGAACCTTTTGTAAACAAAAACAAACTTGGTTGTGTGGGTGCCAGCTATGGAGGATTTTCGGTATATTGGCTTGCAGGGCATCACAACAAAAGATTCAAAGCTTTCATTGCCCACGATGGTATGTTCAACCTCGAACAACAATATCTTGAAACCGATGAACTCTGGTTTGTAAATTGGGACTTAGGCGGACCGTACTGGGACAGAAAAAATCCCGTTGTTCGTCGTTCCTATGCCAACTCTCCACATTTAACAGTGGACAAATGGGATACGCCAATACTGATTATACATGGAGAAAAAGATTACCGCATCCTTGCTTCACAAGCTATGGCAGCTTTCAATGCTGCTGTTTTGCGGGGTGTTCCTGCGGAAATGCTCATTTTCCCTGATGAAAATCATTGGGTGTTGCAACCACAAAACGGAATTTTATGGCAGCGTACGTTCTTTGAGTGGCTGGATAAATGGTTAAAATGAACAAAATATTTTTCTGCTTTTTTGAAGAATAATCTCTTTGACAAGGAAATTCAACTGCTAAGCAAAAATAAAAAATTATAAATTGCCATCTCTACATTGCAATTCCATTTTTTTTGGATACTTTTGTATTGCTCAAAAGTAAAAAAGTATTTTTTTGTTTACACAAATTTTAGAGAAGATTATTTATCAAAAATGGATCTATTGAATAAAATATTAGAGCGTGCAAAAGCAAATATTAAACGAATCGTATTGCCCGAAGGTGATGAAATTCGCACTTTGCAGGCTGCCGACATAATATTAAAAGAAAAGGCTGCTCACTTGATTTTATTGGGAAAAGAGGATAAAATACTGAAAACAGCATCCGATTTGCATTTGAATTATATTTCTGAAGCTGAAATTATTGATCCTGAAACAAGTTCCAAAAGATCAGAATATTCAGACTTGTTGTATAACATCCGAAAAAACAAAGGCATAACTTACCGCGAAGCTGAAGACTTGACGAAAAATCCGCTTTATTTTGCCTGTCTGATGATTAAAAACGGAGATGCGGACGGCGAACTTGCTGGAGCTCGGAATTTTACGGGAGACGTGCTTCGTCCGGCGTTTCAAATAATCAAAACGTTACCCGGCATTCAGGTCGTTTCCGGCGCAATCCTCATGTTTACCAAAACTCCTCAATACGGTGAAAACGGTTTATTTGTTTTTGCCGATTGTGCCGTCAATCCCAATCCAACAGCTGAAGAATTAGCTCAAATTGCAGTTTGTACGGCTAAAACAACTCGCCAAGTTGCCGGAATAGAGCCTCGCATAGCCATGCTGAGTTTCTCCACCAAAGGCAGTGCAAGTCATGAATTGGTCGAAAAGGTGGTTAAAGCCACCCGTCTTGCGCGAGAAATGGAACCCCAACTTCTTATTGACGGGGAACTTCAGGCGGATGCAGCAATTGTACCATCGGTTGCCCATCGAAAAGCGCCAGAAAGTCCGGTTGCAGGAAAAGCAAATGTATTGATTTTTCCGGATCTTCAGTCGGGAAATATAGGATACAAATTAGTCGAACGCTTTGGCGGGGCAGAAGCCGTTGGACCGATACTGCAAGGAATGGCAGCTCCTGTCAATGATCTTTCACGAGGCTGTTCGGTAGAAGATATTGTTCATATGATTGCCATTACTGCCAATTTGGCCATAAAATAAAGTTTTTTCACACGTTATAAAAAATTATGTCACAACCCATTATTGAACCAATAGAAAAATATGGTCTGAGTAAAAGAAGCCGCCGGCGTACTTTGTTTTCAAAAATCGGAGTAGTCGGTTGTGGTAACGAAGGAAGCGCTATTGCTACCATTGCTTTGCTTAACGGAATAGAAGTTGTTTTTTTGGAACCTACAGAAGAGAAAATTGCCAATGCTTTCACCCGGATTGAAAGAAAATTGAACAAAAGAATTCAGAACTGGGGATTGACCGAAAACGAGAAAAAAATTGCTCTTAGCCGTGTACAGGGAACAACAAAATATAAAGATTTTACCGGTTGCGATTTTGTTATTGAAGCGGTCCGCTACGACGACCAAACGGGTGAAAGACACGTAGAAGAAAGAAAAGAAGTTTTTCTTCAACTCGAAAAAGTGTTGTCTCCTCAAGCCATTATTGCTTCCAATGTTTCCACTGTCGTTATCACCGAACTTGCATCCGAATTGCAGTATAAGGAACGTTGCATTGGCCTTCATTTCCTTTCCAATGTTCCAGGATCAAATATAATCGAAATTGTAAGAGGACTTTATACTTCCGACGAAACTTACGAAAAAATTTGTCAGTTTGCGCGTTTGATCAATCATCAATACGTAGCCGTTGCCGAATCGGCAGGTCTGGTGAGTATTCGTTTGTTTTTGATTGAACTAAATGAAGCTTGTGAGATGTTAATGGAAGGAATTTCCAACGTTGAAGATATAGACAAAGTTCTTACCGTCGGTTTTGGTCATCGTTTGGGAGTTTTCAGAACGGCCGATCAAATGGGAATCGAAAAAATTGTCAAACTCATGGAGAATCTTTATCAGGAATACGGAAATCAGAAATACAAACCTTCACCTGTTTTGTTGCGTCTTTCACGAGCAAAACATTTTGGAGTAAAAAAAGGCAAAGGATTTTACGAATATGATGAATCCGGCAATATCTTAAAATAAGGAGGGAGAAAAAAATGAAAATTTTGGTGTTGAATTGCGGAAGTTCCTCCGTAAAATACAGATTGCTCGATTTGGAAAACAACAAAGTACTGGGTTCGGGAGGAGTAGAAAAAATCGGAATGAAAGGCTCTTTTCTGAAACATATCCGTCAAGATCATCAAACAGTGATTCTGGAAGGTGAGGTGCTGGAACATCAAACAGCTATTGAATACATACTGGGAGTTCTTACCAGTGCAAAGCATGGCTGCATTAAATCGCTGGAAGAAATAGATGCAGTGGGACATCGAGTAGTTCACGGCGCAGAAAAGTTCAATTCGAGCGTTCTGATTACCAACGAAGTGATCAAAAAAATAGAAGAATGCATCGATATTGCTCCTTTGCACAACCCACCAAATTTGGCGGGCATAAGCGCTATAAGCGAATTATTGCCAACTGTTCCGCAAGTAGCAGTTTTCGACACGGCATTTCATCAAACAATGCCGGAATATGCCTTCATGTATCCCATTCCTTATTCACTTTACACCAAATACGGCATTCGCCGATATGGGTTTCATGGCACCAGCCATCGCTACGTTTCACATCGGGCATGCGAATTTTTGAATATGGATTACAACCGGACAAAAATTATTACGGTGCACTTGGGAAATGGAGCTTCAATTACGGCTATCGAAAACGGAAAATCAATTGATACTTCCATGGGATTTACACCATTGGAAGGTTTGATGATGGGCACCCGCTCCGGAGACGTAGATTTGGGAATTGCCACTTTTCTTATGGAAAAAGAAATGATAGGGCCTTCTGCGCTGTCCACCCTTTTCAATAAACATAGCGGCGTATTGGGTGTTTCGGGCATTTCCTCTGACATGCGCGACATTGAGACTGCCATTGCCAATGGCAATGAAAGAGCAAAATTGGCTCTGGACATGTATGAATACCGGATAAAAAAATATATCGGGGCTTATGTTGCGTCCCTCAATGGCGTAGATTTAATTGTTTTCACGGGAGGCGTTGGAGAAAATCAGGCCGGAACCAGACAGAACATAATGAAAGGTTTGACTTATCTTGGTGTAGAAATTGATGAAGAAGCAAATGCATCAGCTCGGGGAAAAGAAGCACTTATAAGTTCTGCCGGCTCAAAAGTGAAAGTAGCAGTAATTCCAACCGATGAAGAATTTATGATTGCATCAGACACTATGGAAATCATTAATGAGATGAAAAAACAATAAAACGCGCTTTGCCTGAAAATTTATCATTGCTGACAAAGGCAAATTTTAATTTTCCTTTTCAATTTTCAGTCTTTTTGAGATTGATTTTGTGGAGAAATCAAAAAAAAATCCTACGCAAGTAGGATATTTTTTTGATGATTGGGTAGATAGTATTTCTTACTTTTTCTTCTGTGCGCATCGTTCATTCAACAACTTTACCACTTCGTCGGTAATATCGTATCCTTTGGGAGCATAGAGAATATTATCGCCGGCAGTATTGCTGAGTATAAGTTGATATTTGCCGTCTTTGTTGTACTCTTTCAAAAAAGCATTAATGGTATCGCGCAATTGTTCACTCATTTTCTGTTGTTCCTGCATTAACTCCTGAGTAAGCTGTCCATTCAGATTCTGCAATTCCTGCTGCTTTTTCAGCAAACGGGTTTGTTCCTGTTCGGCACGTTCGCGGCTGAGAAAAGCATTGTTCTCAAGCTTTCTCTGAAATTCATTCATTTCTCCCTGCAATTCTCGTTGCCTTGAATTAATGGTTAAACGAAAGTCTTCCTGTTTCTTGATCAGTGATTCGTTGGCATCTTTTGCAAACTGATATTTCAACAGCAATGAATCGACATTTATGTAGGCAATGGGCAAATTATGTGCATTGAGCGTGTCTCTTTTGGCCAATGGAAAACTTTCGGTGCAAGTTGACTTTGAACGAAAGAACAGAATAAACAGAACAATTACTGCAATAAACAGAACAACGTTTGAAATAAGTAAGAATTTTTTCATAACCGGCTGGTATTTTCTATTAATTTATTTGATCGGAAATTTCATTCAGCAAATGTGTAATATTGATTTTCTTATCCAAATTCTGTTGAGCCTCCCGGTCTTGGGTAGTGGCACAACCAATTTTTCTTTTTTGCATGGCTTGGCTTCCTCCAATATGGATGTTGGGAAATTTTCCATCTTTAAAGAAAAAAATACGGAATCCCAATAACAAAATGGAGATAAAAACAACAAACAACGTAAGTATAATGGTATAAAACATAACTACTTTCAATATAAATTGGAATGCAAAGATAATTTATTTAAGAAATAATCAAATGATTTCTATGATTTTTTAGCAAAACGAATACTTTATTTGCTTTTTTAGTTATCCTTAAATACTTATGTACAAAGAAAAAACCGGCTTTATTTTTAAAAACCGGTTTTCACAAAAAAATGTTGTTCCCTTTCAGCGGCAATCAAAAACGGTCTGAAACAATGCTCCAGTTTACCAAATCCCATAAAGCTGCCACATAGTCGGCTCTACGGTTCTGATAATCGAGATAATAAGCATGTTCCCAAACGTCAAAAGTGAGAATGGGCGATAAATTTTTTGTCATTGGATTGCCGGCATTGCTTTCATTCACAATGGAAAGTTTCCCGGTGCTATCCTTTACCAGCCAAGCCCAACCCGAGCCAAAAAGAGCTGTTGCAGCTTTGTTAAATTCATTTTTAAAGTTATCGAGCGAACTCCATTCGGCTTCAATAGCTTTGAGCAGTTTATCGCTTGGTTTGGTACCCTTGTCGGGTGTCAACGACAAAAAATAGAAATTATGATTCCAGATTTGAGCGGCATTATTATAAAGTGGCCCCGTTGCTTTTTTTACTATTGTCTCCAAATCGGAATTCTCAAATTCTGTCCCCACAACCAGATTATTGGTATTGTTAACATAAGTCAGATGATGTTTCCCGTAATGGAAACTGATGGTTCTTTCACTGATAACCGGCTCCAAAGCATTAGGAGCATAAGGTAATTCGGGCAATTGAAATTTCATAATAAAATTTTTTTATGGTTAGTACTAATTTGATTTCTTTCGATTTTTACTTTTATAACAACAAACCTTTTCTTTTGTTTAAGCGGTCGCAAATTTTTTTATCCGAAAAAACTTTTCTTTTCATCTTTTCACCCGACAGATTCATTGATCAAAAACCAACACGACTCCAAAAAAGCAATCAAAAAGAGAAAGTCTCGCAGCAGCTCATCATTTTTTTATTAAAAGTGTTAAATGACTATTGTTTATCTACTTTTTTCTTTTCATCTTTGCATATTAAATAACAGGAATCCATCAAGACTAATCAAATAAAACAGTTCATCATGAAATCCAAGAAAATTTTTCAGGCTTTATTCCTTTCATCACTTCTGATTGTTGCGCTTCCCGCCTGCAAATCGAAACAGAAAATTGCCGAAATTCCCGGAGCCAACACGAAAGCGGCTACTTCTTCCACTGATCAAACAAAAACGACTGGTGCCGTTATCGTTACTCAGCCTTCTGATAGTCAGACTTCAGTAAACAGCACAACCAATGTATCGGAAGTTACGCGTAAAGAAAGCTTCAGTCTTGCCGATGGTGAAACCAATCAGGCAGCCATGAACTACAGGTATCATGTAGTAGTAGGAAGTTTTAAAAATCAGTCGAATGCCAAAGGGCTGCAAAGAACACTCAACAGCGAAGGAAACAATGCGGTCATTGTGGTGAATGAACAGGGAATGTATCGTGTCCTTATCAATTCCTACAACGATTACAATCAGGCACACGCCCGTATCAACGAATTGCAAGACCGCTTCCCCGATGCATGGGTGCTTATTCAGAAATAAATTGAAATTTGATCAATTCAATCAAAAAACGTCCCGAAATTTGAACTACGGGACGTTTTTTTATATTTATAATCGACAATGTAGAAATTACTGGAGATGAAAAGCAGCTTTAATTTCTTCCACTTTATCCAGTTTTTCCCATGTGAAAAGCTCCACGATTTGTGAAATTTCATTACCATTTCCATCTTTGAAATATTTCTTTACTTCCACGGGTGTCCTTCCCATGTGACCATAAGAAGCCGTTTCTTCATAAATGGGATTTCGAAGTTTTAACCGTTCTTCAATGGCTTTTGGCCGCATATCGAAAAGTTTTTCTATTGTTTTGGCAATTTCGCTGTCGCTCAAATTCACTTTCGAAGTACCAAAAGTATTGATATACAAATTCATCGGCTTAGCAACACCGATAGCATACGACACCTGAACCAACACTTCATCCGCCACGCCGGCAGCTACCATGTTTTTGGCAATATGTCGGGCTGCATAGGCGGCAGAACGGTCAACTTTTGACGGATCCTTGCCCGAAAATGCACCGCCACCGTGTGCTCCTTTTCCTCCATAAGTATCTACAATAATTTTTCTTCCTGTCAAGCCGGTATCGCCATGCGGGCCTCCGATAACAAATTTTCCGGTAGGATTCACATGCAAAATGAAATCTCCTTTAAACAATTCGGCAAACTGAGGATCGAGATGTTTTATGCGCGGAATCAGAATGTTTTCAACATCTTGGCGAATGACGGCAATCATTTCGTTATCCGCTTCTTCCTGACTTTTATTTTCGTCAGCTTGAATAAACTCATCATGCTGGGTAGAAACCACAATGGTGTGTACCTTCACCGGACGATTGTTGTCGTCATATTCAATGGTAACTTGCGATTTGGCATCGGGACGGAGATAAGTCATTTGACTCCCTTCCTTGCGAATTTTTGCAAGTTCGCTTACAAGAGCATGTGCCAAATCAAGAGCAATAGGCATCAGATTGGCCGTTTCGTTGCAGGCATAGCCAAACATCATGCCCTGGTCGCCGGCGCCTTGATCCATAGGATCTTCACGTTCAACGCCCCGGTTGATGTCGGGAGACTGATCATGCAGCGCCGAAAGGATGCCACACGCATTTCCATCAAACATATAATCGCTTTTGGTATAGCCAATTTTATTGATTACTCTTCTTGCCACGGACTGCACATCGACATAAGCAGTGGTTTTCACTTCTCCGGCAATAATTACCTGACCGGTCGTTACCAGAGTTTCGCAGGCAACTTTTGATTCTCGGTCAAGAGCTAAAAAATTATCCAGTAAGGCATCCGATATCTGATCGGCAACTTTATCCGGATGTCCTTCTGAAACAGACTCAGATGAAAATAAATAAGCCATGATTTTTTTAATAATTGATTAATGATTCGATAACTTTCCAACAGAAGTGGAGAGGAGGAAATGAAGGCAGTCGAAAAAAAGAAGAAAACAAATTGTTCGCAATTTTAGCATTTTTTTTCGTGGTTGCAAGCATCCCAAATCTTTCCACCAGTAAAATTTGGCTGCAAAGTTAAGGAAAAATATTTGTTTTTACTAAATTTGCCTTCAAATTAATTTAAACTTTTATACTAATGACTTCACTTCAAATTGTAGGTTCTCTTGCTTCTCTTTTATCGGTACTCAACCAGTTTCCGCAAGCCATAAAAGTTTTTAGGACAAAAGATACACACAGCATTTCGCTCACAATGTATTGTATTGTAGTAGTGTGTATTACACTATGGCTCGTTTACGGAATCATGTTGAAAGATGGCCCGCTGATTTGGGCAAACGGTCTTTCGCTCATTCCTATTACCTATATTTTTATAATAAAATTGACCAACACGGTGAAAAGAATAGATAAACTTTCCATTTAAAATTTTGTACAACGAATTTCTCTGTATTTTTTTGTTTTTAAATTAAAGCCGATGGGTTATGGGGAAATATATTGTTGGGAGATGAATATTCTTTTACCAAAGAAAGTCAATTTTGTTTTTGAACCCTTATGCGTGGAAATTGAAAATTATCCCGTAAATTTGTCCTGAAATTTTACGATAAGCCATTTTTAATCATTTATTTTTCTCCATTTTATGAGTATTGTTGACAAAATTACAAGTTCGCCATCCACGGCTTTTTCTTTCGAGCTTTTGCCTCCGCTGAAAGGCGATGGAATAGCTTCCGTGTTTAAAACCATTGATTTGCTGAGAGAATTCGATCCTAAATATATCAATATCACGACCCATCGGAGCGAAGTTGTTTTCAAACAAAACGAGCAGTGACTTTTCGAGCAGATAGATGTTCGTCGGCGTCCCGGAACGGTAGCTATCGCAGCCGCCATAAAAAGCAAATATAAAATTCCGGTTGTTCCGCATGTGATTTGCAGCGGATTTACGAAAGAAGAAATCGAATATGAACTTATTGATCTGCAATTTTTGGGAATCACCGATTTGCTTTTGCTCAGAGGCGATAAAGCCAAGCATGAAAAGGAATTTGTTTCAACCGGACATTTACATGCCACCGACCTTCAGCAGCAAGTCAATAATTTCAACAAGGGAATTTTTCTTGATAGCAGTAAAATGAAAACACCACCGGCAGAGCCTTTTTCATACGGAATGGCGGCCTATCCCGAAAGACATGAAGAATCGCCCAATGCCGAATCGGACTTGTATTATACCAAAATGAAAGTTGAAGGTGGAGCCGAATATTTGGTTACCCAAATGTTTTTCGACAACCGGAAGTATTACGATTTTGTGGAAAAGTGCAGAAATATGGGCATCACCGTACCCATTATTCCGGGTATCAAACCGATAACTTTAATGAATCAACTTACTGTGCTGCCTAAAATTTTTCACACCGAAATTCCTGAAGAATTTGCTGCTGAGCTTCGCAAGTGCAAAACCGATGCGGAAGCTACGGAAGTTGGCGTGGAATGGTGCACCAAACAGGCAGCCGATTTGAAGGCTCATGGCGTGCCGAGTATTCATTTTTACAGCTTAATGGCAGCCCAAAGTGTGAAACGGGTTGCAAAAGCCGTTTTTTAAAAATTCAATCTCAACTTATGCATCTGATTTTTTCCATACTGATTCTCATTATCTTCATCGGTGTCCTTTCCCTGCTTTTTGTGTTGGGATTCGTACGCTCGTTATTTAATTTTGGGAGAAAAAGCAAAAAAGGCAACCAACCTAAGGAAGACAATAGTGTTTTTTCGCATTCCTCAAAAAAGAAGAAAAAAATCTTCGACAAAAACGACGGAGAGTACGTTGATTTTGAAGAAATTGATGAGGAGAAAAAGTAAGCGACAAATCCAAAAAAATCATTCAAAGGAATTTCACTGGTTCTCAGTGGTGAAATATATTTTTCTTTACTACAAAGAGCACGAAGGTGCACAGAGGATTTTTTATATGCAAGGTAACAAATTAAAATTCCGTGCAAATGATTGGGCATAACAACGAATGCGTCAATAACAATATTCGGGCGAATTAGGGCGGTTTTCGACCATTCGGTTTTTATCAATTCCCCAAATTCGTTCCGTATCATTTCACCATCAACAATATTCCCGAACAAACATTGGCGGTTGTGCGTAACAATGGTAATGAAATATGCACCGGGTTGGGAATAATCGTATCCCGGCAAACAAACGGATTCAATACGGTATTTGTCTTTGAACAGGGTCATTTTTTATTTTTTATTTTTTTTGTCAATAAAAATAGATGCTTTTTACCCCGCTTTTTTGTCAATAAAACCTATTTATTTTCAATGAATTAGCAACTTTCTTTTCTTCTAATCAATAAAAAATAAGGTTTTTTACCCCACTTTTTTGTCAATAAAATACTTTTTGCGTTTTTTACTGCCTGAACATGATTTTTTATTGGCATTGAAGCAGCGACTTATTATTTTTTCCTATTCCTTTCATTTAATCTTGCGTTAAACATTCTTTCCCGTATTCCGCCTTCTTTGATAAATTGTTCTTCTAATCTCCTTAATTGCTGGTCAAGCAGGTAATTTGTCTGGTGAACAAGGCAGATAATCGTATTGGCTACAACTTCTTCTGAAGGGTTTTCCAAATATGTCGAATATGACTTATAAGACCTATCTTTTCTTTTCCCAATTTCTCTTATTTCCAGTGCCTTTTGATCATTTTTATCCCATAGTTTTAACCCTCTCACCCGAAGAAAATCCTGATAATCAATTAGCAGTTCCTCGAGGCTTGCCCTTGCCACGCCAATGAGTTTTATTTCGGTTTCCTTAGAAATGCCTGAGGCCATGCATCCTTCGGCAATGTTTTGTTTGCCGCTTCTGGCGGCCTGTACCATCTGATCGTGTGTACGGGAACGAATGTTTATGTATTTATCGCAAAAATGCACAGTGGCATCGTACACTATCTCAGCCATTTGATATGACATCAGCTTCTGGTAACCGCCATGCGGCGGAATAAAGCCAGTGGGTTTTTCATTTTCCATGTAAGTCCCTATTTTTTATTTTCAATTATCCTTATTTCTTCTTCCGTTAGCTCGTAGAGGCGATAGACGAGGTGGTCGATTTGCTGTTCGAGGGCAGAGGTATCGGCAGCTGGATTGTCCTTTTTGGCTGATAAATATTGATCAATAACTTGAATTACCTGTTCAAATACTGTTCTGTTTGATTCATTAATTGGTGGGCAAATTTTTACAAATTCATCAATAATTTTCTCATCATAATAATAAGTACATTGTGATTTTGAACTTTTAGGATTATAAATTCTTTTATATGCAAGCTGATTATCATACCTAATCCTTAAATATTTCTTTATTTTTTCAAAATAGTTATGTTGAATTTGAGGTGATCTTTTTTTTACTTTTTCCTTTAATTGTGCATAGGTTAGTGTAAAGTTAGCCGGTATATTATCTTGAGAAATTGCCTTTTCCTTAATTAATACAATTCCCATATTTTTTAACTGTTCTTTTTGTTCATCCGTTAAATCTTTTTCATTAATAAATTTTAACGGGAGTGCATCTTTAGATTCGTGGTTCTTCACTTGAATCAATACCACTTTATATGCATATTCTGGAGATTCGAAAACATCAGAAGAAAGAGAAGCTCTAAATGATTTAATAAATTCAACAATTTCGAGAGCATTTTTCTTTTTTAATTCACTATTTGTTGCATCAAAAAGATTTTTATTGCTTTTAAACATTTGTATTGTAAAAGACAGCAAATAATCCATGCTATGCTTGTCTCCAAAATGTTCTTTTAGAAAAGTATTAAAATTCAAAATATTTGCTTGACATTCTGCGTATAAATTTGGATCAAGTTCAGGAATGTTTCGATGCACAATCATATTTCTAATTATGCAAAAAAATTCCAAATTTTTTCTTACAGGATGATTTGTATCAGATTTATAGAATTGTTTTAAGCATTCAGAAAGTTCCCACCATTTATTTTCTTTTATTTTTTCCCCATCTGCTATTTCTATTGTTATTGTTTTATATCGAGATCTTTTACTATTTTCATTTTTTCTATAATAGGGTTTAATTTTATTTTTAAAGAAATATGCATGGAAGAGACCTGTCCAAGCTATGCACATCATAGTGATAAATCCTTCTGATTTAAAACTAACAGCCGGTTTATTATAGAATTCCACAGCTAATAGTGCAGAATCCTTTGCTTTCTTCAAAAGTTGTTTTACTATTACGGGTTCTCCTCTCATTTGTACCTCCTTTCATTATTTTAAATACATCTCCTCCACAAAATTATCTAATTCTTTTTGTATGTTATCCAATTCCTTTTCGGCTGACAGCTCACTTATTTTTCCTGAAAACTTATCTTTTTGTATGGCTACAGCCCGATTGAATATATTTTCAAAAAAAAGTAATTGCTCTGCATTGGGTATAATTATGGGTAATTGTCTGGCGTCATTGATCTGAAAATGCGATGTGGAATTTATAAAAATATCAACATATTCACTTATGAATGATGAATTAATAAGACATACAAATAATAAATCCGGTAAATTTGTTGTTGTGAACAAAGACATGGTCAATACGTCATAAATACCATTTTCTTTAATTCTTGATTTAAGATAAGTTGAATTTACATCTGTCCAGCAAAACCCTTCTCTAAAATAGAATTGTGGATTTCGTACCACTGGCATTCCTTCACCTTTTTTCCCGGAATTTTCTTTTAAGAATTTCACATTCTCTCGGCTCCAATCAATATAATAAGGTGTGGGTGCATACCAGCGGTTGCCGTCCTTGTCGCCCTTGTCGTAAGGAACATAAGTTGTTGTGCTATCTATGCCATTGAGCTTTTCATTGTCTGAAAAACTGTTCACGTCGGCTATTTCTGTCGGACTGACAATGCGATAGAGCCAACCCTGCCCAAAAACATCCCTTCCGTATTTTTCTTTTAGTTCGTCAAACAGGGCTCGAATGTCTGTTTCCTCTAATTGCTCTAAAAATCGGGAAGCATCGTTTTTATTATTAATTTGTTTTTCACTACAAAATTGGGCAGCCATAAGCAGTTTGTCAGGGCGTTGCTTTTTTACATTTTCAGCCCATTTTGTGCCTTCAAGTACTCCAATATATTTGCCATTATTGGCGGTAGCAAGTCCCTGACCACCTTCAGTGATAAGCCCAAGAAGGGTAACATCACCGGGCTTTAATGAGTTACGATATTCTTTCAATTCTTTTTTATATTTCTCAATATTTTTACTGGTAGAAACTTTATCCCACCATTGGTTGAGCAATTCGTTTACTTTTTTACCGTAACGCTCGTAAATGCGTAAATTGTAATCGTTAATCGGGAAAAATACCTGATTGGGAGCGTTTTTGTAATATTCTATGTTGCCATTCTTAACTACAGGTTCTGTGATACTTTTTGAGCCATCAAGATATTGAAACATATAATTTTCAGGCTGATTAGGGCATTTTTGAATCACTATCACACAGGTATCCACCATTGGGGCATCAAAAGGATTCGCAGTATCAAAAAGTTGCAAAAGTTTATTTTTAAGGATAAGCTCCCTCAAATTTCTTTTAGTCTGTATGGTCCAGAAAGTTTTGGAAGAGATGAAAGTGAGAATGCCTTTTTCGTTTAACAGATCCATTCCTTTAAAATAAAAATGGTTATAAAGATCATCGGCAAATCCAAATTGTTTCTCAAGAATTTTTTTATCGTTTTCGCTTATACCCTTGTTTGAAACATACGGCGGATTTCCAATGACAATGTCGAAGCCGTTTTTCACTCCGAACATCCATTCGGGGTCAAACCAGTCGGCATGGGTGTTTTGGTCAAAAGGATCCCAAGAAGTGATTTTTTCAGTTTTATCGTTGGGAAAACCAAGATTGGCAAATTCGTTTTTCAACCGAAATCGAAGTTTGGTGAGTTGGTTTTCCAATTTGATTTTTTCGCTTCGGCTGTTGGTATAGAAAATTTTTTCCCTTACTCTGAAAAGTTCTTCTTCGAGGTTTATTATTTCCGTGCTTTTTAATAATTGACTGTCGCCAAGTCCAATCAAGGTATTTGCCGCTACAAACTTGGTTTCGAGGTTCGGCAGGGCGCGTATGTCGCGGTTCTCCTTGCTGTCGTCCACTTCCTGCTCGATAAGCAGTGAAATAAAAAACCTGAGTTTGCTAATCTGAATGGCAATTTCCTGAATATCCACCCCAAAAATACAATGTTCGATAAGCCCGAGTTTGCGGATATAGTCGAGCGATTTGTTTTGGAGCGATTTTTCCACTTCCGTCTGAAGTTCCGGCGGCACACTCTCGATAAGGCGTTTTTTCCACTTTAAGTTTTGCGGGTCGAGTTTATGCAACGCCAACACCAGTTTGTGAAGTATTCCCATCGGGAAAGCGCCGCTGCCGCAGGCCGGGTCGAGTATCCTTATTTTTTCGATGCAGTTGACTATGCTTTCCGTTTCTGCTGCATTAAACGGATTGGTATCGTCGGAATAAGAAAAAAGTTTTTTCAGCTTTTCGATAGTTGCCGGATCATCGCCAAGAGCATCCGCCAGATGCATCACAAGAGATTCCGTAACCATGTAATCCACAATTTCGCGCGGCGTGTAATAGCTTCCGGTGGCTTTACGGGCCGTAACAGCAGTTTCTGGATTGTACGAAGCCAGAAGATTTTCGAACACTTTGCCGAGCAGTTCAGGGTCCAGCGCTATTTCCTCGTCGATAGGCGTGTTCTCATCGGTGGTGAAGTTGTAGCTTTTGAGTATCGGCAGGAGGCCACGCACTTTTCTTTTAGTATTGTTTTCTAAAAAGCCCGATAAATCTGCTTCAACCTCCTCTTCACAAAAGAAAATTTCATCGGGCACTTTCAATCTTGTTTCATTTTTCGGATGATCCGAGAAACAATCGATTCGCACTTCCTTCCCGTCTATTTTTTTATCGAGGCATTCGAATAATCCGCCGTTAAGGAATGGAATATTCTCGAATTCACAAAGAAATTTTTCCTTGTCTTTGATAAATCGGCTGTAACGATAGTAGCCTTGCTGAAGGTAAGCGTCGCTTATGTAACCCATTTTCTGTGCATCTTCAACAAAAATTCTGCTTTTAAGATCATCCTTCCGCATTTTAGTGTTCAGCGTGGCAAAAAAGAGGTTTTGCAAAATGGCTTTATAATAGGTACTGCCGGTTTTGTCATTGTAATGGAGGAGGGTATCGACAAATTGTTTTTCAAAAAGCGATGACGGTACAAGTCGTTTTTCTTTCATAAACCAGATGAAAATAATGCGGGTTATCAGCCGGATAAGATTCTTTGCATTGCGGCTGTTTTTGTCTTTATCCTCATCATCGGGAAATTCTACCATGTTCATTGCCCTGAAATACCAATTTTGCAATTCGGCATAGAAAGCCTTTGTAACCTTTTCGACGCTGAAAGCTTCGATCAGCTTCTCAACTGATGAAAAATCGGCATGGGTTATTTGCTGAATAAATGTTTTGTTGGTTTGCTCCTTGCTCACATAATAGGTGTATCGCCTGAAATTGCTCCAATCGTGTTTCCCTGTTGCTTGCGGAATGTTGTACACAAGCGAAAACCGGAAGTCGTTTTTATCGTCATGGAATATAAAAATACCGGCAGGGTAGCGATTCTCAGCTTTTAATATCTTTTTAGCAAGTTCGTACTGCGCTTTCTTGCCCGAACGTTCTGTAAGCGATTTCTCAACTTTAACAGTAAAAACAGCAAGTTCCTCTTCATTTTCGAGCCTGATTACGCCCAATAAATAAGGGGTGGAAAAAAACGAAGCATCCGCCTGAATGTCATAGTTCCTTTTTAAGGGATTGAGCGTGCGAACGCCTATTGTCCGGAAAAAATCAATTATCGCATCGGGTTCAAAAGTTTCGAATATTTGTTTAAGCGCTTCTTCTGCATTCATAACTGTTTGCCTTTTTACTTGTTTCGGTTTTCTATTGCTATAATAATCTCCTTATCAGGATATTGCTTGTTCTTTTCCTGGTCGAGGTAGTTTCTGCCCAGCTCTTTTTCCAGTTCGCCAAATTCAATTATTGCTTTGCCAATATCTATCCCTGAATGGTTGTTGCTGAGGTTGGCTATACGGCGGAGCGTATAATCGGAGAGTGTGCCGTAATCGAGAATATCTTCGCGCAGCGTTCGGAGAAAAGGTTTGAGTAGCAACAAATCCGGATTTTCCTTTTGCCGCAACAGAAAATCAATGACACCCAGTGCATTTTTTTCTATACTTATTGCAGAAGTTGGAACTGTCGGCCGTTCATCGTTCTGTTTTACCTTTTCGTAAAGCCGCCAGAAATTTTCGTCTATGCGGAAGGATGCTGTTTCAGGTTGGCATACAATTTTATCGAGTATCATTTCGAGCGAAGTTTCCGTAACGTTTATTTTATTTTCCTCTTCCACCGCCTGTTTGACAAAGAGGCGGTTCTTTTTGAAGAATACGAACATTTCGTTCTCTTCCGATTTTTTAATCACCTTAATGCGTTTGGGAACATCCTGAATTTTTTCGATGGTTTCCGGATTATTCATCTTAATCTCGTGGTACAGGTTGACAATCTTGGTGTAGAAACTTTCCTCGTCGCCTGTTTCGGGGTTCTGGGTCAGTTTCCGGTAAAGACCTGCCGCTGAGGGTT
>JAAYUQ010000038.1 GCA_012517575.1 Bacteroidales bacterium | reverse complement strand
GCCGCTACTCTGGTCGATGTTTGCCGATATTGTCGATCACCAGGAACTGACTACGGGACGACGGGCAACGGGATTGATTTTCTCGTCTTCTTCCATGTCCCAAAAATTGGGTTGGGCGTTAGGCGCGGCTTTGAGTGGTTGGATTTTGGCAATTTTCAATTACAATCCGCATGCTGCACAACAAGCCGCTGAAACCATTTTCGGTGAGCGACTGATGATCAGCTTGTTCCCGGCTCTTTGCAGTTTATTGGCATTTGTAGGAATGTTGTTTTATCCGCTTTCCGACAAAAAAGTTAAGGAAATAACCGAACAACTCGACCGGAAAAGAGCAAAATCGACAATTCAATAATAAATCGATTCTTTCAGACTAAACGCAAATTTTTTTAGATTTCGAAATGACGGAACATTCAGAACAAACAGAGCATAAAAGTTTTCATTTTAATCTTATAAAACTAAAGGAGGAAGTTTACAACGAATTGACGCAAGATATTCTTCCGTTTTGGTCAGAAAAAATGAAAGATTTGGAACGTGGTGGATATTTTGGGCAAATGACCGGCAAAAATCAGCTGATTAAAAACGCTCCACGAGGAGGAATTTTGAATGCACGTATTTTATGGACATTTTCTTCCGCAGCCTTTCATTTGAAAAACGAAGCATATCTGAAAGAAGCAGAACACGCAAAGGAATATATTTTCAACCATTTTTTCGATGAAGAATTTGGAGGTACTTATTGGATGCTGAATGCTGACGGATCGCCTGCAGACACCAAAAAACAGATTTACAGTCAGGCATTTTTCATTTATGCGTTGGTCGAATTTTATCGTGCGAGCGACAACGAAACGGCTTTGGAAAAGGCAAAAGAACTTTTTTCGCTGATAGAAAAATATAGTTTTGATAAGGACAAAAACGGCTATTTCGAAGCATACAGTCGCGATTGGATTTTGCTCGACGACGTACGTTTGAGCGATAAGGATGCCAACGAAAAAAAGACGATGAACACCCATTTGCACTTACTTGAAGCCTACACTAATCTGTATCGCGTCTGGAAAGACCCTTTATTGGAAATGCAGCTGAAAAATTTGATTGACCTGTTTCTCGACAAAATTATTGATTCCGAAACCTATCATTTGAATCTTTTTTTCGACGAAAATTGGGGTTGCAAATCGTCCATTCAATCGTTCGGACACGACATTGAAGCCTCCTGGTTGTTGGACGAAGCAGCAATGGTTTTAGGTGATGCGGAAACACTGAGAAAAGTGAGAAATGTCGTTCTTCGCATAGCAGATGCTGCAGCAGAAGGACTTCGTGAAGACGGGGGCTTAATGAACGAAAAAAACGTCGAGACAAATCACCTCGACACGAATAGCGATTGGTGGCCGCAGGCTGAAGCCGTCGTCGGCTTTTTCAATGCATATCAACTTTCGAAAAAAGAATCTTATCTCGAAAAAGCGATCCGTTCCTGGAATTTTATCAAAGAAAACCTGATTGACAACGAAAATGGAGAATGGTACTGGTCGGTTTCGAAGGACGGACATAAAGATACGCTGAACGACAAAGCCGGATTTTGGAAATGCCCATACCATAACAGTCGAATGTGCCTGGAATTGATTAATCGAATAAAATGACAATTTCAAATAAAAATGTTACCTGAAATGATGAAATATCGCAAACAAATATCGACATTGATTTTTTCATTTTTCTTGATGGGCTGTTTCGCAGCGCCAAAAAATTCGCCGGTTGCTCTCAATGGACAATTGAAAGTTTCAGGAACGCAACTTTGCAATGAAAAAGGAGAACCGGTGATACTTCGTGGCGTGAGTTTGGGTTGGCACAACCTTTGGCCACGATTCTACAACAAAAAAACAGTAAAATGGCTTGCCAACGATTGGCATTGTAACGTCATTCGTGCAGCGATGGGAGTGCAAATTGAGGACAACTATCGCGAAAATCCACAATTTGCATTGCAATGCATTACGCCGGTAATTGAAGGTGCTATTGAAAATGGTATTTATGTAATTATCGATTTTCACGCGCACCATAAGTATTTGGAAGAAGCAAAATCATTTTTCAGGGAAATGTCCTCGAAATACGGCAAATATCCAAACGTAATTTACGAAATCTGGAATGAACCCGATTATTTTGAATGGCCGGAAGTTAAATCGTATGCTGAGGAAGTAATTGGTGTTATTCGAGCTATTGATCCGGATAATATCATTTTGGTAGGAAATCCGCATTGGGATCAGGATTTACATTTGGTTGCCGAAGATCCGATTCAGAATGCAACAAACATTATGTACACCATGCATTTTTATGCTGCAACTCACGAAAAATGGCTCCGCGATCGTACCGATGCTGCCATTGCAAAAGGCATTCCTGTTTTTGTCTCGGAATGTGGAGCTTCGGAGGCAAATGGTGACGGACGTTTGGGAACAGAAGAATGGAAAACGTATGTGGAATGGATGGAAAGCCGAAAACTGAGCTGGGTTGCATGGTCAGTTTCCGACAAAAACGAAACTTGTTCAATGCTTTTGCCACGCGCTTCTTCCTATGGAAAATGGAACGACAATCTGCTCAAACCTTGGGGAAAACTTGCGCGACAAAGCATTATCGATAATAATCATAAAAAACAATGAATATGAAAATCAAGATTTTACCGTTGCTGCTCTTTTTGATGTTGACCACTTCACTCGAGGCAAAAATTTTGTTGCCCGAAATCATGAGCGATAACATGGTTTTGCAACAGAACACTAAAGTCAATCTCTGGGGAAAGTCCGATTCGGGAAAAACTGTCGAAATTCGCCCTTCATGGACTTCCGAAATTACCAAAGTGAAGGTCGATGCAAAAGGGAATTGGATCGCTTCCGTTGCTACACCTACGGCAAGTTTTACTCCATATATCATTTCCTTTTCAGATGGCGAAAAACTTACTTTGAAAAATATTCTTGTTGGCGAAGTTTGGCTTGCTTCCGGACAAAGCAACATGGAGATGCCGTTGAACGGCTTTTGGAATAATCCGATTCTCAAAGCCAACGAAACCATTGCAATGGCTGGACAAAACAAAGGAATACGTTTTGTTACGATTCCTAAAACAGCAGCAATGACACCTCAGGAAACCGTTAAAGGAACTTGGAAAGAATGCAATTCGGAAAACGCTCCCTGGTTTAGTGCCACAGCCTATCACTTTGCCCAAATGCTTTATCGGACATTGAACGTTCCTGTCGGAATTGTGGTTTGCAGCTGGGGAGGTTCTCGTGTAGAAAGTTGGACAAGCAGCGAAATTTTGGAAACCTATCCCGATATCGATTTGTCAGAAAAAGGAATTCAGGATATGGCAGAATGGACTCGACCGTTGTTAATGTACAATGGAATGTTGAAACCTGTATCTCATTACACTATTAAAGGATTCATCTGGTATCAGGGTGAATCAAATGTGGGGAAACATGATGTGTATGCCGAGCGACTTGCCAACATGGTCAATTTGTGGCGAAAAGATTGGGGATTGGGCGATTTGCCCTTTTATTACGTCGAAATAGCGCCGTGGATTTATGGCGATGGCGAGACCGGCACTTCGGGAGCTTTGTTGCGCGAAGCTCAATTTAAGGCTCAATCATTGATTCCCAATAGCGGAATGATTTCTACCAACGATTTGGTGGAAGAATACGAAAAGAACAACATTCATCCACGAAACAAAATCGATGTAGGCAAACGGCTCGCCTTTTTGGCTCTTTCGCAAACTTACGGACTGAAAGGGATTGCTTCGCACGGACCGGAATATAAATCGATGGAAATAAAAGACGGAAAAATTTATCTTTCCTTCAATTATGCCGATGACGGATTTAGCCGTGCAGTGGACATAAAAGGTTTTGAAATTGCCGGAGAAGATCACATTTTTTATCCTGCAAAAGTTGAAGTCGATTTAAACAATCGCATTTTGATCGTTTCCAATGAAAATATAGCAAATCCGATAGCGGCGAGATATTGTTTTAAAAACTTCCAAATCGGTAATCTTTACAACACACGCGAATTGCCTGTCGTTCCCTTCAGAACGGACAATTTCGAAAAATAAAACTGTCGAAAAATGAAAAAAATATTTTTCCCCGTCGTTAGTTTAATTTTGGTAATGAATACAAATGTGGACGCTCAAAAAGCCGTTCCCTTGTATCAGAATCCAAAAGCAACCGTGGAAGAACGTGTAAACGACTTGCTTTCGCGAATGACACTCGAAGAAAAAATCGGACAAATGAATCAATTTGTCGGCATTGAACATATCAAAGCTGCCGAAGCTACTCTTACGGCTGAACAACTAAAAAACAATACGGCAAACGCATTTTATCCCGGATTTTCGACTACAGATTTGGAAAATCTGACGAAAAAAGGACTGGTTGGCTCGTTTCTGCATGTTTTAACTATTCAGGAAGCCAATTATCTTCAGTCGCTGGCTATGCAAAGCCGATTGAAAATTCCTGTCATTTTTGGTATCGATGCCATTCACGGAAATGCCAATGCACCCGACAATACTGTATATCCGACAAATATCGGTTTGGCTTCGTCATTCGATACGGAAATGGCATACAAAATTGCCCGACAAACGGCAAAGGAAATGCGGGCAATGAATATGCACTGGACATTCAATCCAAATGTGGAAGTTGCCCGTGATCCGCGTTGGGGCCGTGTTGGTGAAACTTTCGGTGAAGATCCTTATCTGGTCACCCAAATGGGCATTCAAACAGTCAAAGGTTATCAAGGCGATTTAAACAGTGAGAACGATGTTTTGGCCTGTATTAAGCATTTCGTTGCAGGAAGCGAACCGATCAACGGAACGAATGGCTCACCGGCAGATCTTTCGGAACGGACACTACGCGAAGTTTTTTTCCCTTCTTTCAAAGCCGGTGTTGATGCCGGAGCCATGTCGGCGATGATGTCGCACAACGAACTGAATGGCATTCCCTGTCACAGTAACGAATGGTTGATGACCGAGGTGCTGAGAAAAGAATGGGGATTCAAGGGTTTTATTGTGAGCGATTGGATGGATATCGAACATTTGTACGACTTACATGCAACGGCCGAAAATCTGAAGGAAGCTTTTTATCAATCCATTATGGCCGGAATGGATATGCACATGCACGGCATTCACTGGAACGAGCTGGTTTCTGAACTCGTGAAAGAAGGTCGTATCCCCGAATCACGAATCGATGAATCGGTACGAAAAATCCTGACGATAAAATTTCGTTTGGGACTCTTCGAGCATCCTTATGCCGACGAAAAAACAACGATGAAAATCAGATTAAATCCCGAACACCGACAAACTGCTCTTGAGGCCGCACGTAACAGCATTGTTTTACTGAAAAACGACGGAATTCTTCCTTTGACGGAAAAATATAAAAATGTGCTGGTAACCGGTATCAATGCCAACGATATGAATATTCTCGGAGACTGGAGTGCAGTTCAAAAAGATGAAAATGTAATCACTATTTTGGAAGGATTAAAAATGGTATCGTCGAATACGCATTTCGAATTTGTCGATCAAGGTTGGGATCCACGAAACATGTCACCCGAAAAAGTAAATGAAGCTGCCGAAAAAGCCAAGTCCGCCGATTTAAATATCGTGGTCGCCGGAGAATATATGATGCGTTTCCGCTGGACAGAACGAACGGGAGGCGAAGATACCGACCGTTCGGATATCGATTTGGTTGGGTTGCAAAACGAACTGATCGAAAAAGTGGCAGCATCAGGAAAACCAACGATTTTGATTTTGATTACCGGTCGTCCGTTGGGGGTTGAAAAAGCAGTCGGGAAAGTGAATGCACTCGTTCAGGCATGGGAACCGGGAATGTATGGAGGCGAAGCAATAGCCGAGATTCTTTACGGAAAAATCAATCCTTCGGCAAAACTTCCCATAACCATTCCCCGAAGCGTCGGCCAGATACAAATGATTTATAATCACAAACCTTCGCACTATTTTCATCCTTACGTGGTAACTTCCAGCGAACCATTGTATCCGTTCGGCTACGGATTATCTTATACGACCTTTAAATACAATAATTTGCAGCTTTCCGGTTCGGAAATTTCGAAAGGCGAAAACCTTGAAGTGACGGTGGATGTTACCAATACCGGCAAAATGGAGGGTACGGAAATTGTGCAACTTTACCTTCGCGATAAGTTCAGTTCCGTAACGCGGCCGGTAAAGGAGTTGAAGGATTTTGCGCGTGTAGCGCTGAAAACCGGTGAAACCAAAACCGTACATTTCACTGTTTCTCCCGACAAACTCACTTTTTTGGATAAAAATCTGAAGCCTGTGGTTGAAACCGGCGAATTTATCGTAATGGTCGGTTCGTCGTCCCGAGAGGAAGATTTACTGAAACAAAGTTTTTACGTGAAAAAATAGAGAATTTATAAAAAAATTTCATTTGCCTCTACGCTCATTTGTTATAGTAAGAACTTGGAGTGATAGAGGCATTTGTTTTGCGCTGTTTGTCCGTAAAATAAACTTCCACCATCCACGGCTTCTGTTCAAAAACAAAATTTTCGATAAACTGTTCAATTTCAGGCAGGAATTCATTCATTGGAAAACTGGCAACCTCGTGACCTAACCCTTCCATGCTGTAAAAAAGATAGGAATAATTCTTTTTATGAAAATTTTTCGTCAATGATTTGGAACCAAACATGCCCTTGTTAAAAAGACGAGTTTCCTTATACGGAACAAGTTTGTCAGCGCTCCCATGAAAAAACAAGGTCGGTGCAGGAGGAACAGCATAAGTTGGCATGCCTTCTATGCTGAAAATGCCACCTGCAAAAGAAATAACGCCAGCATAACTAAAATCTTGCGGTAATCTAGACGCGATATTATGCCGATTTTTTAATTCGTATTCTGCTTGAAGTACAGTAATGGCGCCGGCACTTGAGCCACTGATTAAGATTCGATTTTTATCGATATTCAAAGAATCAGCCTTTTCTATGAGGAATTTTGTAGCAGAATATAAATCAGAAACCGCTAATGAAATTGCATTTTCCAAAGGTTTGGTATTAAAAACTCCGGGTGCTTTTTCCCCTTTCATACCCAATCGATAGTCTATAGAGACAACCACAAATCCTTTTTTTGCAAAATAATCAAAATACGACCGATAACCAGGGTCATCTCTTTTTCCTTCTTTGAAACCCCCTCCAAATACAAACATCAGACAAGGCTGTGGAGAAGAAAATATGGAATCGACCGAGTAAATATCCATTTTCAATTCTTCATTTCCTTTCACATCAAAGGTTAGGATTGTTTTCTGAATGCCGACAGCCTGAGCTACAGAAAAACAGGATAACAAGCCTAAAATTACAAATAACTTACCGGCTTTCATAAATTCAAATTTTTATTGAAAAATTACTGATTTTTATTTTTAAAATCAGGAGTATAAGCATTTAATTATACTTTCACAAAGTTATTAATTTATCATGAAAAAATTTGTTGCCGATAAATTTTCTTAGAATCGTTATTCTACCAAAATAATTATCTTTGCTGCATCAACTACCATGAAATGAACCAAAAGGAAACCGATTTACTACTCCTGGAATTAGTTCGTCAGGGAGATAAAACAGCTTTTAAAAGGTTGTTTGATTCTTATTTTACGCCGCTTTGTCGTTTTATGTATTTATATATAAACGATAAAACAATTGTAGAGGAGCAAGTCTTGGATATTTTTATTTATATATGGGAAAATAAGGAAACTTTTAAAATACATACCTCATTTAAGTCTTATCTTTTTCAATCGGCACGCAACAAGAGCTTAAACTACTTGAGACAAAAAAAGAAAACGCTTACACTTGATCAAATTGAAGATGAAATTATCGATTCGGACTTAATGAGTCTGGAAACTGATGAATTGTATCATTTGATTGAAGAAGCCATTGCTTCCCTCCCATTAAAATGCAAAGAAATTTATCAACTCAGTCGCAACGAACAACTTCCCAACAATGAAATTGCTCGCCATCTCAACCTTTCTGTGAAAACGGTTGAAGGACAAATTACCAAAGCTTTAAAGAGAATTAGAAAATTTTTGGGTGACTCATACAATTATTTTTGGTAATTTTTTTTCAAGGTAATAAGGGTTATTCTTCCTGAATGTGTCATATTAATATAACATATCATGTCATGAAAAGAAAAATTCCATGGAATTTGATTATTGCCAGACTAAAAGGCGATATCACGGAAAAAGAAAACACTCAACTTAATGTTTGGTTGGCAAAGGAACAAAATCTTCAATTGTTTGAAGAACTTGAAACCTTATGGGAAAAAGTTCAGCTTAAAACAGCCATTTATGAAGCTGATATGGAGTATTATTGGAAAAAACTTTCTACCTATATGGAAAAAGAGGAAAAAGTTAGGAATTTCATGCCTCCCGAAAATGAAAAGAATAAAATTTTCTCAATTACTCATTTTACCCGCAAACTCGCAGCGGCTTGCGTATTATTGATTTTGGCATTGAGCGGTACATTTTTTTTAGGTCAGTTTTCGACAACAAAAAAAATTCAAACTCAAACTATTGTATCCATGAACGGAAAGTCAAAAGTTGTTTTATCTGACGGAACAGAAGTATGGCTGCATTCCAATACCACCTTAACTTTCCATGAAAAGAAAAACTTACGCGAAGCAGAATTAAATGGAGAAGCATTTTTCAATGTAACTCACAACAAAAAAGTTCCGTTTTTAGTCAAGTCCAATGATGTTAAGGTAAAAGTTTACGGAACAAAGTTCAATGTAAATTCGTATGCAACTTCTGACAACACAATTGTCAGTTTATACGAAGGATCTGTTTCCTTGTCGGCCGGAGATAAAACGATAATGCTAAAACCTGGACAAGAAGGAAATTATAATAAAGAAGCAAAAAATTTAAAAATAGACTATGGAGATATTGAATATGCCAAATCATGGACAAATGATCAATTACACTTTGAAAACAAAAGCATAAGAGAAATCTGTAAATATCTATCGAAGTGGTACTCGGCAGAAATCATTATTGATAATCGAATTCCGAATGATCAATCCTTTACTTTTACTCTGCAAAATGAACCTCTGGAAGAAGTTATTCGTATCATGGCACGCATTAATTCCTTTGATTATCAATTTCTTGAAAACAACAGACTGTTAATTCAACCTCTAACGACGAATTTAAAAAACAATAAGCCTATGCAAAAAGTCAAATAAATAAGCACGAAGAAAATTATAGTTTTCATTCGTGCCATTTTAATAAAAAATCGATTAAAACAATTTCACCATTATTCCAATAAATATCTTACCCTAAAAAAGAATAAGGTGAAAATTATTAACCTTGAAAATATTACAAATGTATGAAATTAAAAAGAATATCCACAATTTTAACAGTATTTTTCTTTGCTCTTTTTATCTCGGCACAAAACACCGAAAGAAAAATCTCAATAACTTTTTCTAATATTCCTCTTTCAGAAGCTATTACGAGAATTGAAAAATCAAGCAGTTTCACTTTCTTTTACGATGCCAACAAAATTGATTTAAACCAAAAAGTTTCAGTAAAAGCGAATAACCTGTCAATCGGTCAATTGGTTGCAGAAATGTTGAAAAACACAAACATTAATTTTGAAATTTCCAATTCTCAAATTGTTTTATACAAAAAAGAAAATGAAAAATCGAAAACAATCCCTACACAAAAAACAACAGGAGTTGTTACCGATAAAAATGATGAACCCCTGATTGGTGCGACTGTTAAAATTAAGGGAACAAGCATTGGAACAATTACCGACATAAATGGAAGATTTAGCATTGAAGTTCCAGCTGGCGCCCAATTAACCGTTTCCTATGTTGGTTACACTCCTGCAGTAATTGAAGTTACCGGCAAAAACAATTTAAAAATTGCGCTGTCTGAAGAATCTAAATATCTGGATGAACTTGTGGTGGTAGGTTATGGAACACAAAAAAAAGGAAATATAACAGGGGCTGTCGTTGCTCTCTCCGACAAAGAATTTGCAGAACGAAACAACACTTTTTTCGCAAATGCCATTCAAGGTAAAACAGCCGGCGTACAAGTAAGTATGCCAACCGGAAAACCCCAATCAGGATTCTCCATTCGCGTTCGTGGAACTACCTCTATCAACGCCTTAAGTGAACCATTGTACATTGTAGACGGCATTCCAACTTCCAGCACAAAAGACATTAATCCTGCAGATATTGAATCCATGACTATTTTGAAAGATGCAGCATCGGCAGCTATCTACGGATCTTCCGGTGCAAATGGTGTTGTGATTATTACAACCAAACACGGAACTATTCAGAAACCTACAGTGACCCTGACAGCTTCTGCAGGAACCACCACACCTCATAAATATATGGATGTATTAAATGCAAAACAATACAGAGCCTTAATGACTGAGATGGGAAGAACACTTGACTGGGAAAGTTATCCTTATGATACCGACTGGCAAAAAGAAGTTTTTCAAACTGGTATTATGCAAAATTATCAAATTGCCGTAAATGGAGGTAACGAAAAGGCAAAATATTATCTTTCGGGAGGTTTTATTAATACAGAAGGAATAGTTGTTACCAATGATGTTCAACGTTATAATTTCAAACTGAATCTTGACCTCACACCAACTGATTGGTTAAGATTGGGAGGAACTTTTACATACTCTAACTGGGAAGATGTAGATGTTCCTGAAAGCAGAAGTTCCGGGAAAAGTGGTACAATTTTGCAGATGCTTAACACACCTCCCATTATCACTGTTTACAATCCTGATGGAACTTTTACGGGAAGTCCTTTTATGGCTTCATTCGAAAATCCCTTATCTTCCATTTATGGCACTGATAATAAGTACAGAAGTTGGTATATTCTTGGAAATGTTTATTTGGAAGTTGAACCGGTAAAAAACTTGACGGCAAAAACATTACTCGGAATTACTCATCAAAATGGAAAATATGAAGAATTTCTGGATCCTTTTAAAACCGATTGGGGACGTGCCAATATAGGATTAGCTTCCGAATATGCCGACATGGATAATTATCTGGTTTCTCAGAATACGTTGGCATACAAATTATCATTAAACGATGCTCACAATTTTTCATTTTTAGGCGGCTTGATTATTTCTACAAAAAATACTGAAAATTTGAGCGTTTCATCCAAACATTTTTCTAGTTCTGCTGTAAAAACTGTCAATGGCGGTTCCATTATGGTTTCCATGAACAGTGATAAATCAGCCATTAATAATTTGTCTTCCATTTTGAATATGAATTACGATTTTAAAAACAGATATTTGCTGACAGTCAACTTTCGTGCTGATGGCGCCTCAAATTTCGGAAAAGACAATAAATGGGGATATTTTCCTTCTTTCTCTGCAGGATGGCGTTTGTCGGAAGAAAAATTTATGTCTTCCTTTCAATCCCTGAGTGATTTTAAAATTAGAGCCGGCTGGGGACAAGTTGGCAACAGCGGCATTACTGCTTATGCGTCGTACGGAACAATGACACCAGCTCCCTACATCATTGATGGAACAGTTCAAAATGGAAAAATTCCTGCTACCATTGACAATCAGGATTTGAAATGGGAAGAAACTACTCAATCAAATGTAGGAATTGACTTGGCATTTTTCAATTTCAGACTTGCTTTTACTCTTGATGCCTATTATAAAAAAACAAACGATCTGCTTTTTGATTATCCTTTGCCACGTTCAACAGGATATAACAGTTCAGTTATTAATATTGGCAGTGTAGAAAATAAAGGCTTGGAATTTTCCATAGCTTCAAAAAACCTGGTTAACCAGTTTAAATGGAACACCGACTTCAATATATCCTTCAACAAAAATAAAGTACTGAATTTAGGAGGAAAAGATTTGCTGGTAGGCTACATTTATACCCGCGAAGAAGTTTCATTGATACGTGAAGGTTATCCATTGGGAACATTTTATGGATATGTATCTCAGGGTGTTAATCCACTCAATGGTATGATCATGTATAAAGGTGCAGATGAAAACGGAGACGTTTCGGATGAAGACAAGGCAATCATTGGTGATGCTAATCCGTTATTTACATCAGGTTTAAACAACACTTTCAGTTATAAGGGATTTGATTTATCGATTCTGCTTCAGTCGGTTTATGGAAACGACATTTTTAACGCCACACGTATTGATATCGAAGGAATGTATAATTTCTACAACCAAAGCACGCAAGTATTGAAGCGATGGAAAGTTCCAGGTCAAAAAACTGATATTCCTAAGGCAATTTATGGAAGCACAGCCAATTCGTTAATTTCATCACGGTTTATTGAAGACGGTTCCTATTTAAGAGTAAAAAACATTACTCTGGGTTATTCCATCCCTGAGCGGATATTAAAAAATAAAAACATAATCAAGGAATTCAAATGCTATTTGACTATGGAGAATCCGTTTACTTTTACCAAATACACCGGATACGATCCCGAAGTTAGCATGTTTGTCAACAACGGTGTAAATGCTGAACAAAATGGAGCAATCGGGATTGATTATGGAACTTATCCTCAACCACGCAATTTTATTTTTGGAATCAGTTTAAAACTTTGAGATCTATAATCAATATCCAACTTCAAAAAATAATAATGCATTTATTTAAAAAAACGTTCAAATGTATTATAATTGAAAATTTCCAAACACATTGAAAATCAAAAATACTATTACTTATGAGAAAATTTTTTAAAACATATATTTTTAAAATGATGCTGGTCGTATTCTTTGGCATCAGCTTTGTTCAATGCAACGATTTTTTAGATTTAAAGCCCCTCACCAGCGAATCCACAGAAACGGCTTTCGTCAGGAAACAGGATATTGAATCTGCATTAATTGGCGCTTACAATACTTTTTATACTGACTTTTATGTTTGGGAAGGTGTTTTGTTAGGTGATGTACGCTCCGACAATGCTTATAATCCCATTGATGACGCTCCATTATATGAATATGAAACGCTGCAACTTAGCTCTTCCAATATGAACTTGATGGTGGACTGGACGATGTTGTACCGAACTATTCAGGGGTGCAATATAGTACTTGAAAATGTCGACAAAATAACAGATCCCAATTTGACAGAAAAAAGGAAAGGAGAAATTATTGGTGAAGCTAAAACCATAAGAGCACTTTCATATTTCAATATTGCTAAACTTTGGGGAGATGCTCCTTTGGTCCTGACTCAGACAAATTCTGCGAATCCTGACAAGACAAATCTTCCTCGAGAGTCAGTAAAAAAAATATATGAATATGTCATTCAAGACTTGCAAGATGCCGCACAAAAACTTCCTGATGTAAATGCTTCAGGAAAAAAGGACAGGGCAACCAGAGGTGTTGTTATGGCTTTACTTGCAAAAGTTTATGCCCAAATTCCTTTTGATGTACCTTATAATAAATATGACAGCGTCATTTATTACTGTAACGAAGTAATTAATTCACCCGCTCATTATCAACTACTTAAAAATTATGATTATTTGTTTGATGGTGCTCATTATAATAGCTCCGAATCTATTTGGGAAATTCAATTCTCGGCTTCTAACCCTGACTGTGCAAACTGGGGGCCAAGTTTAAATTTGCCTCCATCACTTACGGGTTCTACTTGGAGAAAATACTGCATTCCTTCACAAGATTTGGTGAATGCTTTTAAAAATGAAGCAACGTCTATTCGTTATAATGCCAGTATTATTAACGAACGTGTAACTTATTGGTATGATGAATATTGGAGTGCAGAAAAAAACAATGTCATCCCATTCACTTATAAATGGAGAGGAACTGGAGGAGTACCAAGTGGTGACGATACTTATTTGATACGTTTAGCCGATATTATTTTACTGAAAGCTGAAGCTTTATGTCAAAACAACAGAATGGATGAGGGAGTTCAACTGGCTAACGACAATACAATAATGCGCGTAAATGGCACTCCCATACCAACAGGACTGGATAAGGAAAGAGCCTTGGATGCTATTTTAAATGAAAGGAGATTAGAACTTGCTTTTGAGGGGCATAGATGGGATGACTTAACCAGAACGGGGCGTATCAAACAAGTGATGAATTCGCTAAACGATTATACAAAAGCAACTCCAAGCTCTCCAAGAGTGAAAATTGCATATAATTTTGATGACCATTTGAAACTATTACCCATTCCTCAGGAAGAAAGAAATAGAAACAAAAAATTAACACAAAATCCGGGTTACTTTCCACAATAATCAAAATCATTAAACTTATGAACAGACGTTTGACGGCATTATTTATTTTCTTAAGCTGTGTGTTTATGGTTTCTGCAAAATACTCTCTGTTACCGAAACCAATGCACGTAGAAAAAATTTCGGGAAAATTCGTATTTTCTGAGCATACGCAGATTATTTGTTCTGACAGCAATCTTCACCCTCTTGCCATTCAGTTAAATGAAATGCTGAAACCGGCAATGGGATTAGACTTGTTATTGCCAAAATCCGATAACAAATCTGTGATTCAGTTGACCCAACTTAAAGATAATAGTGAAACTGGGAAGGAAGGATATCAATTAAAAGTTACTTCACGCAAAATTGAAATTAGTGCTTCCCATCCTGCAGGTTTTTTCTATGCTTTTCAGACTTTATTGCAATTGCTTCCGCCGCAAATTTACAGTTCTTCCGTAAACGAAAAAATAAAGTGGTACGTGGACGGAATATTGATCAAGGATAAACCGACCTTTGTCTGGAGAGGCATTATGTTGGATGTATCGCGTCAATTTTTCGGTATCGACTTTTTAAAGAAATACATCAATTGGATGGCCGCCAACAAATTAAATGTTTTTCATTTGCATTTGAGTGACGACGAAGGCTGGCGGGTAGAGATAAAGTCTTTGCCCAAATTGACTGAAATTGGTTCATGGCGTGGACATGAAGAAGCTTTGCCTCCAGTTCACGGTTCAGGTAATCAACGCTATGGTGGTTTTTACACACAAGCTCAGTTAAAAGAATTGATTGAATATGCCGCCAATAAATATATAACCATTGTTCCTGAAATTGATTTACCCGGACACAGCAAATCGGAAGCAGTAAGTTATCCTGAAATTCTTTGTTTGAGTAATGACACGAGCGAAAGTGTTCAAGGCGTCAAAAACAATGTCTGGTGTGTGGGAAGAGAAGAAAACTACGAAATGCTGGAAAAAATAATTTCGGAAATGGCTCCACTTTTCCCTTCAGAATACTTTCATGTTGGCGGTGACGAAGTTAACCATCATGTTTGGGAAACTTGTCCTCGATGTCAGGAATTGATGAAAAAAATGTCTTATACCGATGTCGGCCAACTACAAGGATATTTTATCAAACGAATGGAGATTATTTTGAACAAATACGGTAAAAAAATGCTGGGTTGGGACGAAATTCTCAAAACTCCTAATCTTAAGTCTGAAAGCGCTGTGATGGCATGGAGCTCGTTTGAAGCAGGTAAAAAGGCTTTAGAAACTCAGCATAAAGTAGTTTTCTCCCCATCTAAGTATTTCTATATCGATATGGCTCAAGGAATTGGAGAAAGGGGACACAATTGGGCTACCTTTATACCTTTGGAAAGAGTATATCAATTCCCTATTCCAAATGATACTTCCGGTAATTTACTCGGATTGCAGGCAAACTTATGGGCCGAATATCTCGATCGTCCTCCATATCAAACAGAGTATCAGTCATACCCGAGACTCTGTGCATTGTCGGAATTGGCATGGACGGGACAAAACGATGATTTTCAGGAATTCAATCAACGACTTGTTTCTCAACATTATGAACGTATGTATTATCAGGGTATATATTTCCGATTGCAACCGCCCGAAATTAAAATTTCAAAAGGGAAATATTACGAAATCAACAAAATACCAAATACAATAACGTATTATACAACAGATACTTTAAACAAGTCCGGCTGGCTTATGTTCAAAAACGGTATGAAAAAAATTCCACACAACAACATTTTATTTCGTAGCTGTTTCCATGGCAAAATTTACAGCCCGATTGTTTCTGTTTCACATAAGTTGTTGGCTCAATGGGACGAACATTTGCTGAATGAGAACACTACGGGAATATTATCAATACCCGTAACAAAAAAATTTAATTCTTCAGCCGATGGTTCTATTTTGTTTCAATATAGTTATGGGACAGATTATTTGCAAATAGCAAAAATGGAAATTTATTCAGATAATGTTTTGAAATTTGCGATGGAATTTAAGGAGCCAAAGATACTCTCATCGAGAAATCCACAATGTAAATGCATTATTCCCAATGGGCTGTTAAAAGAAAAAACTCCCTATCGCATAGTTTTGTATCTGACAGGGGAATTTCCAAAAGATAATACCGGAAAAATACTTTTTGTAGAGAATTAATTGAAAATCAAACGTAAATATCTATTTTTTAATAATTATTTGTCTTACCCTAAAATTATAGTATTATGAAAAGAAAAATTGAATTTTTAGCTTTATTGCTTCTTCCTGGGTTACTGTTTCTAAATTCGTGCAAGAATGATGAAATTGTAGAAAACGTCCCGAAAGTTGTTTCTCTTGATGTTTCACCTCAAACGCTTACCTATGGGGAAGAGCTCACTGTAAACGCACATTTGAAAGATGATGCCGTATCACTTTATCAAGCAATTCTTACCTATTCTATTGGTGGACAAAACGTGAAACTCGACACCTTTAAACTTTCAAGTAGTGATCAGACCGTTACCGATGTTTTTAAACTGAATCTTTACCGAAATGCTCCTGACAATGCCCAATTGAGCGTAAAAGTGGAAGTCATGAATTCGGAAGGTGGAGTCGATTCCTTAACTGTAAGCAATGTTTTGGTGAAACGACCCACTTTCAATAATCTTTACCTGCAATTGGAAAATGGAAATGTGCTGGAAATGACAAAACGCATTACCGATGCCAATGTTTTTGAATGTGCATGGGTTCTTTCAAATGACATTAATATCAAGGTAATCAGCAATGCGACTACTCCTCAAAATGGACTTATATGGGGTGATGTTAAAGGAGCTTTTGACTTATCGGATGACGGGACAGTCGATTTTTTTAATTTGGTCGACCCGCTTATTGTACCTTCAAAAATCACTTTCAATATTCTAACTTTCGATTTGGAATTTGAAGGAACTACTATGGATGATGGAAATATGTGGATTGGCATGGCCAAATTATCCCAGGAAACCGGTATCGATCCAAATACTTATCCTGGAATCACAGTTATGAAAGGAACCGGTCATTTTACAAAAAATGGACAAGTATATTTCCGCGGTTTCCCTAATTCCGTAGATATAAGTAAAATACTAAATCCTGATTTCTTCGAAATGCGAGATGGGAAATATTACTTCACACAGGAAACAGATGATTACGTTATTCGTTACGATATGAGTATCGGATTCCTTTTCGTTTATCCTGTCGACAGCAACTATCCGAAAGGTCTTTATATTGCTGGTTGGGGATTTGGGCCCCCTGTTCAACCTTACACTACAGTTCGCTCCGATTATAATTTTGATGATGAAACGTTGCCTCCAGGAGTCTTTTATTTTATGCCAAAAATTGCTGATGGAGTCTATGCAACGACAATTTATTTGGCGGTCGATACAGATGATTTTATTGGATTCAATTTCTATTATCAGAAAGGCTGGGGCGATCCAGGCTACGGTCCCGATGGCAAAGCCGAAGTAACTGGAGCCGAACTTGCATATTCTACAAACGATGCATTTCCTTTAAGCAATGGAGCAATTTGGCGCGAAAATATCCACGATCCTAAATTTACCAATGGAGTTTATTTGTTGAAAATAGATTTTAACAAACGTGAACTTAGTGCAACTTTAAAAACCGCCAATTAATTTCATCCAATAAAAAGTTCAGGACAAAGTTTTTATCCTTTGTCCTGAACTTTTATTTTGAAATATCAAAAATTTTAAGTTTTAGGTTAAAAAGAATGTTTATTAACCCAAATTATGACCACATGAAAATTAAAAATATCATTGTCATACTCATTTTATTTGTCAACTACAGTTGTGGAAAATCGACCATTCCTGATCCCATTTTACCTGTTGAGCCCTCAACATTGTTTTCAGGACTTCACACCATTGACACTATTTTCCCTCTTATTCCACAACCAATCAAAATATCTGCCTATAACGCTTTTTGTGATATTAAATCTTTAAAAGTCATTTATATTTCCAACGAAAACCTTCGTCCCGCTGCCAATTATCTTTCAGCAGTTCTTTCAGATATTCGTTCTGAGAGATTGGATATTTTGGTGGGAAACAGCAGAACAAAAAATGCTTTGAATTTGATAACAGAACCTCTATCGGATAATTCAGAAGAATACAAACTCGACATAGCTCCCGACAATTTTACCATCATTGGAACAACACCTCAAGCTGTAACTTGTGGCATTAACACATTCCGGCAATTCGTAGCCATTAATAGCGTGCTTTCTTCCTCTTCGAACTCTTATTTCCCTTGCGTTGCTATAGAAGATAAACCTGTATTTCGCTGGAGATCCTTTATGTTGGATGTGGCTCGTCATTTTTTTACAAAAGAAGAAATCTGTCAAATAATGGACATGATGGCATTATTAAAATTGAATAAATTGCACTTGCATCTGACCGACGATGAAGGTTGGAGAATTCCTATAGATAAATATCCTGAATTTCTTGAAACGGGTTGGAAAAGATTACCCAACGATCAAGACAGTTTCTGTCTTGAAATGGCAAAAAGCTATCCTGATTACAAATTTCCTTCCGATCGTTGGGATGGCACATCATATTTCGGAAAATTTTCTAAAACCGAAATAAAAGAAATGATTGACTACGGGTTGGAAAGAGGCATCGAAATTATTCCGGAAATTGATGTTCCGGGACATTCAACTATTGCCATAAAAGCGCATAATAATTTTGCATGTGTTGGGAAAAATGTTGGTTGGGGAAAAGAGTTCTCTTATCCTCTTTGTTTAGGGAATGATTCTGTGCTGAACTATTATACTGACATTTTCAATGAAATAATGGAACTTTTCCCTTCAAAATATATTCATGTTGGCGCCGACGAAGCGGATCCAACCAATTGGATTTCTTGTCCCAAATGTCAAGCAAGAATTTCAACCAATAATCTCATTTCCATTCCAGGATTAGAACGTTGGTTCCTGAGTAAAATAGAGAAAAATATTCGAGAAAAAGGACGTAAGATGATTGTTTGGGATGACGCATTGGGTATGGTAAGTTCCTCTGCCAGTATTATGTGGTGGCGCGATTGGATAGGAATGGACAATGCTGTTGGTGGAGCAGTTCGACAAGGCTCAGAAGCCGTCATAGCAAATTGGGATATCCTGTATTTTTCAGCAAATGAAAAGAACACTTCTCTTTCGGAAATTTATCATCTTCCACTCTATCCTCAGGGAATTTCTGATGGTCAAAAAAACTTGATAATCGGCATTCAGGCTTGTGTTTTTACAGAAAGCATTCCAAATGTTGGTCGTTTAAACTTTATGATTTATCCTAGAATGTTTGCCCTCAGCGAAAAAGCATGGTACGCCGATAAAACTTCTGATGAAACATGGAATTCATTCAAAAACCGATTGAATACGTGGTTACGTTATCTGCAGTTAAAAAATATCCGTTACCACACACCCAGTTATTAGTGAATTTTTCAATTATACTTCAATAAAGTGTAATTTTCAAGAAATATGATTAGATAATTGAATTTTAAAGTTAATTTCGATTCATTTTTTGCTCATTTCAAGAATAGTATTTAGTTTTGTAAAATATTGCAAAAACATACTGAAAATGAGTTTAAATAACCAAGTACATAAACAGCGTTCTTTATTTCCTGAAGAATGTTTGTTAAAAGAAATTGCCAATCACCCACGTTTATCCATTGGGATTCCGAAAGAAAACGCCGCCATCGAAACACGTTTAGCACTTACTCCCGAAGGCGTTGCCATAGTAACCGAAGAAGGCCACAGCGTTTATGTGGAACGAGGTGCGGGTGAACCTATGTCCTACACTGATCTGCAATATAGTGAAGCTGGAGCTTTTCTGGTCGATTCACCGCAAGATGCTTTCAGCGCTGATATTGTAATAAAAATCACGCCACCTACATTGGACGAAATAAATTGTATGAACGATCATGCAACCATATTTTCCATGCTACAGCTTAGCAATTTATCTACCGAAAGCATCAAGGCAATGATGAGCAAGAAACTCAATGCTATTGCCTATGAACTGATTCGCGACGAACAAAAGGGATTTCCGGTGGTCAGTTCCATTTCCGAAATAGAAGGAAACACATCCATTACACTTATTGCCGAACTTATGAGCAACGAACATGGTGGAAAAGGGTTGTTGCTGGGAAGTGTAGCCGGCATTAGTCCTCCGGAGGTAGTAATTTTAGGAGCAAGCATTACCGGAACCGTAGCAGCGCGAACAGCTTTGGCACTCGGAGCACAAGTTAAAATTTTTGATCACGATATCAATAAATTGAGAACCATTCAACATCATTTGGGACAACAGGTTTTTACTTCCGTCATACACCCTGCAGTATTGTTCAAAGCACTTGCAACAGCCGATGCTGTCATCGGAAATTTGAGATATATCAACGGATCTGAAAGATTTATGGTTTCAGAAGATTTGGTAAAAACGATGAAACGTGGAGCTATTATTGTTGACTTGAGCATGGATCAAGGCGGCTGTTTCGAAACTTCCGAATGCCGTACACTCCAAAATCCCCTGTTTGTGAAACACGGAGTTATTCATTATTGTGTGCCCAATATTTCTGCCAGAGTTGCCCGAACCTCATCCATGGCGCTCAGCAATATTTTGGCTCCCATTTTGTTGAAAATTGGTCATTCCGGCTGTATCAATGCAGCCATAGCCGAAAGTTCCGGATTTCGCCATGGCGTTTACGTTTATAAGGGATTTCTCATAAACAGATTAATAGGCGATTACTACAACATACCATCAAACGACATAAATTTATTGTTGGCAGGCTATTAAAAAAAATCAATCTGCATTGCCTTTGTCGAACTCTTTCAATCTGTAAATTGTTTTCAATAATAGATTGAAAAGAGTTTTTGTTGTTAAAAATCAAATCAGAATTGAATAAATTGTTTATTTTTGCATAAAATAGGATGCAAGTTTATGGCCGACGAAAAGAACATTCAAGAACAGGAAAGAGAAGAAGAAAGATTGATTCAGCAGGAATTTGAAGGTTTGCTCGAAGACTACCGAAATTCCAATCACCGGCAAAAAGTCGAAATCATTACCAAAGCCTTTAATTTTGCCAAAACCGCTCACAAAGGCATGAAACGACGTTCCGGCGAGCCATACATCATGCATCCATTGGCCGTAGCACGTATTGTGGTAAAAGAAATAGGTTTGGGTTCTACTTCTATTTGTGCCGCCTTGCTGCACGATGTGGTAGAAGATACCGAATACACAGTCGACGATATTCGCAATCATTTTGGCGATAAAATTGCACAAATTGTGGAAGGACTCACTAAAATTTCCGGCGGCGTTTTTGCCGAAAAAGCCTCCCAACAAGCCGAAAATTTTAGAAAACTCCTTTTAACCATGTCGGACGATATTCGCGTCATACTGATTAAAATTGCCGACAGACTGCACAATATGCGCACATTGGGATCGCTTCCTCCGGCCAAACAATACAAAATTTCAGGCGAAACCCAATATATTTATGCTCCACTTGCTCACAGACTGGGCCTTTTCCGCATTAAAACCGAACTTGAAAATCTCAGTTTCAAATACGAACACCCCGATATTTACAAGTCTATTGAAAATAAGTTATTGATGGACGAAGAAGCACGAAATGTTTTTTATAAGGAATTTTCTGCTCCTATCAGGGAAAAATTAACTGAAATGGGATATGAATTTTCCCTGAAAGAACGTGTAAAGTCGGTCTATTCCATTTGGCATAAAATGTCTACCCGTAACATTCCTTTTGAAGAAGTTTACGATATCTTGGCACTTCGTATTATTTTCAAACCCAAAGAAGGTATGTCGGAAAAAGATCAGTGCTGGATGATTTATTCTGCCATTACAGCACTTTACAAACCGCATCCCGAACGTATCAGAGACTGGCTGAGCACACCCAAGGCCAACGGATATGAAGCGCTTCACGTAACGGTAATGGGGCCGAAAGGTCGTTGGGTGGAAGTGCAAATTCGTACGGAAAGAATGAATGAAATTGCTGAAAAAGGATTGGCCGCTCACTGGAAATACAAATTGGGAGAAAATGATGAATCCGAATTGGACAACTGGCTGAAAACCATCAAAGAAGTCCTTGAACATCCCGATACGGATGCAATAAATTTTCTCGAAACTTTCAAACTTACATTATTTGCTTCCGAGATTTTTGTTTTTACACCAAAAGGAGAAATTAAAACCATTGCTCAGGGAGCTACAGCTCTCGATTTTGCTTTTATGATTCATTCCGATTTGGGTATGCACTGTATTGGAGCAAAAGTTAACCATAAGCTTGTGCCACTGAATTATCGCCTTCAGAGTGGCGATCAGGTTGAGATACTCACTTCGCAAAAACAAACTCCTCAGGAAGAATGGCTGAATTACGTTACCACAGCCAAAGCGAGAAGCAAAATCCTCGAACTGCTAAAAAAAGAAGAAAAAAACGTTGCGTCGGAAGGACAAAAATTGATAGAAAATGCATTGGCTGAAATCAACTTGCCTGCCAGCAATGAAAATATTATAAAAATTCTTCAGCACTACAATCTTACCCAACGAAACGAACTTTTTGTTCAGGCAGGCAAAGGAGCACTCAACCTCGATGACATAAAAAAAGTTATCTTTAAACCAAAAACACAAAATGTTTTTTCCAAATATTTAAAAATTCCATTCATCGGAAGTTCTTCTTCCGAAAATAAGGAGATTATTATACCCACTGAGGAAATCGACAGAAAAGCTACCCTCAAACTGACAGAAGAAAACACGGGAAAAATATTCAAACTGGCGGAATGCTGTCATCCCATTCCGGGTGATGATGTATTGGGTTATCTTGACGAAAACGGTATTATATACATTCACAAGCGCCAATGTCCGGTGGCACTAAAACTAAAAAGCAACTTTGGTGAAAGAATCCTTTCTGCTGAATGGGCTACGCATAAAATTCTATCTTTCGAAGAAACCATTGAAATTAAGGGAATTGATCGGAAGGGTATTCTGATCGAAATTTTAAAAGTCATTTCTGAAGCTTACGGCGTCAACATAAGCAAAATAAATATTGAAACAGAAAGCGGAATTTTCATCGGTAAATTCCAAGTTTTGGTACACGACACCGAAGAACTCAATAATATGTGCGAAAATCTGACCAAAATACCCGAAGTTCAATCTGTTCAACGAATTGAACAAACTTCGCTAAAATCGCAGGAACAAAAAACCACATAAAAAACGATTATTTTCAATATTCAAGCAGACAAACAGGTGCTCCAACTTCCATCCGTATTTCTGTATCAGTCAATTTTCCACTTTTTCTGTCTCTTTTAAAAACTACAATTTTGTCGGAATACTGATTCCCTACCAGCAAATAATTACCGTCTTTAGTTATCACAAAATTACGTGGCCCCTTGCCCTGAGTAGGAATTTGCTCTACAAATTCCAACGAACCGTTTTTCTGTATTCTAAAGCAAGTTATATTATTGGCTTCTCCTCGATTGGTGGCATAAAGAAACTTTCCATCGGGAGAAATATGTATGTCGGCCGCTCCGGTTTTCAAATTTTTGTTCGTTACCAGAGAAGTTTCTCCTGAAAACTCCAAATTTCCTTTATTAAATCTGATAATTGAAATCGTTCCATCCAATTCGTGAAGCAAATAGAGATATTTTCTGTCTTTGGAAAAAGCCAAGTGACGAGGCCCACTACCGGGC
>JAAYUQ010000037.1 GCA_012517575.1 Bacteroidales bacterium | reverse complement strand
CCATCGATTTTCATTGTCCATAACTGATTGCTTCCCCTTTCAGAAGAAAGGAAAGCACTGTGTTCGCCATCATTCATCCATCGGGCTTCGGCTTCTTTTGTGGCGGTGTGGGTTATTTGATGCTTGTTTGTACCATCGACGTTCATAATGAAAAGTTCCGTATTTCCCTTGTTTTCAGGAATACTGTAATATGTAACGCTGTAAAGTATTTTGGTTCGATCAGGAGAAATCTGAACACCACCCACTCTTCCGAAAGACCACAAAACTTCAGGCGTCATGCGTCCATTTTCAATTTTGGGAATTTGTTTCCCGATTACGGAATTATTTTCCTTTTCGGCACACCCTGCGCCAATAACGGCTATTGCCATAAGAATTGTTTTAAATTTCATGTGTTGCTAATTGTAATTTTTAAGAGTATTTCTGAATACTTCATACAAAATTTCACCTCAACCACAAAAGTAAATAATTTCCGAATATTTATGGATATTTGGCAGGATTTTTTGATTGAATTTTGCTGTTCGCAAAATTTTTTGTTGCAATGTTTTTCCCTTTTTTAGATTGATTTTGTTAGCCCTGAGTGGATAATAAAATTTTCTGTATTTAAAAAGCATTAATTATTAATCAAAAAGATGTATCTTTGTGCCGTTTTTTAATAAAAATATAAACGTAAACTTATGAGCTTGTTAAGTACAGTAATGGGGGAGTATGATGAACCTCAGAAAATAAAATCGCTGGGTATTTATCCTTATTTTCGTCCTATCGAGTCAGAACAGGATACAGTTGTTACCATAAACGGAAAACCTGTATTAATGTTTGGTTCCAACAGTTATCTGGGACTTACCAATCACCCGAAACTGAAAGAAGCAGCCATCAGGGCAATTGAAAGATACGGAACGGGTTGCGCCGGTTCACGCTTTTTGAATGGGACGCTGGACATTCATATTGAATTGGAAAATCGTCTGGCAAAGTTTGTTCATAAAGATGCTGCTTTGGTATATTCCACCGGTTTTTCGGTAAATTCCGGTGTAATTCCCTGTTTGACAGGAAGAAACGATTATCTTATTTTTGACGAACGGGATCACGCTTCTATTATTGAAGGAAAGCGTCTTTCGTTTGCAAAACAGTTTAAGTTCCGTCATAACGATATGAACTCGCTGGAAGATGTACTTAAACGTTGTGATTATGATCGAATAAAGGTGATTGTAGTGGATGGCGTTTTCAGTATGGAAGGCGACATTGCTAAATTACCTGAAATTGTAGAACTTTCAAAAAAGTACAATGCTTCCATTTATGTGGATGAAGCACATACGTTGGGCGTTTTCGGAAAAACCGGAGCAGGTATTTGCGAGCATTACGAACACACCAATGATGTAGATCTAATTATGGGAACTTTCAGTAAATCGCTGGGGACCATTGGTGGTTTTATTGCTTCAGACAACAATATTATCAACTATTTGAAACATAATTCCAGAACGCTAATATTCAGTGCATCCATTACGCCTGCTTCTGCTGGATGTGTGCTGGCAGCTTTGGATGTATTGGAAGAAGAACCGTGGAGAAAAGAAACACTGTGGAAAAATACAGCCCGTGCAAAAGAAGGATTTATGAAGGCAGGTTTTGAGATTGGCCCAACCGAATCACCCATTATACCTTTGTATGTGCGTGATAATGTGAAGACCTTTCAACTGACCAGTTTATTACTGGAAGAAGGAGTTTTTGTGAATCCGGTTGTTTCGCCAGCTGTTCCCTCTGAAGATACACTGATCAGATATTCGTTGATGGCTACCCACACTTTTGAACAAATTGATGAATCGATAGAAAAGATTACAAGAGTTGCACGAAAATTAGGAATTATTGAGTAATTAAAAGGAAGTTTTTTTCAAGAAATTGTAAATAGGATGTACCAAAGCTTTTGATATATCCTATTTTGTTTTTTCAGATTGAGAATGTCGGAAATTTCTATAGATTATCAGAAGCCTTGAGGCGTGAAAAAATTTCAAGCAATTATTTACTCAAAATAAAATCACATCTTCTATTCATCCTATAAGCTGTAGGAGGTTGAGGAATTTTCCCCATCCCGTTGGAAATAATTCTCTGCGGATCAATGTTATGAGTGAAAACCAATTCCGCTTTCACGCGATTGGAACGTTCCTGACTTAATCTTCTGTTGTATTTGTTACTTCCCACATTATCGGTATATCCTCTAATTTCTACCAATAAGGTCGGATCGGAACTTAATTTTTCTACTAGTTTTTCAATTTCTATTAATGCTTCTTCATCCAGGTTTGTTTTGTCAAAGTCGAAATACACGGAAGCAAAAGCGCATGGTTTATCTTGTGTTATACTTCTACCCCAAAAATCGACACATTGATTTTTGGGCGAATTGGGCTCTTTGTCTCGATTGTCGGGTACTCCATCTTTATCTTCATCTTTTGTCGAAGCCCTCATATATTGAATATCTTTAGGGTAGATTTCTTTTGTTTCCGGAATTACTTTTATTTCAGGAATACCCCTACCGTTATAATCGATGTAAAGTCCTTTTGGTGTATTGGGTTCCCAATCTCTACTATTGGGGACACCATCACCATCATCGTCCGGTCCCGGTTGCAAACTCAATTTCAACTTATCCAGTTCTTGAGCCAGCGAATCTGTTTTGGTGTTTGCACGATTTGCTAAAGTGAAAACATCTCCTAAAGTAATTCTTGTTTCGTTGTTTCGGATATGATTTTTATTTTTTGCTCCAATTTTCCAACGTAACGAAAGAGCTGTTAGTGCTATATTGTCGTTGGTAACGCCTTTAAAGTTATATCCTCCGGCTTCTTCTTTCAAGTTGGTACCTTCAAAGTTATCTTTGTTTTGCAAACGATACTGAACTTTTGCACCTATAGCAAGTAGTGACGAGATATTATACTCTATCAAACCTCCTACTGGAAAAACTGCAGCCCATCCATCCCTTACTTTGTCAAACTCAACGCCATTTTTATACAATGTCGAATTGTAGTAGGCAACTCCTGCTCCTGCAGTAGCATAAATATTCCATTTGGAATGGTTATTCTCATTACATAAATTAAGCAAATTCAACGAAAGGTAAGGCGTGAAATGAAATACATCTGCGTTGAATTTTTTGGCAGCATCCTCTGCAGAAACGGGAAGATAAAAAAATTCAGTTCCAATGCCCCAAAAAGGGGTAAGTGTAAGTTCGGTTGAAAGTCCCCAACTTAATTTGGCTATGGAATTTGGAAAAACATCATTGTAATTTTGATTGTTATCTCCATCAAAATAATTTATTCCTCCATCGATTGTCAGTGACCAGCGTTTGTAGTCCTTTGACTGTCCAAAGGATGAAACGGTACTTGACAAGAGCAAACAGACAATAATAAATCTTTTCATAGCAATAAGATTGAAATTGTTAAAAATCCATATTACTTTTGAACTTAATATCGCGAAGTAATTGTATTTCTGACAGATTAAGAATAAATTATGCAAAACTACGAATTAATATTAAAATTACAAAAAAATCAGATAATTTTTTCAAATAAACTCTATCTTGAACCCAATGAAACATAAATTAAAAAATTCATCGACAGGATAAAACAGATGAATAGCTTATTAAAAATAGTTGAAAATCTTATATAAATAGAGAAAATTATTTATTCATATCCTAAATAAAAAAATTATAGAACAAATTTTTTTAAACTTTAATAAATACACAATCAAACATTAAAAAATATTATTTATATTTGGAATCGAATTTTTTGCAAATTCTCCCATTTGAAATCTTAAGTCTTTCGTTGCATGAAGAAAATGCTTTGTCTGTTATTGATTGCAAGCACAGCATCACAAGTTTTTTCTCAGATTTCTTCAGTTCTGCCGGTTTCTTCTTCCATTGCGGGTACTTCCGTAGCCAATACCGGCGTTAGAACCGAATTTCAAAATCCGGCCATGTTGGGCTATGCCGAGTTCAGTGAAATTGGAATTCAACATGAAAACCGCTTTGCACTTTCCGAATTGTCCACCAACAGCTTTCAAACTCTTTTGAGTACCAACGCCGTGAATGCTGATTTTTCCTTTTCTTATTTTGGCTATTCATTGTACCACGAAATGATGGCAGGTATGGGTTTCGGAAGAAACTTCTCTGATAAATTTGCATTGGGCGTACGGTTCAATTATTACATGGCATATTTTTCTGCATCCAATTCTTATCGCGGAGCTTTGTTGCCCCAAATAGGATTGTCCTATCGATTTTCTTCTATATTCAGCTTGGGTTTCAGTACTTTCAATCCTTTTCAGACCAACATAAAAACAGATTTTACACAAAAAAGAATTTCTTCCATTTTTAGTTTGGGTACCGAATATTATTTTTCTCCCGAGTTGGTTTGGCTGACTCAAATTGACAGGGAAATCAGCAGTAATTATCGTTTGGCTACAGGTTTTGAATATCAAATACTGCAGCAAATTTCGCTAAAGTTGGGAGCTTACAACGCAGGTTATCTTGTCCCGTGTGTAGGATGTGGGATGTGTTGGAATCATTTTGTGCTGAATATTAATTGCGAATTGCACCCTTTGCTGGGGGTAAATTCTTTTGCCGGACTTCGATATGTTTTTTCTCGATAATTTTTAAAATTCCCGTTTTTATCATGAATCGCTTTGCCATAGTTGTATGCTGTTTGCTTCTCCTTACCTTAAATGCAGCCCATGCACAAGATGCGTCCACAACTATCGATCAGACAATAGCCGATATTTTTGAACAATGGTCTGAAGAATCGGAACAAGTCCCCGATTATCAAACGTTCTACGAGGAATTGCAATTTCTCGCTGAAAATCCCATCAATCTGAATCAAACTTCGAGAGAAGAATTAAGTAAAATGCTTTTTCTTTCGGACATACAGGTGGAAAATATTCTTGCTTATCTTTATCAATACGGGCCGATGGAAAATATTTATGAACTTCAGCTGGTAGAGGGGCTCGACATGACGGATATCAGACGAATGCTGCCTTTTGTAGTGGTAAGAAAGGGAAAAACTACTCCGGACAAAATATATTGCTATGATGTATTGAATTACGGGAAAAATGAATTGTACCTGATGTTCAACCGAGATGTGGAAACCAGACAAGGATATCGAATGATTGTTTCTACAGTGGAAGATTCAATCAGTAGGGGAAAAAATTATCTTGGTTCTCCATGGTACCATTCTGCCAAATATCGTTTTCATTTTAAGGACAGGATTTTGGCCGGATTAACTTGTGAAAAAGATGCCGGTGAATCTTTTTTTGGTTCCGCACACAAAGGTTATGATTCCTATTCGGGCTATCTTCAAATGAATCGGTTCGGAATTTTCAAAACCATTGTTTTGGGTGATTTTAGAGCCAATTTTGGTCAGGGTTTGGTTATGAAGTCAGATTTCAGCATGGGAAAATCTTCTTATGTCCTCAATGTAGTATCCCGAAATGAGGGATTGAAAAAATTCAGTTCGACGGACGAATATAATTATTTCAGAGGAGGCGGAGCAACAATCCAGTTAACCGAGAATTGGGAAACTTCCTTTTTTTATTCCAACAAGATGATAGACGCCGACACAGCCGGAGGTTTTTTTTCGAGTATTTATAAAACAGGGTATCATCGTACCGAAAATGAATTAATTAAAAAACATACCATTCGTCAGCAGGTAGCAGGTGGAAATATTTCGTGGCGATTGCTTTGGCTGCAAACCGGATTTACCTTTGTTCACACGATTTTTGATCGAGCGCTTGTTCCTGAAAAGACAACTTACAACCATTTTTATTTTTCAGGAAAAAATCAAAATACAGCAGGTTGGAATTACCGTATCCACTGGCAGAAGATGAACTTTTTCGGTGAAGCGGCTGTAACAAATAATTTTCATCCGGCTTTTTTGAACGGATTCACTTTGTCGCCCATTTCTCTTGTCAATCTGGTGGCTGTTTACCGATATTATTCTCCCGATTATGATACTTTTTATGCTTCCGCGCTTTCCGAAACTTCTCGCATAAACAATGAAAGTGGTTTGTATGTTGGAGCCGAAATAAATCCGGTAAAAAAATGGAAAATTTCTGCCTACGCCGACAGTTATCGTTTCCAATGGCCAAAATATGGCATTGATGCGCCTTCGGTGGGAAAGGATTATCTTTTTCAGACCGATTTTGCTGCCAGTCGCCGGTTGTCAATGTATTGGCGATTCAGACACAGCAATAAACCGGGCAACATTTTGCAGGACAGTTCAATTATGCCTGTTATAGAAATAGTTAAGAAAAATTCTTTGCGTTATCAGTTGAGTTATTCTTATGAAAATTTCAGTTTCAAAACAGTTGCAGAAGGAAATATGGTACAAAAAGGTAAAAAAGCCGGTTATACCTACGGATTGACTGCCTATCAGGATTTGACTTACGCATTCGCATTTTTACCACTCAAGATAGATTTCAGATACCAGTTTTTTGATGCGGTTGCCTACGAAAACCGCTTGTATGCCTACGAAAAAGATGTTTTATATGCTTTTTCTATTCCGATGTATTATGGAGCAGGCAGTCGTTATTATCTCAATTTGAAATATGAACTCAACCGGCAGTTTTCACTTTGGTTTAAAATAGCTCAAACCGTATATGCCGACGATCGTGAAGAAATTGGCAGCGGCAAGGAGAAAATTTTTGGTAATAAAATAACAGATGTGAAATTTTTACTGCGTTGCAATTTTTAAAAAAATTGAGTTCCGCTGCTGAAAATTTTTTCCGGGTTGCAGTGAAAATACTAATTTTGCAGTTTAAAAATTGGTTTTATGAAACCATTCATAAGTTTGCAAGATGTTGAACCATTAATTTATGCTACTCCCTTTCGTGCTCCACTCAATTGGCAAATGAACGAAGGAGAAATTTGGAGTATCGTTGGAAAAAATGGAAGTGGAAAAAGTTTTCTTGCAAAAGTTATTGGAGGAGAATATAATCTTAGTCAAGGAAAGATAACTTATTCATTTTCACGTGAAGTAGATTGTGGAAACGACAGCCTGTCTCCAAAAAAATCAATCAAAATTATTTCTTTCAATTCTATTTTTTCTGTTGCCGATTTTAAGGGAAGTTACTATCAACAAAGATTCAACAGTGCCGAAAACGAGTTATCTCCTCTTGTTTCCGATTTATTTCCCGAAAATATTCGATTGCAATTAAAGTCTGTTTTTGAAACGCTAAATATTGAAAAAATTTGGGATCGGAGGTTGTTGCAACTTTCCAGCGGAGAATTACGAAAATTGCTGATAGCAAAAGCGTTGAAGGACAAGCCGCGTTTACTCGTTTTGGATCATCCTTTCAGTGGCTTAGATGAAACTTCTCGCCATCAGTTGGATGAGTTTTTTTATACACTGGCAAACGGGAAACTTCAACTGATTTTTATAGTTCCCTCTCGAAAAGAAATGCCCGCATGTACTTCGCATATTTTACAACTTGAAAATGGGAAAATTGCTTATTCAGGCAGTATTTCATCATTTTCAGATGAACCTCCATCACTAATGAAAAAACCGTTAACTGTTGACTGGCAAATTTTTCCCGCTTCGCTTTCTGATGGCAGTGAAGAAGTAGTAAACATGAACGATATAGAGATATCATACGGAAATCGAATCATCAACAGCCACATCAATTGGCATATCGCAAAAGGAGAAAAATGGGCTTTACTGGGCCCGAATGGTTCGGGTAAATCAACATTATTGAGCTATATTTTTGCAGATCATCCACAAGCGTATAGCAAGGATTTGCGATTGTTTGGCAGAAGGCGCGGCACAGGGGAAAGTATTTGGGACATAAAAAAACGGATCGGTTTTACGTCTTCTGAAATGCATCTATATTACAGACAAAATGTAAGTTGTTTAAAGGTAATTACTTCAGGTTTTTTTGATACGATTGGTTTATTTCGGCAATGCAGTGAAGAACAAATCAATATTGCCGAGTATCTACTGCGATTACTTCAAATTGGACATCTCAAAGACCGTTCGTTTTTAAATATATCTTCCGGTGAGCAACGGTTGGTGCTTTTTGCCAGAGCTTTGGTTAAAAATCCGGAACTGCTCATTCTCGATGAACCATTCCACGGTTTGGATGATGAAAACAAAAGCCGCTGTATGCAGATTATTATTTCTTACTGTTCGCAAAACGATAAAACATTGATTTTCGTAACCCATCAAAAAGAAGAAATTCCTGCAAACATCGAACATTTTATGTTGCTCTGATTCCACTCAGATAGAAAACCTGTCTTATCCTCGATTTGGCTAAACAAAACAAGAGAGATAAAATCCCCCTTGTTCTAAAAATTGTACCAAAAATTAAGAAATGAACAGTAAAATAACTTTCACTGGTTATGAACCTGTACTATTCTTTTTTTGCGCTGATTTCAATGTAAGCTAGCGATTGACCTTTTCTTACTATCTCTCCCTGTTTTTTCTCAACGCTTACAATTCTTCCATCACAAAAACTCCTGATTGGTTCCCATCCGTAGCTGGTTTGAATTGTGCAGATGATTTCACCCTCGTGAACGATTTTTTCATTTACAGGTTCCATTGAATGGTCAATAAAATCCAATTCCCATAGTACACGGCCGGTAGCCGGAGCTATTACAGGTTCTGCATTGGGATGCATCAATGCCCGCAAATCGGGAAGTTCAATACTTTGTTTGTTCAATTTTTCTTTGATAGCATTTTCCAGCTCGACTTCAAAACGTTTCTTGGCATCTCCCGATTTGTAATCTCGATATTGTCTTTCATGCATGGCAAATTCAAAAAGTTCCTCATCATCTTTTCCTCTGTCCCATTCTTTTTCTTCCATTTCCTTAATGAAACGTGGTAATTCGTCGGGATAATTGTCTTGTGGATTTCCATCGTAAAACTCGTAATTGTGTTTTTTTGCCAGAGCAATGATTTCATCATCCAATTTTCCCGGAAGTTTACCGGCTTTCCCCAGAATCATATCCCAAGCATTTTTATCGATTACACTCCATCGAGGTTGTCCCTTGATGAGTGAAAGGATATTCATTAGAGCAATATTCTTTACATATTGGCTGAAAGGAGTAACCAGCGGAGGATTTCCCAATTTCGGCCAAATGTATTTCACTTCTTCAAAAAGCATGACCAGTAATTCGTCGAGACTCAATTCTTTTTTGTTGTGTTCTTTCAAATAGGAATTTATTCCCGCATGAACGCCTTTCAAGTCGGCCATTAATGATCCCATCATACCACCAGGCAATCCGCAATCTACCAGCAGCGAAGTCATGAACCGGTTTCGTTCGTCAATAAAGTAACCAAGAAATTCATCAATAAAGCTTTGTGTAAGCCGTCTAACTTCCATGTAAGCTTTCATGTTGATGTCGGGTACTTTGAATCCGGCATCCTTTAGCATAGCCTGAATGGTTATGACATCGGGATGAGACATTCCCCACGAAAGCGGTTCCATTGCCACATCCAGATAATCGACACCTGCTTTGGCGGCTTCCAACATGGAGGCAACAGAAAAACCAGGACCTGAATGCCCGTGATACTGAACCGGAATTTCGGGATGAGAAGTTTTAATGGCATGAACGATTTTCCCTATGGTAGCAGGCCGACCAATTCCCGCCATATCTTTCAGACAGATTTCACTTGCACCGGCAGCAATCAGTTGTTCTGCAATGTTGATATAATATTCGGCCGTATGAATTTCCGAATAAGTGATACATAGCGTTGCTTGCGGTATCATCCCTGCTTTTTTTGCCCATCCAATGGATGGAATAATATTTCTGACGTCGTTCAGCCCGCAAAAAATGCGGGTAATATCCACACCTTGTGATTTTTTTACTTTGTACATCAACTGTCTTATATCGGCGGGAACTGGATTCATGCGCAAACCGTTCAAACCTCTGTCCAGCATGTGGGTTTGTATGCCGGCTTCGTTAAAAGGTTTTGTAAAAGTTCGGACCATTTCATTGGGGTTTTCTCCATACAGCAGGCATACTTGCTCCGACGCTCCGCCATTGGTTTCTACTCTTGCAAAACAACCCATATCGATAATGGCCGGAGCAACTTTTGCAAGTTGATCTTTTCTGGGAACATATTTTCCGGAGGATTGCCACATATCCCGGTAGACCAAACTAAATTTAATTTCTTTCATTCTTCTATGATAGTTTAATATTCATTGTTCAATTTATGTAAAAATTTTAGCTCTCTATTTCGTAAAAAATTGATTTACTTTGTTTTATATAGAATGCCTTGAGCTTTTATTTTTTGTGCAAATATGAGGATAATCTTTTACAAATAAAAGAAATTAAAGAAATATTTCTTTAATTATTTATAATTGTTTTTCCTTGTATAAAATCTTCATTTTAAGTTAGAAATAAAAAGAATTTGCTCAATTTTTACGCTAAATTGTAAGTCTAAATTAATTGAGCACAATTTTATATGGATTCAATTTTTCTTTGTTTTTGACTTTATTTTTAAAGAAGAGTTTAATGTCTTTTTGAGTTTTTTCTGCACAGAAATGAAAAACAATCTGAATTTTCTTTATTTTGTTGATAATTAGAAATTAAAGTCTGTCGAAAAGTTTTTCCTTATCTGATAAGTAGAATAATGAATCATCACAAATTGTATGTTTGAGTTTGGATGCATGAGTTTTGATTGTTTGGTTTTCAAGTAGTTGAAAAAAAATTAGAAATTGATTACTTGGTCCCGTGAACAGAAAATTGTTGAGGTTGAGATCAGTGAATTTTGAAGTTCAAAAAGATAGCATTTTCAAAACTGGTCATTAAACAAACTACTTGAATGAATTTAAATGATTGTTCTGTTTTTGTAATCGTTTCTAAGAAAAGAATTTATTTACAAAAGGATGTGGAAACTTTAAATACAATTACTTGATTATTTAGCAAAATAATTTAATGAATTTTTCGGGAATTACTAATTTCAAATTTTCCTGTATCAATGTTTATGTACCGATGTGCACTACGGTCAATGCCAGCCGGAAAATTTGATAAAACCATTGAATTTGGCAGATATTAATCCGATAAATGAAAAGAAAACCGTATTTTTGCATGAAAAACAGATATTTCCTTTTTTAAGCAATATTTTTTAGATAATTAATGCGTCTTACGCTGAAATAATTTTTGTGAAGAGCCAATTTGATTTTAAACAACATGAAAACAGTTTGCATTTATTGCGCTTCCAGCGAACTAATAAGGAAAAGTTTCTTTTTGGCAACCGATGAACTTGCCAAAAATTTGGTTGCGGCGGGTTATCAGATTGCTTATGGTGGCGGTTCACGAGGATTGATGGGACAGTTGGCCGAAAGCACATTGCAATCGGGTGGGAAAATTATTGGAGTTATTCCCCGCTTCATGTGTGAAGAAGAATGGAATCACAATGGCCTGTCGGAATTGATATTGGTTGACACCATGCACGAAAGGAAAGCCATGCTTGCTCAAATGGCTGATGCCGTAGTTGCGTTGCCGGGTGGTTGTGGAACGATGGAAGAATTGATGGAAATAATTACATGGAAAAAACTGGGTATTTTTACTAAACCGATTGTAATTTTAAATATTGAAGGATATTTTGATGAATTGTTGTTAATGTTGAAAAAAGCTGTTTCAGAAAATTTTATGCGCCCCGAGCATCAATCTATGTGGCAAGTTGTAGATCGTTCGGATAAGGTAGTTGAAGCCATTACTACTGCTTTGCAGTGGAATTCTGCTGATCGCCGATGGGCTGTGATGTAACTTTTTTAAATTTTTTATGTTTCAACTTGATACAACACATATTGTTAATACTGTTTCAGCATTATCTACTGATACTGATTCGGTAAAAACACTTGCCCCAACATCTTCAGTTTTTAAAGTTTCAGGTATTCCTGTTGATACCTCTCATACCGATTCTCTGATTCATTTCGATACTATTTCTCCGGTTCAGGTTCCTTTTCAAGGTTTTCAGGGAATTCAGCATCCTTCAACTCCGGCAAATCAGGGATGGCTATTTTTTTTGCTGTTGGGATTATTCTTTTTGCTGATTTTTTTTCTTATCCGTTATCCTACTTTTATTAAGGATACCGTACAGTCTTTTTTGAAAAGTTATGAACGTGGACGCAACATGAATGAAGAACAGTTCAATGTTGCGCCTCTTTCCATGGTTCTTTTTTCGTTGGGAGTGTTGAGCCTGTATGCCTTCTCGTTTTTTTATCAGCCGCCTGAAACTTTTGAATTGCAATCCTATGGATATTTTCTCGTTATAACAGCTGCCTTTTTTGTTTTTAAATGGTTGACTATCAAGCTGATAGGTTTTGTCTTTTTTGATAAATCCACTTTTAAATTGGCAAAATTCAGTTATTTCAGATTGTTTTTCCTGTTGACAATTATATTGTTTCCTTTATTGACACTTCAGGTTTATTTGCCTAATTCAAGTAATTGGTCAAGTATAGTTACAATTTTTTTGTTTATTGTTGTCTTTGTGGGGCTTATAATTAAATTTTTTCAGATTTTTTCAACTAAATTTGTGGCTTTTTTTTACATTTTTTTGTACCTTTGCACCCTGGAAATTTTGCCATTGATTTTACTCATAAAAGCTTATCAATGGATAATCTAAAAAGTTCAATCTTAAAAAGTTAAAGCATTGAAAATAAAAAGAATACTTGTATCTCAGCCACAGCCTTCCAGCGAAAAATCGCCTTACTACGATATCAGTCAGAAATATAATGTCAAAATTGATTTCAGACCTTTTATCAAGGTAGAACCTCTTTCGGCAAAAGAATTCAGAACGCAGCGTGTATCCATTTTGGATCACACCGCTATTATTTTTAATGCTCGTCATGGAATAGATCATTTTTTTAGGCTGTGTGAAGAAATGCGTATTACCGTACCGGAAGACATGAAATATTTTTGTGTTTCGGAAACGGTGGCTTTGTATTTACAACGTTATATCCAATATAGGAAACGTAAAGTTTTTTTCAGTCCGACTGGCAAAATGACCGATATGATTCCTCTTTTGAAGAAGCATCCAGATGAAAAATATCTGCTGATAACTTCTGATGTTCAGAACGAAGAAATTACGACGATTTTGAATGAAGCCAAAATTCAATACGATAAAGCTGTGATGTATAGAACGGTCAGCAACGATTTTGAAGGAGAAGAGTTGAATTACGACATGATAATATTTTTCAGTCCGGTGGGTGTTGCTTCCCTGTTCAAAAATTTCCCCAATTTTGTACAGGGTGATATTCAAATCGGATGTTTCGGAAAAACTACAGCACAAGCTGTACATGATGCGGGTTTGAGACTTGATCTCGAAGCTCCGCAGCCGGGTTTGCCATCTATGACAATGGCGTTGGAACATTTTTTGAAAGAAAATGCCAAAAAGGAAACAAACAACAAAAAAATCGAAAAATAAAAGAATTTGTTTTTAAAATACTTATCCCGAAAGTAAATGAAATTTTTTTCGTTACTTTTGGGATAATTTTTTTGTGTAAATGAACAGAACAAGATTCTTATTTCCCAAATCCGAACGATTGAACAGCAACATTAAAATAGATCGTCTGTTCACGGATGGAAAAGCTTTTCTGGTTTATCCTTTGCGAACGGTTTATTTTATTTCTTCTGAAAATCCTTCCGAGCTTGAAGTTTTGATTTCTGTTCCCAAAAAAAAGTTTAAAAAAGCTGTTCATCGTAACCGTATTAAACGCTTAATACGCGAAGCTTATCGTTTGAACAAAAACGAACTTTGTAATGTTGTTATTTCCGGAAATCTGCAAATGCAAGTTGCATTTGTTTATGTTGCAGATAAGGAACTAAACTTCCATGAACTGAACGACAAAATGAAACAGATTTTGGATCAGTTGAAAAAAATAGCTTCTGAGCAATGAAAAAATTCTTTCGATGGTTGGTATTGCTGCCGGTCTATTTTTACCGGTACAGTATTTCTCCGCTTTTCCCGCCAAGTTGCCGGTACACGCCCACCTGTTCGCAATATACCATCGATGCGGTAAAAAAATATGGCGTTTTCAAAGGCGGTTGGCTTTCAGTGAAACGCATAAGTCGTTGCCATCCTTGGGGAGGCAGCGGCTACGATCCTGTTCCCTGAAGGTACACTAAAATTTTATTATCAGCAATATTCAGCGTTTTTTTACCTTTCCCGTTTTCGTGTTTCTTCTTCTTTTTTCCTTGTTGAATGATTTGTAAGTTTCAGTTTGTTTCAAATCAGAAAAATGGTATCTTTGCTCTCTTCTTTTTCAAAAAACAATCCCAAATTGAAAAAAGACCTGAAACATATTGTTCTTTATCCGCTGTCCCTTCTTTACGGATTGATTGTCGATATTCGCAACTGGCTTTTCGACGAAAATATTTTTCATTCCGTCGGCTTCGATATACCGACTATTGTTATAGGTAATTTGGCTGTTGGAGGTACGGGAAAAACCCCCCATGCAGAATTTGTTTTGTCGCATTTGCAGGAAGAATGGAAAACTGCTTTTCTAAGCCGCGGATACAAAAGAAAAACAAAAGGATTTGTGCTGGCTGACGAAAAGGCTTCCGCTGCTAACATTGGAGACGAACCATTTCAAATTTTTCGGAAATTTCCCAAAGTCATCGTGGCAGTGCACGAAAAAAGGGTAGAGGGAGTAAAACGATTGTTGAGACTTTTTCCCGATTTGCAACTGATCGTACTGGACGATGCTTTTCAACATCGCTTTCTGCTGCCGGGATTTTCTGTTTTGCTCACTGATTATTCAAATCTGTACCCTGCCGATTTTTTTCTGCCGGCTGGCAGTTTACGTGAAAGTAAGGAAGGCAGTCATCGTGCCAACCTGATTGTGGTTACCAAATGCCCCGAAAACTTAAAGCCCATCGACAAGCGCATAATTGAAATGGAACTGCAGCCTTTACCTTATCAGCAAGTATTTTTTTCAACTTTTCGGTATCTCGATCCGATGCCGATTTTTCCCGAATTTGCTTCCGAAGGTTGGACGTTGAGCAAATTAAGAGAGAATAATCCGGCCGTTCTGTTGGTTACCGCCATTGCTTCTTCCCAATCAATGAAGGACTTTCTGAAAAATTATGTTTCTACATTGAAAGAACTCTCATTTCGCGATCATCACAACTTTACAAAAAAAGATTTTCAGCTTATCGAACAAGAATGGGAAACACTCCCAACAGAAAATAAAATTATTATTGTTACGGAAAAAGATGCAGCGCGTCTTTATTCCAATAATTATTTGCCCGAAATGCTTAAGCCAAAGATATTTGCCTTGCCAGTGGAGGTAAAATTTTTATTCGATCAAGAATCATTATTCATTCAAAAACTTAAAGACTATGTTAGAGAAAATTCAAGAAACCGCTAATTTTTTGTTGGCTAAGATGCCAATACGACCAAAAACGGGAATTATTTTGGGAACCGGTTTGGGAAATCTTGTAACCCAAATGGATATTGAAATGGAAATTCCATACGAAACTATCCCCAATTTCCCGGTTTCTACCGTTGAGGGACACAAAGGCAAGCTGATACTTGGAAAACTCGGAGGAGTAGAAGTGTTGGCCATGCAGGGACGTTTTCATTTCTACGAAGGGTACGATATGAAAGCCGTAACTTTTCCCGTAAGAGTAATGAATGCGCTGGGTATCAGAAATTTGCTTGTTTCCAACGCTGCGGGAGGCATGCATCCCGATTTCGAGATTGGAGATTTAATGATTATTACTGACCATATCAATCTGTTTCCTGAACATCCGCTACGAGGAAAAAATTTTGATGAGCTCGGGCCGCGTTTTCCCGACATGAGTGAGGCTTACTGTAAGGATTTTATTGCGAAAGCAAAACAGATTGCCGAACGGAATCACATTAAAGTGGTAGAAGGCGTTTATGTGGGCACCAGTGGTCCTACTTTTGAAACGCCTGCCGAATATCGCTATTTCCGTGCAATTGGTGGCGATGCTGTTGGCATGAGCACAGTTCCCGAAGTAATTGTGGCCAATCATGCCGGCATGAAGTGTTTCGGTATTTCTATTATTACAGATTTGGGCGTGCCGGGTAAAATTGTGGAAGTTACGCACGAAGAAGTTCAAAAAATTGGAGATTCGGTTCAGCCACTTATGACACTGATAATGAAAGAGCTGGTGAAAGGGATTTGATTTTTAGCAATTCTTTCCCATCGAATTGTGTTGTAACAGGTTTGAGACGTAGCCATGCTACGTCTCTACAAAACACCTGAAATGTTTTTGGCAATGACGGAATGGAACGCGTAAAACAAATGGGGAATGGTACGGTTATTTTTCCATTTAATTGCGTTGCAACATGCTACGTCTCTACAAAATGCGGGAAAATGTTGTTGAAATGATGGAATGAAATGTAAATTCAATTGGAAAAAGTATGGTTTTTCCGTTGCCTGTGGCCATGATTGAAAATTTCGGGGTTTTCACTGGCAACGGAGACCTGTTCTTTTTGACAACGAACCGCTTATCGCTTGTCATTGATACCAAACTCTTTCCATTGCGATTGCGGAATTTCAAGCTTTACAAGTTTTTTGGCTTCGCTGTATTTCCCGGCCAGACCGTCCATGAGAGCATTCAACGACTCCGTCTTGCTCTTCAAATCTGCTTTTAACTTTTCCTGCTCTTCATTGAGCACTTTTACCTGTTTGGCCATCGATTCCATTTCGTCAACAAACGGTTGATCGATGCCACGTTTCGACAGCTTGTCCACATTGCTTTTCAATGCCTGAAGCATAATGTCTGCCTGCGAAATTTGTTCGGCGTAACTTGCTTTGACTTTTGCCATAATCATAAAATTTTAAGGTTAAACTATTGTTGTAATGGCCGGAAGTTTGTCCCTGCCTTTATTCTTTCATTGGTTTAATAAAAACGGATCGCTCGGTTTCAACAATCTGTCTTCAACGTATGGGGAACCACCCGACAACTTCGGGAAAGCATCCGACAACTTCGGGAAACGTTCCGACAACATCGGGAAAGCACCCGACAACTTCGGGAAAGCACCCGACATCTCCGGGGAAGTCCCCGGCAACATCGGGGAAGCTCCCGGTAACTACGGGAAAGTTCCCGGCATCTCGGGGAAAGCATCCGACACTTTCGGGAAACATTCCGACAACTTCGGGAAAGCATTCTTCACTTGGAGGGAAAAATACCCCGAAATATTGAAGCCTGAAAAGACCTTGTTTTTGCAAAAATAGAAAAGAATTGTTATCCTGCCAACATTTTTTAAAAAATTTTTAAGAATGAGAGGAGCAAGCTATTGTTTTGAGGGGCAGGGTTAAAGGGTGCAAATATGGTTTTTTCTCTGTGTTCTCGGTGTTGAGAGGTTTTTTCCTTCACCACAATGGGACTCTCGGAGAAGCACAGAGATTTTTTTCTCCGTGTGTCTTTGTGTTTTCGGTGTTGAAAATGTGTTTTTTCTTTAACACTGAGGATTAGTTGTCCAATTGAATGTTTTCGTATTCTTTTTTACTCAAAGGGAATCCCGGATCTATTATTTTTACTTCCTCATACGTAAGCTCGTAAAGACGGTAAACAAGGTTGTCTATTTGCTGTTCTAAGTCAGCAGTATCCTTATTTTCTGATTTGTTTTCGATAATACTACTTACCAATTTCTCAATTTCCCTTGTGATTTTTTCATTTGGCTTAATAAAAGGTATAGCCAATAATGGCTCTTTATCGATTTGAAAATTGTTTCCTTGCATTTTCCCCTTATTTCGTAACCAGTATTCAATTAATTTAGAATTGAGTAATCCTGTTAAATACTTCATATTGATACGACTTGTTTGAATTACATAGAATGTTGCTGAAACGTAGCAGTCAAAGTCAGTATAGGTAAATGAAGGTCTGCCAGGGCATTTGCGCTGAGCAATGATTGATTCCCCTTTAAAAAATCGTTCTTCTCTTGCTCTGTGAAGTCCATAAGGTTTATTATCCGATGTAATCACATCTTTAAACCTGTCTAAATGTCTTTTTAAATTTGGATAGTGCTCCATAGATTTTGGATTTTTAAATTCCGATCCGGTATAGATTATCCAAAGTTTATTCTTTGGGTTGGCATAGTATCTGTCCAATTCAACAGTTGTATAATAGGGTTTAACTAATTTCTCTTCCTCAATAGATAAATTTAAATTTATTTTTTCTAAATCAGACAAACAAAAAATACCCTCACCATTTTTAAACTCTCCATTAGAACTTTCTACGATCTTTTTATTTACAAAATCGAAGTGAGGATGAATACCATTAGCCACTTCCAATTCAGTCAAATAAAAATTTCCTTTACTCATTATTTTTTCAAGCACATTTGAGGAGATATTGTTATTGAAAGTAAATGGTTTGTCTTTAACAGTGTTTGGATTTAACTTGAAAAAGAATTTTTCTGAGAAATTATTAGTAATCGTAAAATCCAGAAAGTCAACAAGTTGATTTGTGCTAATTTTATCATTTCGTAAGACAGAATACTTTATATCATATTCTGGATGTGGGGTTGATTTTTGAAGAATGTAAATCATTGTTTGAATACCGGCAGTTTTGAAAACTTTATAATTCCCAAAATCCGTAAAAAGTCTTATTTCACTTTCACTTAGCACTTTGTTCCTTAAAACTGAAGCACCTGCACTTGTAATCCAGTTATTTTGAGCTATAAAGCATTCAATTCCCTTTGGTTTTAATAGGTCAAGCATTTTACAGGCAAATCCATACCAAATATCCATTTTCCCTTGATAATATGGTGAATGTCTAAATCCATCAAATGCATTTCTGTTAGTATATTCTTTAATGTACGGCGGATTTCCAATTACGATATCGAAACCTCGCCGACTTTCATCGGAGACGAGATAAGGGTTGAGCACTTCGGGGAAATCGAGTTTCCAGTCGAAATGGTTGAAAGGTTCATCCGGGTGTTGGAGCAAGTGTTGGAGTTTGGCAATAAGCCGGTCGAATTTTTTAATTTCCAGTTCGCGTTCGGTGTTGAATTTAATATCGGCGGCCGTCGGCATAAAACCTCCTTTCTGAGGTGTTTTTTCTATATAAGCCAACCGATTGAACGAAAGTTGGTTGATAAGTAATTCTATTTTCAGGTTACGAATTTCTGCTTGTAGTTGTTTTTTGTTTTTGTTGTTGGGGTTAAAATACTGCTTTTGCTTTTCGGCCACTTCCATCAGTAACCGCTGCACATTTTTCACATACTCATCTGCTTTGCCCACGCTTCTTTTGCGTTCCCAGTCAATCTCCACAATTTCGCCGTCGAACTTGCTGATGAGGCTGTCGCCCACCACAATTTTGTAGTCGAGGTTGGGCAGCGGTTTGGGTTTTTCCTCATCAATCACCAAGCTCAGCCAGAAACGGAGGCGGGCAATGTCCACCGCACCTTTCTCGATGTCCACGCCGTAAATGGAGTTTTGAATGATATTGAGTTTGACTTCGGCGGGATTCCATGCTTTGCCGGTTTCGTAGGCAATGAGTTCTTTGAGACTGAGGATTTCGTGCAGCAAACCCATCGGGAAAGCTCCCGAGCCAATAGCCGGATCGCATATTTTCACGTTGTCGAGCAATTGGTCGATCGACTGCAACTGTTTTGGAGTCAGTTTACTGATGTCTTTTTGTTTTACCATGTATGCCACTTCGTCCCTGTCAAGTCCTTTTTCGCCCAGCTGTTCGATCAGACTCAACTGGCCTTTTCGAAATTCATTTCCAAAAAGCTCGATTTGTTCATTCCCCAGCTCCTTATAAACGATATAATCGTTTTGAAGTCCGGTAGCCAAATATTCGATCAGGCTTTCCTGACACATGTAGTGAACGATTTCTTTGGGCGTATAAAAAGCGCCTTTGTCCTTGTTGTCCTCCAGCAGATTCTCGAAGATATGCCCCAACATTTCGGGATCGACAGCTACCGTATGATCATCGGGACTGTCTTCGTACACCGTAAAGTTGAAGGCATCCAGAAAGTCGAGAAAACCACGCGCATGTACTTTATTTTTTTCTGTAAGAATGGTATCTTCAAAATCGGGGTTATGAAAAAGCGCAGCCGGAAAGGTGAGAAATTGGTCATCGAATTCTTCCATGTCGAACAAACCGCCATTGAGGAATGGGACTTTCACCCTTTTTCCATCGGGTAGGATAAAATCGTCGTTTGTTCGTTGCTTGTTGAGCGTATCGAAGAAAAGAACCGTCAACCAGTTGCAGTAGAATGTTTCGTTGCCTCCCGATTCATCGAAAAGTTGTCGGATGAAATCGCCCGGGCCGTCGGTATAATCGGTATCGCTTGCACCCAGCCATCCTTTTTTCTGAACGAAATAAAGAAATACGATTCGTCCCAGCAGTTTTTTCACAAAATCGCGAATCGGTTTGCTGGCTTTATCTTTTTCCTCTTTGGAGGCATCGGCAGGGAAAGCAATATTAAAGACCGATTTCCGATAGTTTGATTCCTGCAGATAGTCGCAAAAGTTTTGGTAGTGGAGGGTGTATTCTTTGAAAAATTCGTCGCTGAGTTTTTCTACCGAAAAAGCATCAATCAGGGTTTGCAAACCTATTTCCTTTTCCACGCTCAATCGTTCAAAACGTTCGGCAGCCGTTTTGCAGGTTTCCGAAGGGCCTAACAAAAAAGTGTATCGTTTGGCATTGGTTGTTTTTTCTTTCACTCCGCTTTCGGTCAGCACGCTGTCTTTGGCAACGAGCGTAAGACGCCATACATTTTTAGTCGAAGGAGATACAAAGTTGATGAGTGCAGCCTGACCGGCCGTAAGCAGCTTGCGAACATATTGCTGAATGGCCACTTTGCTTTGTTCGATGCGTACATTTGGCTGAAGCGAAACCTCGTAGCAGGTTATTTCGGTGCTGTCATCCAGCCGGATTTTCCCATAAATTCCGACCTGATCGATCACGGCCGATTCGGATTTATTCGGTAGGACAGTTGCCGGAATCGGCGATGAAAACATGGAGAATCCCGAACCAAAAACCGGACTTAATACTTCACGTGAAAATAAAAGTCTGTCGTAAGGTTTGTGCAATGCGTTTTGAAGTTGAGTTCTGTTAGCTGCCATTGTCTGAACACGATTTTATTGATTATTTTTATTTACAGGATTGGCTATCGGAGTTACCAATTTCTTATTGTAAAGACGTTTAAATTCGAGACTTAATCCACCAAAGTTAATTAAAAGTCCATCAGCAATATTATAGGCTTCCAAATAATTGATGGCTTGTGCTTTATGTACATCTTCAATTTTCTCTACTGCTTTTAGTTCAACCATCACGCAATCTTCCACAAAGAAATCAACTCTCCGGGTTCCTATTTGCTCACCCCTGTAATGAATCGGCATTTCCATTTCCCGTTGAAACGACAAATTATTGATCGACATTTCAACGGCTAAAGCTCTTTGGTAAATTACCTCTTGAAAGCCGTTTCCCAAAGTACGATGAACTTGCATGGCACAGCCAATGATTCGATGCGTAATGCTATTTATTTCATTTAAATTATTTTCCATTCTATTTAATTATCGCTATTTCAACAATCAAAGCACTTTGAAAAATTAACTCGTGCAAATCATCAATATCTTCATGTCTTTTCTATGAATCCTTTTAATCGTGTTCTGACTGTATTTCGTTTTCATAAATCACCTGAACTGGAACTTGTTGTACATGAATGGTTTGTTGTTTTGCCATAAGATTCTTCTTTTTTATTCATTCTGCCGAATTTGGGATCATAAGTCAGCTAAAACTTTCAGTGATTACAATTTGAGGATTGATAATTCCCCTTTGATTCGGTTGCTCCAAAGGCGATTCCTGTTCCGAAAAGGACGAGAAATTATATCGGTCGAGAACCGTCAAAAAGAGTTGGTCGATGAATTTGTCGGGTTCTTGCAACATTGCTTGATGTGCCGTAAAAAAATCGTTGATGGATTGAGGCAATCCCTTCGAGGCATAGGTTCCTTTTCGGATGATGTCCAAAGCACGCTTCAAAGCATTTTGTTTTTGCTCGGTAGGAGCTAATTTCACAATTGCATTTAAATTGGTAATGGCTTTGTTTTCAGCCGGACTGAGATTCCGACGCGAAACGGTTTGGATATTTTCCTGATTCTTTTCCGATTTGAAATAGGCAAGTGCAGCCTGCGTTTGCTTATGGTGCAACGCATGTAAAACAATGGCCTTTTCACTTTCGGAAGCCTTGAACAGTTGCACAGCCTGCAAAAAATTCAGCTCAATGATATTCATTTCCGGAGTAATCAGGCAAAAAATGCCGGGATGATTTTCGCTTTTCAGATAAGTGAGCGAAGTATCTTGCAGGGGATAATTTATTTCGCCTGTTTCGGTTTCGAACAGAGTCAGTTGCCTGCCCTCCGAAATTTTTCTCCCACAACGCGCCTTATTGGGTATTTTTGCCATCTGATCATAGATTTTCGGATGCTTCTTCCTGAAATCTCTCAGCTCGTTGAGATATTTCAGAATTTCGCTCTCCTCCTTTTGAATTTTATTTCCGAACAGAGCACCTTCCCCCTTTTCTTCGAGAATGGAAAATACTTTGTTATCTTCGCCAAAAGCGGTATGAAATGCCTGAAGTTTACGCAGGGCATTGTTCACCAGGTGAATTTGAGCATCGCCGTGAGCCGAAGGATAAAAATTGTACACAAAAATCTTATCCGCTCTTGACCCAATGCGGTTCACGCGGCCGATGCGCTGCATCAAGCGGGTTGAATTCCAAGGCACATCGTAATTGACGACGACGTTGCTTCGATGGAGGTTGATGCCCTCCGCCAACACTTCGGTCGTAACAATGATATCGTAGTCGTTCTGCCATTTATCCTCTTCGAGGTTGGCATCAAAATTATCTCGGATGATATCTTCCATCTGCTTCCGATTCTCCGCACACACTGTGAGCACCTTTTTCGGGGTTATCTCGGCGAGTTTCGAAGCAAGTTGCTGCGTGGTTTCTTTCGATTCCGAAAAAACAACCAGCTTCCCGCTGATATTTTGATTCGGCTTAAAAAATTCGTGTTGTATCTTATCGGTAAATTCAATCAGTTTCGGGTCTTTCCTTACTTTGCTCCATCGTTCGATTAACTCATCCACTTTCTCCTTATCCTGTTTCAAATGATCAAGGAATGTTTTGTCGAAATCATCTTTCGAAAAGGCTTTGTTATTTCCCCCTTTGTCGTTGATTTTGCTTTCAATCTCATCGTAACTCAACCCTTCTTCCAGCAAGCCGTTGATGTCCAAATCGGGAGCGATGAAAATTCGGTTCTCTTCGAACATCGCCAGCATGTTATCGATGGCTTTCTGAAATCTCGACAGCGATTGAGTGAAAGCATAAAAACTGCTTTCGAGCCGTTTCACCAAAAGTGTTTTCATAATGGCGGACAGCCTGTCGGATATCGACTCAACGTTACCGTACAGTTTTCGATCTTCCGCTTTCGCCAAAAACTCAATGGCACGATACCGATAATAACCCAGTCCATCCGTCTCGTTTCCAAATTCGTCGATGCCGGCAATGAGCGAAACCGTATCGAAAAACAACTCACTCAGATCTTCATCCAACGTATAATTGAGCGCTACAGGGTCGTCCACTTTTGGAAATTTAATTCCCTGAGCTTTCAAATCTTCCAAATATTCCTTATTGCTTTCAATATCGTTCCTTGTTCGGCGGATGACAAGCGGTTCGACCACATCATCACGCAGTTTTTGGAAAAGGTTTTTGAGTTTTTTGAGCGTCTTCTCCCTTTTTTGAATGTACTGAGTGTCTTTGGGATTTAATTCGGACAAGTCTTTAGCCAATTGATCATATTGTTTGTGAATTGGTTTGAAATATTCCTGCAGGTTGTGGATGCTTTCGAGTGTACTGTTCCTTCTGTCCTGAAAGAGGTAGAGTTGATTTTCAATATCCTTCGGACGATTGTTTAAGGGAGTTGCCGAGATTAAAATCACTTTCTTCCGAGTATCTCCATTTTCAGCCGGTCGCTTTCTCGGTATTTTGCAAATTTCTTCCAAGGCTTGATACATTTCGGTGGAATCGTTCCTGAACTTATGCGATTCGTCCACCACAATTAAATCGATGTCCTCCGGATTGGGATAACTGTAATTATTTCGATCGTTAATTTTATGCAGGCTGCCATTCGTAATGAATACAAAATGATTTTCCAGTTCAAAATCCTTAACCGTACGTCTCCAACCGTCTTCAATGGCGGGAGGAACAACAACTAAAACCTTTGTATGGGTACCGTTTTCGTAGATGAACTTTTTAATAATCATGCAGGCAACGATGGTTTTTCCCAATCCCACGACGTCGGCAAGTATAAATCCGTTGTGTTTCATTAGGATGGCGTAGCCCTGATTGGCAGCATCCGACTGATATTTCAATCGAATGTATTTGGATGGCAGCAGCAAATCGATATTATAGGGGTCGTAATCGACACGTTTGCCGAAATATTCAATCAGCATCTTGATGTACAGTTCAAAGGGCGTAAAATTATCACGAATGTACGAACCGTTTTTAATTCGTTCCGCTTCCGCTTGCAAAATGGGAACAGATTCCGCCCAAAGTCTTTCAAATTCATCGGTGGCAAATTTCACATCTTCATATTCCCGCAAACTGACGTTGAACTCATAGTTCGATTCAGGGTTGGTGCCCAATCCTGAATCGGTGAGGTTCGACGAACCGGTAATGACTTCGCAGGGAGCATATTCATTGAAATTTGCAGGACGGAAAATATAAACTTTCGCATGGATTTTCTTTTTGGGATGTGCTCGGAGTTCAATTTTCCCGCTTACCAAGTCATCGATAAATTGCAATATCCCTTTTTCGGTAGCTTCATCGTAATCGGCTTCCTGAATATTTTTAATGGTTTCGTTCAGGAAATCGGCTTTGGTTTCCTCCGGATTTTCAATATAAAGTTGTCCTTTGTCGTGATACTTTTTGGTGAGTTGGTCCACATTGATTCCTACCAGAATTCTGATTTTTGGAATTTTATCGAGGAACGGGCGCACTTTGAAATAGCCGGAAGCTCTGAAATAACCCACCAATGCGTCGAAATGGCGAATACTTTCTATGTTGGCAAATACTCCCTCAAACTTTTTGAGTAAACTATTGTTTTCCTGATTGGTAAAAAATTTTGTTGGCATAAGTTTTTGTTTAAGGACAATAATTATTCCGAAAGTATTAATATTTTTCCGTTGTTGGTACCTAATCTTGCAGTCCTGAAATATCAATTTCTTGCTGAATAGTTTTTTAAAAGTTCTGTTTTTCTTTTTGTTAGTTTCATATAGAAAAATTTTCAGTCCGAAGCAATTGAAAATTTGCCTTTTGTTTTTAAAAACATTTCATTAATCTTTCTCGCTTGATCTTTGTGTTAGTGAGGGAGAAAGTTGCCTTTTTTACCACAGAGGATTACGTAAAACCCAAAAAATTTTAAGCATTCAAGTAGAGAAATCAAAGTGTTTCATTTCCCGTAAAACTAATCTTCTGCAATGCTGAAAGGAAAAATCAACAATAACATTGTTAAACAGCAAAAATGCAGCAACAAATATAGTTGGAAAATTTTAAAAAGTTTACAGAAAATTCATTTTTCAGGTTATATTTATGCGTGTTTGAACGGACATAATTGGAATTATGCTTAAAAAAAGAGGAGACGTGCTTTCAAAACGTCTCCTCTACAAAAAAATCAGAACTTCTTCAAAACAGCATCAATGTCCAATTCCTTTTAGGGTAATGACTTTGTCCGGTGAAAGTCCACCACCGGAAATGGTGAGCACGGCGGTGTGTTCGCCCGAAATCGTCGGTTGATAAGTAACATAGATATTTGCGCCATTAACACTGTTGGCTGCACTTTGGGTAATGTTGGCAGCCGATACGGTAAACATTTCTGCCTGATCGCCGGTGAGGGTAACGGTCAGATTTCCAGTTATTCCGTTTGTTTTAATGTTGATTGCTTTCACGGCGGCAGTATTTACGGCAGTGGAAGGAAAAACGAGTTGCGACTGAACAACGCCGAGTTTTATTACTGCTTTGTTTGGATCTTCAATTTCTCCACCCATCAACTTGAAAGTAACCTGATCGGAAGCTTTGGAAATTTCTGTAATAGCCCGGTTAATGTTTGTTCCCGACCACGTCGTTGGGATGAAAGAGCCACTTGTGAAAGCTGTTCCGGGAGTGGAGGTGGAGCCGCTCAAAGGTTGCAGGTAAACTCTCATGTGGCTGCTTGCTGTTTGGGTAGTTCCGGTGTAGTTGTTGGGTTCATTGTTGTCCCAAGCCGTTTGATCGTAATCGATGTGCCAAATAAGCATTCCTTCAGCAGGGAGGTAAGCATCCCAACCGGTCTTTTTACGATATTCGAGTACAAAAAACTCTTTTGGAGAAGGATTATTTCCCACCAAATTGTGCGCAGTAGCCGAAAGTAAATAGCTTTGTTGATTGGTGTTGGCCGGTTGCGTCATACCCTGATAAATGGGTTTCAAAGTCAGGTTGCTTGGTGTATTGGCTTCTTCGGGAGTCAGCCAGCCCAAATAAAAACGGTCGTAAGCCGAATAAACAGGAGGCGTTCTTCCATCGTTCAAGTAATTGCCGGCATCCATAATGTCCCAATAGTCTAATGTCGTTTTGTCTTCGGCAGTGTGGTAGTAATCGGGTAAACCCAGAACATGACCGAATTCATGGCAAAAAGTTCCCACTCCACACATATTTGAACCCGAAGTCCCTTTCAGTTCAGAAGTGCAGGCGTAGTCGTACAGCCGAACGCCATCGAAAGTCACAGAAGCCACCGTACCATCATAAGTATAATCGGAGGACGATTCTTCACTGGTATAAACTACCCAGCGGTGAGGCCATACTGTATTTTCAGCTGCACCTTCAGCCTCATTGTAGCCGGCGTAATAAACGAAAATGTTGTCTATTAGTCCATCCTTGTCGGTATCGTATTGCGAAAAATCTACTCCGGCATTGTCGGCTGCCTTACAGGCATCAACAATCATTCGTGCCGGATCCACATCGTATCCATCCGCATCATTGGCTCCGTAAGTCTGCATTGTTTTTGATAAAGTGTAAGGGCCTACTACATCAAATTCTGGAGAAAATTTTCCGTAAGAACTTGCCATGAAATAGTCGCGTGCCGAACCAGTAGCGCCGTTGGCACTGTAACCGCTTTGATTCAGCAGGTTGGTAAAAGCCGATTGAGCAGAAGAGATTACAAAACTTTTATCTGAAAAATTTACCAAAATAACCAGAGAACGGGGAGAATTTGTGAGCGGGAAAGCGTTTTTTCGAACAGAAAGTTGTGGTTTTTGAAGTTGACGTATGGACGCTTTTACCCGCTGCAGAGAAACATTGGAAGAGCTTTTCAGATTTTTCAAAAATTGAATATCCTGTGCCGAACGACTTGAAACATCTCTGGCGATAACTTCACTTGGTGTAATGCTACCGGCAGCATCCTGCGACGCATACGTCCAGAAGCCTTTTGCATTTTGCTTCACCAAATAACCATCCGTAGTTGTCTTGATATGATGAAATTCATTGCCATTCAAGCGAATAGTCAGCACAGTTCCATCCGGTTGAGTTATTTGGACAGGAAATGGATAAGCTTTAACGGCACGAGTGAAAGTCAATGGCAACAGTGCCAGCAAAGAAACAAGGAAAAGAGAAAGATAGCAATTCTTCATTGGGCTTTAATTTTTTTGTTAAGAGATAAAGTCTGAAACACTTAACAAACTCATTGTGTTATTATTAAATTAAATTGTTTCAGCATGATTAGTTTGTTTGAAAATATTAGGGTGGCAAAGATAATAATAATTTTAAATTTAAAATGTTTTTATGAAAATATCTTGATTTTTAAAGAAATGTTTCATCATTTTTTTGAAATTAATTTTTACTGGAAAGATATTTACTCATTGTTTGGGTGAAAAGTCTTTTCAAATTTAAATATTTGAATCCACTTGAATAAGTCTTATTTATCGGGAATGAACAAAAAATCAACTTGAGAATATAGTTTTTACAAAATTAATTTTCAGTATTTTGGACTTTTTAAAGCAGACTCATATTTTAAAATTTAAAAGAAAAAATTTTCAAGATATCTGGCATAAAAATAATTGAATAATTATAATTCAAGAGTTTTCAGAGGTTATTTTTTTAAGAATTTTTAAATACAATCACGCCGAGCAATTGTTTTAACTTTTACATTAACAATGTCGGCAATTGTGGTTTTATTAAGCGTAAGAATTATGATTCTTCAGTGAACCCACTAATATTCTGTCAGCGCGACGAAGAAAACAATGAAAGAATCGTGGAGCAAAGATGTGAATTCAATTAATTGACAGTCAATCCCCTAATTTTAAATTTGTGTTATCTACCTTAAAATCATTTTATTTGTAACGATTTGCTATTGAACTAAGTACACTGCTAAAATCATAATTGCTAAAATGCAACAATTTAGCTACCTTTGCGTTCGATTTATTCATCATTAACAACCGTCTATACTGGTTTATTTTTAATTCTTCCGGTATGATTAAAATTAAAAACTATGAGTAATAATTTATTAGTAGGTAAAAGAGGAATTATTTTTGGCGCCCTGAACGATATGTCGATTGCGTGGAAAGTTGCTGAACGCGTTGTTGAAGAAGGTGCTACTGTTACCTTGTCCAATACACCTATTGCAATACGTATGGGAACCATAAATGAGTTGGCGGAAAAAATCAATGCAAAAATTATTCCCGCCGATGCCACCAATCTTTCCGATTTGGAGCAAGTCTTTTCTCAATCGATGGAAATTTTGGGAGGAAAAATCGACTTTATACTCCATTCCATTGGCATGTCTCCAAATGTTCGGAAAAAAAAGCCTTATGATGATTTGGATTATGATTTGATGCATACAACGTTGGACATTTCGGCCATATCATTTCACAAAATGCTACAGACAGCAAAAAAAATGAATGCCATCAATGACTGGGGTTCTGTAATAGCGCTTTCTTATATTGCTTCTCATCGAACTATGTATGGATACAACGACATGGCAGATGCAAAAGCCATGCTGGAATCCATAGCCAGAAACTTTGGATATATTTACGGAAGAGAACACAATGTGCGTATCAACACTATTTCTCAGTCGCCAACGCCAACTACTGCCGGAAGCGGAGTAAAGGGATTTGACAGTTTAATGGATTTTTCGGAACGTATGTCGCCACTGGGTAACGCCAGCGCAGATGATTGTGCCAACTATTGTGTGGTAATGTTCAGCGATCTGACACGCAAAGTAACCATGCAAAACCTCTTTCACGATGGAGGTTTTTCAAGTATGGGCATGAGTTATCGTGCATTGCAGCAATACAATAAGAGCTTTGAAGGAAGCCAAACTGACGACGGTAAAATTATTTACGGTTAACACGAACAAATTCAAAATTGATACTAAAAAGGGACAATCAACTTTTAAAGTAAATTGCCCCTTTTTTTCTTAAAAATACAAAGCTGAAATTATTCTTCTTCTTTTTTGGAAGCCTCGTATTCTTTTAGCAATTTTTCCTGAATTTCTATGGGAACGAGTTCGTAACTTGCAAATTTCATAACGAACGAAGCCCTTCCGCCTGTTAATGAACTTAATGTAGTGGAATAATTACTCAGTTCTTTCAGAGGAATTTTTGCCTGCAGTTTCTCAAACCCTTTTTCACTGTTCATGCCCATAATAACGGCACGACGGCTCTGTAAATCGCTCATCACATCTCCCAACCTGTCCGATGGAGTCATTACTATCACATCGTAAACCGGTTCCAGCAATTTTGGTCCCGCTTCTTTGAAAGCTTGCGCAAAAGCATTTCGTCCCGCTAATCGGAAAGAAATTTCGTTGGAATCAACCGGATGCATTTTCCCGTCATAAACTATAACTCGGACGTCGCGTGCATAAGAGCCGGTTAGCGGGCCTTGTTCCATGCGATCCATGACACCTTTCAGAATCGCAGGTAAAAATCGTGCATCAATGGCGCCGCCAACAATACTGTTGACAAATACCAACTTTCCTCCCCATTCCAAATTTATTTCCTGAACATCACGAACACTAATTTTGTATTCCTGACCATTGAAACGATAAACATCCTGAATGGGAACATCTTCAAAATAAGGTTCAACGATTAAATGAACTTCACCAAACTGGCCGGCGCCGCCTGATTGTTTTTTATGACGATAGTCAGCTCGTGCTTTTTTGGTAATGGTTTCACGATACGGAATTTTTGGTTCCTTAAACTCAATTTCTATTTTGTCGTTGTTTTCTACTCTCCATTTTAAGGTTCGCAAATGAAATTCTCCCTGACCATGCAGAATAGTTTGTTTCAGTTCTTTCGACTGTTCAACAATCCATGTGGGATCTTCTTCGTGCATCCGCGTCAGTATCTCGTTCAATTTTTCTTCATCAGCTTCCGATTTGGCTTTGATAGCCCGGCGATATTTGGGTTCGGGATATTCTACTCCGACAAAGTCGTAATCGCATCCTTTCCCGTTCAAAGTATTTCCTGTACGGGTATCCTTTAATTTTACCGTTGCTCCGAAATCTCCGGCTGAAACTTCCTCCACCTTGTTGCGAATTTGTCCGGCAACGCTGAAAATCTGACTGATTCTTTCTTTCACTTCGCGGTTTACGTTGTAAAGATCATCTCCTTCCTTCAATTTTCCACTCATAACCTTAAACAGAGAAATTTCTCCAATATGCGGCTCAACGTTTGTTTTAAAAACATAAATACTTGTTGGTCCATCAGGATTTGGATCTACACTTTTTCCATCTTTGGTTATAGGTCGTTTGCTGTCGGAAACGGATGGAGCTATACGCACCAAATAATCCATTAAAGTGCTTACGCCGGCATCATTGGCAGCAGAAACGCATATCACCGGGAAAATTCCTCTTTCGAGCACGCCGTTATATAAACCTTTATAAATTTCTTCATCCGACAATATTCCTTCTTCAAAAAATTTCTCCATTAAACTTTCATCAAATTCTGCTGCAGATTCAATCAGACTGTTGTGAAGTTTTTGAGCTTTTTCTTTCTCCGAATCGGGAATTTCGGTTACTTCTGGCGCACCGCCTTCAGCTTTGAAACGAAGCATTTTCATTTGCAGCACATCGATAACTGAATTAAATCCGCTTCCTGTCTGCAATGGATATTGCAACTGAATGACTTTGTTTCCAAAATTTTCTTTTAATTGTTCAATAGTATGTTCATAATCGGCTTTATCGTGATCCAATTGATTCACTACAAACATGACGGGTTTATGGTTTTTTTCGGCATAAGAAAAATGGTTGTTGGTTCCAACTTCCACACCGTATTGAGCTCCCACAACAATCAATCCCATATCAGTAACTTTCAGTGATGTTACCACTGCACCTATAAAATCATCAGACCCCGGACAATCAATGATGTTAAGTTTATGTTGACGCCATTCAATCTGTGCCAGTGTTGGGAATACGGAATATCCATATTCCTTTTCTACCGGAAAATAGTCGCACACTGTGTTCTGATTGGCAATGGTGCCTCTGCGTTTAATGATTCCACCCTCGAAAAGCATAGCTTCCACAAGGGTGGTTTTACCCGACCCAGAACTTCCCAATAAAGAAATATTCTTTATTTCATTAGGCTGATATACTTTCATAACTTATTAATTTTTAATTGATTAATACTATAAAATTATGTTTTAACTTTGTAAAAATCGAATCGACAAGGTATAAAAAGTCTATTAATTTGTAGATAAATTTTTTATGTTATAAAACATTGTTTTAAAACACAAGTTAAATCATTGAATTTCAAAAAGAAAAATCGGCATAAAAATTAATTTCCGGTTAATGAAATTATTGTTTTCCCAGCAAATCGTTCATCTTCCATGAAAAATCTTTAATAGAGTTGAAACAGAAATGCTGTTAATCGATGTCAATATGTTCAGCCAGAACGGGTTCGTTTAGAAAAATTGTAGCAGAAGCCGAAAATTTTTCCACCGATTCGGTTGTCAGAAACCGACAGGAAGCATTTTTAGTGCAAAGTGCGTCGATTTCGGGATGTCGGTTCAGGTAATCGTCGAGACTGGAAGCCACAATTTCTCCCTGCGAAACGATATTGATTTCGGGCGAAAGAATACTTTTAATTTTATCCTGAAGCAAAGTATAATGAGTGCAACCCAAGATGACTGTATCAATCTCCGGATCGGTCTGTAATAAATGATGTATATTTTTTCTGAAAAAATAATCGGCGCCGGGAGAATTATGTTCAAAGTTTTCGATGAGCGGTACCCACATGGGACAAGCTTCGGAAGAAAGGGTAATGGCATTTCCGTACAATTTTTGTATCTCGAGTCCGTAGGAATTTGACTGAACTGTTCCCGGAGTGGCCAGCAATCCGACATGACCATTGTGTGTCAGCCTATCAACTATTTCTACTGTAGGCCGAATAATTCCCAGCACGCGCCTACGGGGATCAATCTTAGGCAAATCATTTTGCTGAATGGTTCTTAATGCTTTGGCCGAAGCTGTGTTGCAAGCCAAAATCACCAAATGGGCACCCAATTCGAACAACCGAACGACACATTCCAGCGTATATTTATAAACAATTTCAAAAGAACGTGTTCCGTAAGGAGTGCGGGCATTGTCGCCCAAATAAAGGTAATCGTAATCGGGAAGCCTTTGGCGAATTTTCTCCAATATGGTTAAACCTCCGTATCCCGAATCGAAAATGCCAATCGGGCCGGGTGATGAAGGTAATTTCAATTTCAGAAACGAATTGTCTTTATTTGTTTGTAATTCACTCATTCTATGATGTTTTTTGAAAAACCTTTTTGTTAATCCAGAACTTCTCCGAAGTTATTGCTCATTTGTACCATTCTGTCATATTCTTCAGGCGACAAGTCGAGGAAATAATAATTTTGTGGATTCATAACCTGACCTTTGTAATGTACTTCGTAGTGTAGATGCGGAGCAGTGGACTTGCCTGTACTGCCTACGAGCCCAATAATGTCGCCACGTTTAACACTTTGACCAGGTCTTACCTTGATGGCGCTTAAATGACCATATAAAGTTTCGTAACCAAATCCGTGATTAATCACTATACAATTTCCATACCCCTGTTCCCAGCCAGCATTCACGATAGTGCCATCACCAGTAGCATAAATATCGGTACCGGTAGGAGCAACGAAATCCATCCCTTCATGAAAACGCCGCGTATGGTAAACAGGATCGATGCGCCAACCATAACCTGATGCCATTCTTTTTAAATCTTTGTTTAGCACCGGCTGAATGGCTGGAAGACATTGCAACATTTTTTCCCTGTTTTTTGTGAGGCTTACCAATTCGTCGTAAGAACGCGATTGAATATAAATTTGCTTTTTCAGTGTGTTTAGCATTTTTGTTGTGGTTACGACAATTTCGGAATTCGTCATGTCGTAAAGCTGGTTGTAATAATCGGTGTTTGATGCAATCGCTTTTCTGACGGTAAACGGAATTGGTTCAGCTTGAAGTACAACACGATACAAGTTGTTGTCCCGCTCTTCCAAATCGGTCAAAACATCCTGAACTTCATTGAACTGACGCTGGAGCACCTTGTATTGAGCTTCCATTTTGTTTTTTTCTGCATATAATTCTCTTTCTTCAGGAGATTGTACAGTGGAGGCCAATATGAAGAAGAAAACTGTCCCTGTTGCAATTCCGGTAAAAGCGTGAAGCAAAAAACGGCGGACTTTAAACCAGAAAGAATTTTCTATCGGTTCATAACTTAAAGTATCGGGATTGAAATGATATTTTTTCTTTGCCATAGAAAACAATTTAGGAATATGAAAAAAGGCGCTAAAAAATTTTAAAAAAGAATAGATAAATGAGACAAATTCAACTTTTTATCAAGCATGATAGTGCAAAAATAATAAATTTGGCGTATTTTTGCAGACTTTATTTGAGATTATTAACCTTCGGTGAAATTTGCATTCACTCAAAGGGAAATGGATTTAATTAATTTCACAAAATGACTTCACAGGAAATTCGTCAATCTTTTCTTGATTTCTTCGCAGGGAAAGGACACAAAATTGTACCTTCGGCACCAATGGTTATCAAAGATGATCCCACTTTGATGTTTACCAATGCGGGTATGAATCAGTTTAAAAATATTATTTTGGGTAATGATCCCATAAAATACCCACGCGTCGCCAATTCGCAAAAATGTCTTCGGGTGAGTGGAAAACACAACGATTTGGAAGAGGTTGGACATGATACCTATCATCACACCATGTTCGAAATGCTTGGCAACTGGTCGTTTGGCGACTATTTCAAGAAGGAAGCCATCGAATGGGCATGGGAATACCTTACTGAAGTATTAAAAATTGACAAAAATAGATTATATGTAACTGTTTTTGAGGGTTCTCCAACCGAAGGGCTCGAAAGAGATAAAGAAGCTGCGGGCATTTGGTCGCAATTTCTGCCGGCCGAAAGAATTATCAATGGGAGCAAAAAAGACAATTTTTGGGAAATGGGCGAAACCGGTCCTTGCGGTCCGTGTTCCGAAATTCATATTGACATCCGAAGCGATGAAGAACGTGCAAAAGTTGATGGGCTTTCGCTTATCAATCAAGGGCATCCACTGGTGATTGAGCTCTGGAACAATGTTTTCATGCAATACAACCGAAAAGCCGATGGCACATTGGAAGAACTTCCAGCCAAAGTAATCGATACGGGAATGGGATTCGAACGGCTGTGCATGGTTATTCAGGGAAAAACTTCCAATTACGATACCGATATTTTTCAACCGCTTATCCGTGAAATAGGAAAAATCAGTGGAACGGAGTATGGGAAGGACGAAAAAATTGATGTTGCCATGCGTGTCGTATCCGATCATATCAGGGCAATTGCCTTTTCTATTGCGGATGGACAGCTGCCTTCCAACATCAAAGCCGGATATGTAATTCGGCGTATTTTGCGACGAGCCGTTCGATATGGATATACTTTTCTGCATCTGCATGCTCCATTTATGTATCAATTGATTGACGTGCTGTGCCAAACGATGGGAAGCGCCTATCCCGAATTGATAAGTCAAAAATCGCTCATCGAAAAGGTGATAAAAGAGGAAGAGGAATCCTTTTTGCGTACACTTGAAACCGGTATCCGATTGCTGGAAAGAAAAATGGAGGAAGCCCGTGTTGCGAATAAAAGGGAAATTTCAGGCGCCGATGCGTTTGTTTTGTACGATACTTTTGGATTTCCCATTGATTTGACCGAACTCATTCTGAGTGAGAATAATTTTTCAGTCAATATGAATGAGTTTAATGCGGAAATGCAGAAGCAGAAAGAACGCGCCCGAAATGCAGCCAATGTCGAAACCGGCGACTGGATTGTTTTGCGTGAAGGCGACAGCCAGTTTGTGGGTTACGATTATACTTCATGCGAGACGAGCATACTTCGTTATCGTAAAATAAAGCAGAAAAACCAGGAATTTTACCAGCTTGTTTTGTCCGTTACGCCTTTCTATGCCGAGATGGGTGGTCAGGTAGGCGACAGAGGTTGGTTGATAAGAGAAAACGAAAAAATAGAAATTCTTGACACAAAAAAAGAAAACAACCTTTCGGTTCATATTGTTAAACAGCTTCCGTCAGAGGTTACGGGAACTTTTACGGCTGTTGTTCATCTTGAAAATCGACAAGCCACTTCTTGCAATCATTCGGCAACACATTTGCTGCATGAAGCATTGAGAACGGTTTTGGGAGCGCATGTGGAACAAAAAGGATCGTATGTTGGCCCTGACAGCCTGCGTTTTGATTTTTCCCACTTTCAAAAAATGACCAAAGAAGAAATTCGCGCTGTCGAAGCTCTTGCCAATAAGAAAATCCGTGAAAATCTTCCGCTTTACGAAATAAGGGAAGTGCCTGTAAACAAAGCAAAAGAAATGGGAGCGATGGCTTTGTTTGGTGAAAAATATGGCGAAACGGTAAGAGTGATTCAGTTTGGCAGTTCAAAAGAACTTTGCGGCGGAACCCACGTAAAAGCTACGGGAGAAATCGGAATGGTAAGAATACTTTCCGAAAGTTCCATTGCAGCAGGAATTCGCCGAATAGAAGCTATAACGGGTAAAGCAGTAGAAAAGTTGATTGACGAACAGCAAGATATCCTTTCGGAAACGAAGGAAATATTGAATAATCCCGGTAATTTGATAAGCGCAGTGAGAAAGCTGATGGAAGAGAATACGGATTTGAAAAAACAGATCAACGCATATCAGCACGAAAAATTGCTTCAACTCCGTGACCAGCTTATGTCTCAAGCGAAAATAATAAACGGAATTCACATAATTCGCTATGAAGGAAATTTGACCGTAGAACAGGCAAAAACCCTGGCGTTTCAGATTAAAAATCTTCAGAACGAAAAACTCTTTTTTATCACAGGCAACATCTTGGATGGCAAACCTTCTTTGACAGTGCTCGTTTCGGACGATCTGGTTGCCAAAGGGTTGAATGCTGCTCAAATAATTCGTGAAATTTCAAAGGAAATTCAGGGTGGTGGAGGAGGACAGCCTTTCTTTGCCACAGCAGGCGGAAAAAACACAGCAGGACTTTCTGTTGCCATCAATAAAGCTCTGAAATTACTCGATGATTTTCTGAACAAATAACAAATTCATTATTTTTTGAAACTTTTTTGTCAATTTGTTTGTTTTAACTCAAAATTATTTTTACTTTTGCACCGTTAAACAAAAACGCTTCAAGATATTTTTTATGAAAAGTCGTTTCTTTACATATTTTTATTTTTACTTTTACTTTAAAAGGTAAGAGCAGGATAATGATATGTAAAAAAATGGCATGAAAAAATGAAATTTTTAAAAACAATATAGAATCCTGCTCAATTGACTTGAGCAGGATTTTTTATTTTAAAACAGATAAAATGAAAAGAATTGCCATTCAGGGTATCAGTGGAGCATTTCACGAAATTGCAGCGCGTGAGTATTTTAAGGGAGAAGAAATTGAGATTATTCCCTGCGAAACATTTAAAGATGTTTTTAAAGCTATAGAAGGCGACAAATCTCTTCTGGGAATTATTGCCATAGAAAACACCATCGCCGGTAGTTTGTTGCAAAATCACAATCTTTTGCGCGAAAGTGGCTGTCTTGTTGTAGGAGAACAAAAATTGCACATTGAACATCATTTGGTAGCTTTGCCTCATCAAAAGCTCGAAGAAATTGAAGAAGTTCATTCACACCCCATTGCCTTGATGCAATGTGAAGATTTTCTGGAATCGCACAAGCATTTGAAAGCGGTAGAAAGTGAAGACACGGCTCTGTCTGCAAAAGAAATTGTTGATGGTCAGATTTACAAAAGAGCAGCTATCTGCAGCCTTTTTGCCGCTGAAAAATATGGACTGCAAATTCTGGAAAGAAACATTGAAACCAACAAACGAAATTTTACCCGTTTTCTGATTGTTGCCGAACCGACATTGGCGTTGGAAATGACAAAAAATGATGAAATAAACAAAGCTTCTCTGGTTTTCACTTTGCCTCACGTAGAGGGCAGTCTCTCGCAGGTTCTCTCCATTTTGGCTTTTTATCACATGAATCTTACCAAAATTCAGTCATTGCCGATTATAGGGAAAGAATGGGAATATCAATTTTATATCAATCTCACATTCAATGATTATTCACGATACAAGCAAGCTATCGATGCCATGCTCCCTTTAATTGATGAATTTCAAATAATGGGAGAATATCATGTCGACAATTAAAGAATTCGTATAATCAAATAATTAAAATTTTAATACTTATAACAATGCAAATTGAACCTGCCAGACGAGTAAATAATGTTTCTGAATATTATTTCTCCACCAAACTGAAAGAAATCGACGAGATGAAAGCTGCCGGTAAAGATGTGATAAATTTGGGAATCGGAAGTCCGGATCTTCCTCCTTCGGAAGCAACTATCGAAACACTTTGCAAGGAAGCACATAAGCCCAATGTTCATGGTTATCAGAGCTATATCGGAATTCCCGAGTTGCGCAACGGCTTTGCCGAATGGTATAAAAAATGGTATGGTGTAGAGCTAAATCCGAATACCGAAATTCAGCCGTTGATAGGGTCGAAGGAAGGAATTTTACACATCTCTCTGGCATTTCTCAACCCCGGCGATGGCGTACTTGTTCCCAATCCCGGTTATCCCACCTACACTTCCGTCAGTCATTTGTGCGAAGCTAAAGTTATTCCTTACGATTTGGATGAAAAACATCAGTGGCAACCTGATTTCGATGCACTGGAAAAAATGAACCTGGATGGCGTAAAATTAATGTGGACCAATTATCCCAACATGCCGACCGGTGCCAATGCTTCGGTAGAACTTTTTGAAAAACTGGTGGCTTTTGGTAAAAAACACAATATTATAATTTGTAACGACAATCCCTATAGTTTTATTCTGAACGATCGAAAACTCAGTATTCTTTCAGTCGAAGGTGCCAAAGATATTTGTATCGAAATGAACTCCATGAGCAAGTCGCACAACATGGCCGGTTGGCGTATTGCCATGCTGGCTTCCAACCAACAATTTGTGGAGTGGGTGTTGAGAGTTAAATCAAATGTAGATTCCGGAATGTTCCGTCCGATGATGATGGCAGCAGCCGAAGCCCTGAAAAATCCGAAGGAGTGGCACGACCAGATGAACGTTGTATATGCACGGCGCAGAAACATTGCCTTCAAAATTTTGGATTTACTCAAATGCAGTTATGATACCGAACAGGTGGGACTTTTTGTTTGGGGAAAAATCCCTGACAATTACCGCGATGCAGGAGCATTGGCTGATGAAATTCTGTATGGGAAAAAAATGTTTTTATTACACCCGGATTTATTTTTGGCGACAAGGGAAAGAGATATGTCCGCATTTCATTATGCTGTCCCGAATCTACATTAGAAGAAGTGGTGAAAAGAATAGAACAATGACAAGATTTTTTTAGGAAAAGAAATTATTAACTTATTAAAACAAGAAAAGTTATGAAATTTGAATCAATTTTACTGCCGGGAGTTGAAGCCAAACGTCCCATTATAATTGCCGGGCCATGCAGCGCAGAAACTGAAGAGCAGGTTATGGATACGGCACGTGGACTAGCTTCTATCGGAATAAAAATTTATCGTGCCGGCATCTGGAAACCTCGAACCAAACCCGGAGGTTTTGAAGGAGTGGGAGAAAAGGGGCTTCCATGGTTGAAAAGAGTGAAATCGGAATTGGGATTGTACACAACAGTGGAAGTTGCCAACGCCAAACATGTTCGTGCTGCTCTTGCCCACGACATCGATATTCTTTGGATTGGTGCGCGTACTACTGCTAATCCGTTTGCTGTTCAGGAAATTGCCGATGCTTTGGAAGGTGTCGATATTCCGGTGTTTATTAAAAATCCCGTGAATCCCGATTTGGAGTTGTGGATTGGAGCGATAGAACGCATCTACAATGCCGGAATTCACAAAATAGCAGCTGTTCATCGCGGCTTCAGTTCTTACGACAAGAAAATTTACAGAAATTTACCACAATGGCACATCCCTATTGAATTGCGTCGTCAAATGCCCGACTTGCCCATTTTCTGCGATCCGAGCCATATTGGCGGAAAACGAGAACTGATTGCTCCTTTGTCGCAGCAGGCTATGGATTTAAATTTCGATGGATTAATGATTGAATCGCATTGCAATCCCGAAAAAGCTTGGAGTGATGCGGCGCAGCAAATTACTCCGCAAGTGCTTGAATTTATTCTGGAATCACTGGTTATTCGCGACACCATGCAAACAACCGAAAATCTTTCTGCTTTGCGTCGTCAGATTGACGAACTGGACAACAATCTGCTCGAATTACTGGCTCACCGTATGCGAGTGGCTGAAGAAATTGGCTGGTACAAAAAGGAACACAACATGCCAATTCTTCAAACACAACGGTATGATGAAATTTTGCAAAATCGCGTGCAACAAGCCATAGAAATGGGAATGGATGGTGACTTCATGAAAACTGTTCTTATTGCTATTCACGAAGAGTCCATCCGTCATCAAATGGAAATCATGGAGAAATCCTGAAGCTTTTACAAAAAATCAGACCGGCCAATTCGCATTTTTTGTTGCTGAGTTGCCGGTCTGAAAAGTTTAATCAAAAAATCATGCTTTATCTTCTTCCTGAACGATTTTCGGAGTTTGAGTTGGTGGAACGTGTGCCTCTTGAATTATTTTCAGAAGTTTTTTGAGGTGCAGTTACGGTAGAATTTCCCGATCGGCGTAGGGTTTCGGTTCGAGATGAATTTCTTTCATTTCCTGAAGATGTTCTCGTTTCTACCGAACGACCGGAATTTGAAATTTTTCTTTCGCTGTTTTGTGTTTCAACCCTTCCTGTATTTTGACTTCGCCTTGAAGAATTATTTTCACTTCTGTTGTAGCCTGAATTGGTGGGAGAGGTAGTTATTCTTCTACTTCCGTTTTCCTGATTGACAATTCTTCGTTCCTGTTCAGAAGTCGATGTTCTTCTGGTGGTATTGTTAAACTCGGCTTTGTTTGCAACATTCTGATTTCTGCTGCTGAAACTTCTTTCGGGATGTGTCCGCTCAAAATCATTTCTTCTTACTGTTTGGTGTAGCCTCATATAACTATCTTTGTAATAGATATTAACTGTGTTGTGATAATGAAATTTGTAATCGCGTGGTATAATACGGTGCACGTGTCCCAGATAAATATTTACTTCCACCGGTCTGAGTGGCCGGTAATATTTTGGATAGTATCCCCAATAATAGGGCGAATGCCACGGACGATAATTTCTGCTCCAGAAGAAATTGAAAATCACAGGCCGGCGAACAAATACCGGTTCTATAATATAATTTACGCCAAAAATATATGGATCGCCAATTACTTGAACATAAACTTCAGGAGAATTTCGCTTTTCAACTACTATGGATGCTACGTCTTGATAAGTATATCTATCCAATACTGCCTGAATAACGACAAGATGTAAATTTCTATCCGATGTTTCCACAACGCGCAGATAATCAATCCATCCATCGTTGTTCAAATCGAGGTTTGAAATCTGATATCGAGCGTCGTTCAGTCTCATTTCAAAATCAGACAAGTCGGTTGATTCAGCAAAAATGGAAGCTACAGCGCGTAAATCGAGATTATCGCTTATATCGTAATTTCGTGTTTCAACAGTAAAAGTGCTTTGTGCCGGCGTCTGGGTTGCAAGCAAAAGTAATGCTGCCAAACCCAAAATTTTAGTTTTCATAATTGTAAGTTTTTTAGTTTGATAAATCAAATTTCTTCACTCTTTTAAAAAAGCACTCATGCATGGTGTGATATTTAAAATCAAAACGCATGCCAAACTCTCAAATAAACACTTATTGTTTCATAAATGTCTGATTAATAATAAGATAGATAAAAAATCCTTTTGCTGTTTCACCTTTTCAACAAAAATTTTTCATCAATATGAAAATAAGAAAGCTATTTTCTTAAATTTGCAATAAATTAAGGTGCAATTATGAATACGATGGATTTGGTAATTTTGGTTCCTGTTCTTTTCGGTATCATACAAGGTTTGTTTAAAGGACTGGTTAAGGAATTGACTTCTTTTGCCGTCATTATTATCGGAATATACGGAGCCAAACTGTTGAATTCACCTGTTGCAAATATGCTTGAAAATGTTGCTTCTTTTTCTCCCCAAATGGCTCGACCATTGGCGTTTTTATTCAGCTTTATTCTTTTGGCCATTGCCTTGTTCCTTTTGGCTCAGCTGTTTGATAAAACTTTATCGATTATTCAGCTGGGCGGGCTGAACAAGTTTCTTGGAGCCATTGTCGGAGGGCTGAAATATTTACTTATTCTTAGTATTTTGCTGAATGTTTTCGACGCAATAGACGAGCGTTTTCACCTTATAAATAAAACTACCAAAGAAGAATCGTTGACTTATTCCGTAGTTTTGAAAGCAGGTCCGGAACTGTGGAAGGAAGTGAAGGACAAGAAATTGGATAATAAAGGGAATAACAATCAGCAAAATAAAATTGAAAATCGACAAAGTAAATAGAAAATATCCCAACTTAATCCGAAGCTTTTCTTCTTTTCGGTACGAATGTGGTTGCGATGAAGCCGGCAGAGGATGCTTGGCGGGTCCAGTAATGGCTGCAGCCGTCATTTTACCTCCCGATTTTATCTGTCCTCAATTGAACGATTCCAAACAATTGCATCCCCGAGTAAGAGAAAAACTAAGACAAATAATTGAAAAAGAAGCTGTTGCATGGTCTGTTGCGTTAGTCGATAACAGGGAAATAGATAGAATTAATATATTGAATGCTTCTATTTTGGCTATGCACAAATCTATTGAAGCTTTGCAAATTCAACCTCAATTTATTATAGTTGATGGAAATCGGTTCAAGCCTTATGCCGATATTCCGTTTCAAACCATTGTAAAAGGCGACAGTAAATATCTCTCCATTGCAGCGGCATCGGTATTGGCCAAAACGCACAGAGACGAGCTAATGGAAAAATTGGGAGAGGAATTTCCGGAATATCAATGGGGACAGAACAAAGGATATCCTACTGCAAAACATCGGGAAATGATTCGTCGATACGGCTGCTCGGTATATCATCGATTAAGTTTTCGCCTGCTGGAAGAAACCTTTTAGGAAAAAATCGACTTGCCAACCGGAACAATAATTTTCAAAAAGGATATCCAATTGCAATGTGAAAAGCTACATCATTCCATTGTGGCGAAACTCTCCAGCGGTCACTGCGTTTCAGTACCGGATCATAAAGTTTTACTCCAATATCCAGACGGGCAACTATGAAGGAAAAATCAAATCTTAGCCCGACTCCGTAAGCCACAGCAATCTGATTTATAAAAGAATTCCATTTGAAAACTCCGCCCTGCTGTGTATCGTAATCCTTAATAGTCCATATATTGCCTGCATCCATAAAGACAGCGCTTTCGAGCAACCAAAACAATTTTCCGCGATATTCCATATTCATGTCGAGTTTGATGTCGCCGGTTTGATTGAAATCTCTGCGTTGCGTATTGATTCTTTTGTAAATACCTGGCCCTAATGTACTTTCACTCCAACCTCTTACACTGTTGGCGCCACCACTGAAAAAGCGTTTTTCGTATGGAACTGCATCCGCATTTCCGTAAGGAATGGCTACTCCCAATCCAGCATGATAAACAAAACGATTGTTATCATCAAAAATTTGATGATAAGTCAGATTATATTCTGTTTTGAAATACTGCGCATACGCAATGTTGAACAGTCGATAAGTTCCATCTTCTGCCGGATGGCTTCCCAACAAATGATCCAGACCGTAAAGAATATTTCCTGCCGTTTCGATGCTGTAACGCATGGTATGATAATTCCGCAAGGGTTGGTTGGGGTTAAAAGTGGTGGCAGAGCCGGAATATCCCATCCGCATGATAAAGTGGTTTTCGTAATTGTAGGAATTAAAAATACCGGTTGAAAGAAAACTATCGCGAAAAGCCTGAAAAATTTCGGGAAAATATACATAATTGACTTCAAACAAATCGAAAATGTGGGTATATTGTCTTCTGTTGAGAAGATATTTTATGCCGGTTCCCAAATTACTTGTGCGAAATTCGCCGGGACGGAACTGATAATAGTACGAACCGGAAAACTCCGTGTTGGCTCGCAGACTTCTTTTGAAATCATAAGAAGCAAAAGGCAGCACTACGCGTGGAAATTGCAGCCCAATCTGTCCTCCCCATTCCTGTGCCCAGACATTTTCCTGAAGTTCATAAGCTCCGTGAGCCTGCAGAGATAACGTTTCAGCGCCTTTGAAAATATTCCTATTGACCAAATTCAAATTTGTTGCACCACCCCAGTATCCGTCGGTGTAAGTAGCTTCCACTTCGGCGGAAAGCGAAATCGCCTTTCCCGGAATAATACTGATATGGCAATCGAGCAATCCTGTGTCAACTTGTTCGAAGCCTATATTAACAAACTTTATGGCGCCCAGCGAATTCAGTCCCGAGTAAGTTTTTTCAATATTTGCATCGTTATACAAAGATTGTGGATCAATGTAAGTGTTCTGAACCAGCGCATCTATTTTGATGATTTGCTTGCGCGGGGTAATCATGGCAAAATTCCGAAACCACACGGTATCCTTTTCCTGTGTTTGATCTGGTGTAGAGATTTCAGCGGGATTAATTTCAAAAAAAACATTTCGCACATAAAATTTTCTGAATATGATTTGGGAAAGGGAGTCATTCTTGTTGTTGAGATAATCTCTCAATTGCATGGATAAATCCACCTGATGTGTATTTTTTATGCTATCGGCCGAATAAACCAGAAAATCCTTACTGAAGTTGTAATAGCCTGTTTGTCGGAAACGTGAAGTTATTCTTTCGCGTTCGGCATCGAGTATATCTACGTCAAAAAGCATTCCTTGCCTAATCAGCGAACGGGAAGTGTCGGCTGCAATTGCCTGTAATTCGGGATAGTTCAACTGCACAGAATAATTCCGGATACGGTAGGGTTGATGCGAAAAAATTTGGTATTCAACTTCAGCTTTTTTATCCTTAAGCGTTACTTTGTGCTCCACTTTTGCTCTCAAAAAGCCTTTATTTTGCATGTAAAGCTGAAGTTGCTGTGAGGATATTTCCGTCAGGGCAGGATTATAAATCACCGGTTCTTCGCCAATACGCATAAGCATCTTATTGACCCATTTGGAAGTATCTCTTCCGGCAAGGCTGTAAATTCCAAGCGAGGTTCTGAAAAGCCCAAAAACCGAAGCATTTGGCGTTTGACGCAAATATTCTTTTAATTCGATTTTTTTGACATCCCGCGTATCGATATTAATGTTGACTTTGTCCAACAAATATTCTCCTTCCGGTACAAACTTTGTTGTGTTACAACCCATTAGCAGTAAAACTACTACCATCAGTTCAATCAACAGCCTTATTCTTTTGTTTCGCATAGATGTTGCCTGCTTTCTTCTCACCAAATCAAATTAATTTTTTACACCTATCAAAATCCGTGCATAAAATTACTTCCCCTGAAAAAATGCAATGGAATATCAGCAGAAATTTTATTGCAATAAACAGGATTTGAAATAGTTATCAACTTTGAGAATTTTCTCGACTTATTCCAGATAAAGATAATCATAATGAATTAAGGGTCTCTGATTTTTTTTTCCTATGAGTTCTCTTGCCTTTTTACTGTCGTAGCGAACTTTTCCGACTCCTATCGACTGTCCGCTTTCATCAACAATTCTAACAATATCGTCCTTTTCGAAATTTCCAATGATTTCTGTTACTCCCACAGGCAGTAAACTGACGGCTTTATCACCCAACAACGCTTTTGCTGCATTGGTGTTTATCCTGATTTCACCTTTTGCAAAATCCTCACTGTGAGCAATCCATTTCTTTACGCTCGAAACTTCACCCTTATATCCGATAAAATGCGTGCTGACAACATCGTCGGCAGCATCCATTAATCGAATCAGAATATTTTCCTTTCGACCATTTGCAATAAATACTTCAATGCCCTGATCGGCTATTTTTTGGGCTATGGAAACTTTGGTCTGCATTCCTCCCCGCCCAAAACTCGATTTGGTAGTCTGAATAAAATCGGAAATATCTTGTCCTCTCTTTATTTCCCGAATAACTTCAGCTTTCGGATCGGAAGGAGAACCCCGATAAATTCCATCCACATTGCTGAGAATGAAAAGTGCTTCCATTCCCATCATGGAAGCTATCAAACCGGAAAGTTCATCGTTATCGGTAAACATTAATTCGGAAACAGAAACCGCATCGTTCTCATTTACAATAGGTAATACCTTATTTTCGAGCATTACTCGCATACAGTTGCGTTGGTTCAGATAATTTCTTCGACTGTCGAAATTCTGTTTAGTGGTAAGCACTTGCCCGATAGTGATGTGATGTTTGGCAAAAAAATCCCAATACAAGCTGATGAGTTTTGCCTGACCCACAGTGGAATATAACTGACGCTGGTCAACAATGTCCATTTTCTTATTCAGTCCCAGAATACTTCGACCCGAAGCCACTGCACCAGAAGAAATGACTACAATTTCAATTCCTTGATGATACAGTTTAGCAATCTGATCTGTCAAATTCGACATGCTTTCTGTATCGAGTGTACCATCAGATTTGGTAAGCACATTGCTTCCAATTTTTATTGCTATTCTTTTAAAGCGAAATTCCATAAGTTATTTTTCGTTGTAAATCACATTCATCAAGGTTGTTCCTACGGCGAAAAGCGTATTTCTATCGATATTACTCATGTCATCATGAACAGTGTGCCAGTAACTTCCGAAACCTGTGTTCGTATTGGGATCAAAATGAATAATATCAATACTCGGTATTCCTGCCATTTGATTCACAAAAACATGATCATCTGTAATCCCACCGCCTTTCTGATTGATAAAAAATTGACCAAAACCGAGATTTTGCGCTTGAGACCAGACTTTGTCCACAATGTGAGCTGCATAATATTCTGAAAATTGTTCCCGATAAAAAGTTGCCTGTGGCGCCCCGACCATATCCAGTAAAATTCCGTAGCGAGCATGATAACCATCCTTGTGGGGATGCTTTGCCCAATATTGTGTTCCCAAGCACCAAGAATTATCTGAATCTGTGGTTTGTGTATCATTGGTTCCCCAGTCTTCAGCGTCAAAGAAAATAATATCAACTCCTACACTTGCCGGATGTTTGCCTAATTGTCGTGCTATTTCAAGTAAAACTCCTGTTCCGCTTGCTCCGTCATTTGCTCCCAAAACAGGTTTTTTTCGATTCTCTGGTTTTGGATCGTTGTCAGCCCACGGACGGGTATCCCAATGAGCAAAAAGTAAAATTCTTGTTTCCAATTCCGGATGAAAGGAAGCAATGATGTTGACTGCATGAATCACTGTTCCATCAAAAGCTCTCAAGTCAGCCTCTTGAGTTGTAACTTGCGCGCCAAAACCTTTCAGCGTCGAAACAAAAAAATTGGCGCAGGCATCATGCGCTGGCGTATTTGGCACCCGTGCCCCAAAATCAACCTGATGTTGAACAAACGAAAATGCAGAATCTGCGTCAAACGAAGGTATATTTATTACTTTTTCTTCATTGGTAGTTTTACGGGTTGCCGGATGGCAGGACACCAAAAAAAATGCCATCACTATGAATGCCAAAAAATTTTTCACTGAATGCTGTTTTTTTGAAATCAAAATTTGCTGCTTTCCTTTTCAGTACCGGTTTACTTTCTGATTTATTGCAATAAGAATCAGCAAAGATAATGATTTGAAATGAATTTTTGGGCATGCTTTTTTCTAAAGTAATTCGGAAAATTTCAAAGAAAATTCATTTTATAAAAATCATTGAATGGTAGTTTTTTAGAAATTCCATTTTATTCCCAGTGTGGGGCAAATTTTCCATCCATAGACGGAAGAGAAATTGGCTGCTATTTCTATTTCCGAACCGGCAGAAAGATGCTGTGTAATGTTATACCAAAATTGCGGTTCTGAAATAAAAACGTATCGGGTAGTCAAAGGCGTAGTAAGATTATTACCGGCAGCATCAGTGAAATTGAGGTTGTCTTCCCGCCAAAAGTCGGCAAAACCACAAACGGAAATTCTTTTGTTGTAAAAGCTTAAATCCCAAACGCCCGTAAGTTGGAAAGAGAGGGGATGTTTGCCAACAATATTTTTGTAAAGCACTTTAAAATTCAGAAAACGATCAAAAT
>JAAYUQ010000036.1 GCA_012517575.1 Bacteroidales bacterium | reverse complement strand
TTTTCAGTGCATTTTCTTCATTGAGCATCATGGCCAGTTCTCCACAAGTTTGACCGTAAATGTACGGAATTTTAAACTGACTGACAAAAGAAATAAAGGGATCTTCTGCCACATTGCCTTCAATTTTCTCTCCACCCAGCGGATTGGGGCGATCGAGTACAATGAATTCAATATCGTTTTCGGCGGCAGCTTCCATAGCCAAACCCATGGTGCTAATATAAGTATAGGAACGACAACCGACATCCTGAATGTCATACACCAATACATCAATTCCCTTCAGCATTTCAGAAGTTGGTTTGCGCGTACTTCCATAAAGAGAATATACCGGTAATCCCGTTTTTTCATCAGTGGCGTTGACTACCTTATCGCCTGCATAAACATCACCTCTAACTCCATGTTCGGGTCCATACAAAGCCACTAATTTCACGTTTGGAGCTTCAAACAAAATATCGGTGGTAGATTTCAGGTTTCCATCTACGCCTGTCGGGTTGGTAATCAAGCCCACTTTTTTCCCTGCCAGCAATTTGAAATTATCTTCTCTGAGTACTTCAATTCCTGTCATGACCCGTTTGGCTTGCAAAGGGAAGATAAATAAAACAGCGAAAATAAGAATGAATAATCTTTGCATGATTTGTTTCTTTTTAAAATAGTGCAAACGTTTGCATTGAAAAACAAATGTAAATAAAAAAATGAATTACATAAATATATTCGATAATTTTTTTTGATTATTTTTGGCAAATGATTGTTTATCAGATATTTAATTTTTAGTTTTTGTAGAGACTGTTTTCTGCTTTTCATCGAAATTCTGGTTTTTTTCAAAATTAATTACCACTTTTTTTCTTTATTTAATCCCAAAAAATCTTAAAGAGTCGATTTAAAGTAGTAATTTTGCAGTTCAAAGAAATTTCGATAAAAATTTGATATTATGGCAGAAAAAAAATTAAATTTATTAGCTGATTTTCCTCCGGTTTCCACGCAGGAATGGATGGATAAAATCATTGCAGACCTGAAGGGAGCAGATTTTGAGAAAAAAATGATCTGGAGAACCAATGAAGGTTTCAATGTCAGGCCTTTTTACCGCGAGGAAGACGTAGAAAATCTGAAAATAACAGAATTGTTGCCTGGTGCTTTTCCTTATGTGAGAGGTACAAAAGCCGATAATGAATGGTTTGTGCGTCAGGATATTAAAGTTGAAAATGCACAAGAAGCCAATGCAAAAGCGCTGGATATTTTAAATCGAGGGATAAATTCCATAGGATTTCAACTCAAAAAAACTGATATCTCAAAAGAATTTATCGCTACTTTGCTTAAGGATATTGCAGCTGACTGTGTGGAGTTGAATTTCACGGTTTGCATTAGTAAGGCAGCCGAACTTGCCGATATTCTCTCCGAATATTTCATTGCCCAAAATTATGATGTAAAAAAATTGCAGGGTTCTATCAATTTCGATCCCATTAACCGCATGTTGCTGGCAGGGAAAAAACTGACAAAAGAAGAAATTGCTGAAAAGTCAAAAGCAGTAGTTCAGTCCATAAGCAGATTGCCTTTTTATCGGGTGATTGGCGTTAATGCAACTACTATCAGCAATGCTGGCTCTACCATCACTCAGGAACTTGGTTACGCATTGGCGTGGGGAAACGAATATCTTTCTTTGTTGCTTGATGCCGGTGTGGATAAAGCTGTTGCAGCAAAAAAAATAAAATTCAATTTTGGGGTAGGGAGCAACTATTTTATGGAAATTGCCAAATTCCGTGCTGCACGCATGTTATGGGCATTGATTGTGGATGCTTATCAACCGCCCTGTCCCCGTCCCGACTGCCCCAATACAGTGAACGGAATTTGCAAATGTGCTGCGAAAATGCGTATCCACGCTGAAACGACCATTTTCAATCAAACCATTTACGATGCTTATGTCAATATGCTTCGCACACAGACTGAAGCCATGAGTGCAACCATTGCCGGCGTAGATTCTTTGTTGGTGCTGGGTTATGACACGGCTTTCAAAACTTCCGACGAATTTTCGGAAAGAATTGCCCGCAACCAACAATTGCTACTGAAAGAAGAAGCACACTTCAGTGAAGTTGTCGATCCGGCAGCAGGATCTTATTATATCGAAACTTTAACAACCGAAATAGCCAATCAGGCTTGGAAGCTTTTTCTTGATGTAGAAAATGAAGGGGGATTCATTGCTGCCGTGCAAAACGGAAAGGTTCAACAAACGATCAAAACAACAGCGAATGAACGTTTAAAAGCTATTTCGAGTCGGAAAGAAATTTTGGTTGGAACCAATCAGTATCCGAATTTATTGGAAACAGCAGCCGAGAAAATCGACGCGGAAGCTCAACAGTGTGCTTGTTGTCATCACGAAGAAGGAACGGAAAAACTTCTACCTTTGCGAGGCGCTGTGGAATTTGAAAATTTACGCTTATCCGTAGAAAAATCTTCCAAACTTCCAAAAGTTTTTATGCTCACCGTAGGAAATTTGGCCATGCGTTCCGCTCGTGCTCAATTTTCGGGTAATTTCTTTGGCTGTGCAGGATATGAAATTATCGATAATCTTGGATTTTCTTCTGTGGAAGAAGGCGTAAAAGCAGCGTTGGATGCTAAAGCCGAAATTGTGGTGCTTTGTTCGAGCGATGATGAATATGCCACGTTGGCTCCTGAGGCTTACAAATTGCTGAAAGACAAAACGATTTTTGTCGTAGCCGGAGCTCCTGCTTGTATGGAAGATTTGAAAAAAGAAGGGATCGAAAACTTTATCAGTGTAAAATCCAACGTGTTGGAAACCTTGAAAGCATTCAACACTAAACTGGGTCTGTAAAGTTGTAATTCATCACTGTCATTTTAAAAAAAAGATACTCCATTCTAAATTTTCTGAACCAAAATTTGAAGAATGAAAGAAAAAATAAAAAACGGAATTTTGGCAACACGACCATGGTCTTTTCCTGCATCAACGATGCCTGCACTGTTGACCATTTCGTATGTTTTTTTTCTAAAAAACGAACTTGGGAATGATGTTAATTGGTGGTTTGGCGTATTGGCACTTTTGGGCGCAGCCATTTTCCAAGCCAGCGGGAATTTGATTGGCGATTATTTCGACTATCAATATCACGTTGACAGAAAAGAATCTTTTGGCTCCAGTCGAATGTTGGTTGATCAGATTTTTAAACCCAAAACGATTTTGCATTTTGGCATTGTTTTGCTGGGCGTGGGTGTTGTGTTGGGTCTTTTTCTCTGTTATCGAACGGGAATCGATTTGTTGTGGATAGGAGCAATCGGCGTCGTGGCAACTTACTTTTATTACAAACTGAAGTTTGCTGCGTTGGGCGACCTGACTATTTATATTATCTACGGGCCGTTGATTGGATTGGGTACAGCTTACGTCATGACCGGACAACTTCTGTGGCTTGCAGTGGTATTGAATATCCCGGTTGCTTTTCTGGTAGTAAATATTTTGCATGCCAACAACACAAGAGACATTCGTGATGACGGGAAAGCCAACATAAAAACACAAGCCATGTTGTTGGGCATCAAAGGAGCAAAAATCCAGTATGTTATTCTGTGTATAGGAGCTTATGTGGGTGTAATACTGATGATTATTTTCAAAATGATTCATCCGCTTACTTTGCTGGTGTTGCTTTCGTTGCCTTTGGCAGTGAAAAACATCAAAAAAATGTTGACAGCAGAAATCGATAAACCAGAAAAGATTTTTGACTTGGATGCACAGACAGCACAGTTAGTACTTGTGTTCAGCTTGTTGTTTTCTATTTCAAATTTTATTGCAGCCTGGTTATGAAAAAAATTATTATTCCTATACTGATTGCTATCATTTTTTGGTTTGTCATGTTTTCTCCGTGGACCAAAGAATATGTTAACTTCTGGATGACCATGACAGCCGCCGGCTTAACATTAACATTGATGAGTGCATTTCTGGGGAAAGATTTCAAAAAGCAATTTTCGCTTTCGCTGAAAGATGTACTCATTGGTCTGGGGTCAGCTGTTGTTTTATACGTGGTATTTTTCCTGGGCGATTTTTTTTCAAAATTGCTATTCGATTTTGCAAAAGACCAAGTTGGGCAAATCTACATGATGAAAGAAGGAGAAAATCCTTTGCTGTTAAGTTTATTGCTCATTTTTTTGATTGGCCCGGCAGAAGAAATTTTTTGGAGGGGATATGTTCAGCGAATGCTGGAACCAAAATTCGGATCATGGGTAGCATTGATAGTTACAACCTTGATTTATACTTTAGTGCATATCTGGTCATTTAATTTCATGCTCATCATGTCTGCCATGGTTTGCGGTGCATTTTGGGGATTGCTCTACAAATACAATAAAAATCTGGTTACCTTGATAGTTTCACATGCAGTGTGGGATGTTTCCGTTTTTATCTTGTTTCCTATCGTGTGAAAACAATGAAAAACTCGCAAACGAAATAACAGTGATTCAATTTTTAAAATTTTGATTATTAGTTAATTATATTATTTAAGAAAAAAGTAAACATTGAAATAAGATATTTTCGATTGATGACAGAAATTTTTTTTATCGTCGAAATGTCTGATTCAAAAAACAAAAAAATATGAAACCGAATTTTAACAACATTGATGTCAGCAACATTACTTCGAGTGGAGCTGTAACGCTAGAGACCGAAGAAAATTGGTTAACACCCGAACAGATTCCGGTAAAACCTTTTTATGAGAAAACCGACTGGAAGAGGATGGAACACTTACATTATGCAGCCGGTATCCCTCCATTTCTGAGAGGACCTTACAGCAGCATGTATGTAACCCGTCCGTGGACTATCCGCCAATATGCAGGATTTTCCACTGCTGAAGAGTCCAATGCTTTTTATCGTCGTAATTTGGCTGCCGGTCAAAAAGGACTTTCCGTGGCATTTGACTTGCCTACACATCGTGGTTACGATGCTGACCACGAAAGAGTTGTCGGTGATGTGGGAAAAGCCGGTGTGTCCATTTGTTCGGTAGAAGATATGAAAATTTTGTTTGATGGAATTCCATTGAACAAAATGTCTGTTTCCATGACCATGAACGGTGCCGTTCTGCCTATTCTTGCTTTCTATATTGTGGCCGGGCTCGAACAGGGGGCTAAACTCGAAGAACTTTCCGGAACTATACAGAACGATATTTTGAAGGAATTTATGGTGCGAAATACTTATATTTATCCACCACAATTTTCCATGAGAATTATTGCCGATATTTTTAAATATACTTCGCAAAACATGCCCAAGTTCAATTCCATTTCCATTTCGGGTTACCACATGCAGGAGGCCGGAGCTACTGCTGACTTGGAACTGGCTTACACACTTGCCGATGGATTGGAATATTTGCGTACCGGTATCAATGCAGGACTCGATATCGATGCTTTTGCTCCCCGTCTTTCGTTTTTCTGGGGAATTGGGATGAATCATTTTATGGAAATAGCCAAAATGCGTGCAGCCCGGCTTTTGTGGGCTAAAATCGTGAAACAGTTTCATCCGAAAAATCCAAAATCTATGGCGCTTCGTACCCACTCCCAAACTTCGGGATGGTCGCTTACTGAACAGGATCCGTTCAATAATGTGGGACGAACCTGTATCGAAGCTATGGCAGCGGCGCTGGGACATACGCAATCGCTGCATACCAACGCTCTGGATGAAGCCATTGCATTGCCAACTGACTTTTCGGCTCGTATTGCCCGCAACACACAAATTTATCTTCAGGAAGAAACCAATATCTGCAAGCAAATTGATCCGTGGGCAGGTTCTTATTATGTTGAATCACTCACCAAAGAATTGGCCGAAAAAGCTTGGAATTTGATTGAAGAGATTGAAAAACTTGGAGGCATGGCTAAAGCTATTGAAACCGGCATTCCGAAAATGAAAATAGAAGAAGCTGCTGCTCGTACACAAGCCCGTATCGATTCGGGGAAACAAATTATTGTCGGAGTCAACCGATATACATTGGAAAAAGAAGAACCCATCGAAATCCTCGAAATCGACAACACTGCTGTACGTATGCAACAGATTGAAAGACTGAAACAGCTCCGTGCTTCCAGAAACAACGAAGAAGTACAAAAAGCATTGGACGCCATCACCGAATGCGCCAGAACCGGTAACGGCAACTTGCTTGAACTTGCTGTAGAAGCAGCACGCGTCAGAGCAACACTGGGCGAAATTTCCGATGCCTGCGAAAAAGTTGCAGGTCGTTATAAAGCAACCATAAGAACTATTTCAAACGTGTATTCATCAGAAACAAAAAACGATGCAAATTTCCAGCGGGCTTCGCAGCTTACTGAAGAATTTGCCAAAAAGGAAGGTCGACGTCCACGCATTATGATTGCCAAAATGGGGCAAGATGGGCATGATCGAGGTGCAAAAGTTGTAGCTACGGGTTATGCCGATTGCGGTTTCGATGTGGACATGGGACCGCTATTTCAAACTCCTGCAGAAGCTGCTAAACAGGCTGTGGAAAATGACGTCCATGTAGTGGGTGTTTCTTCACTTGCTGCAGGGCATAAAACTTTGATTCCGCAACTTATTGAAGAATTGAAGAAGCTGGGACGTGAAGATATTCTGGTTGTTGCGGGTGGAGTTATTCCTCCTCAAGACTACGACTTTCTTTACAAAGCCGGAGTGGCTGCCATTTTTGGACCCGGAACTCCCGTTACCAAAGCTGCCTGCACCATCATGGAATTGTTACTGGCCGACTAAATGAACTTTTTTCTGAAAACTAAAAACAGGCTTTTTCATAAGGAGAGCCTGTTTTTTTTTGTTTCAGCAGCATAGATCACCTGTAATTTCTGTTAAATTAATATAAAAAATTAATTTGATTTTAAACTTTTTCTTTATTCACAAGTCCAATTAATAAAATTTCGCAGTTACAACAATTTTAAAAAATCAGAATTTATGAAGAAGAATTTAATTTTAATGGTTGGTGCCTTGTTTTTGATAAGTGTGGCAAGCCACGCTCAAAATCAAAAAAATGTTTCTGACAAAGAAGGCACAAAAAAAGAAATGAGACAAAATGCACCGCAGAGAATGTCGGCTGAAAATCGCGCTGAATATTGGGCTAAAGAGCTAAATCTGACCAATGAAGAAAAAGGAAAAATTACTGAATTATTTAAAAAACAGGATGAAACAAGAATGCAACAACGGGCAGATATGCAAAAATCAAGAGAAGAACGTCAAGCATTTATGGAAAGCCAGCGAAAAGCCAATGATGCAGAGATGGAGAAAATCATCGGAAAGGAAAAATTTCAGAAATACGATTCTATTCGTTCCGAAAGAATGCAGAAAATGAGAGACAGAATGAGAAATCGATAGATATTTTTTAAAGAGTTTTTAACAAGCAATTCGAAATTTGGCTCAAAATTTGTTTTGTGTTGAAAAGATTGTGTTGAAATTTAGGTATTAATTTTTAAGAAAAACACCTCCTGTGAGTAGCATAACAGGAGGTTTTTTTTATTGCTCTGCAAAAAGTTTTACCCATCAGTATTTAAAATTAACGACAACAATTTCCGATTGTGTTCCAATGCGATATGGAGGCCCCCACAATCCGAGTCCCGAAGAAACGTACAGGTGAGTTTTTCCCTTCTTGTAATAACCGTAGCCTGCTTCAAACACCCATTTCACAATCAAATTGGCAGGGAAAACCTGACCTTCGTGTGTGTGTCCTGAAAGTTGTAAATCAACATTGTTTTGTACGGCTTCATTCAAGGCTGATGGCTGATGGTCGAGCAGGATAACCGGTTTGTCAGCAGCAAATGTTGACAAGAGTGTGGAAAGTTTTTTCCTGTTTTTATCCATTTTGTCTTTTCTCCCTGCCAGATAAAAACTGTCATTAACCAGTAAAACGCTGTCAGTTAGTACTTTTATTCCTGAGCTTTCGTAAAATTGAAGTGTTTTTTGAAAATTTTCGGTGTAATACTCATGATTTCCGGGTATGGCATAAACGCCTAAAGGAGCTTTCAGGTTTTCTAATTCTTCGTTCATTTTCTGATGAATCAATGGTTTCAGCGAACGATCACAAATATCACCGGCCAACAAAATTATATCCGGTTGTTGATCGTTGATTAACCGAACGTATTTTTTTAAATAGTTTTTGTCGATATCATTTCCCAAATGAATGTCGCTGGCGGCTACAATTTTCATTTCTTTTTTCTGCAAGGGCTTATTGCTTTGCAATTCGAGATGCACAATTTTGGGATGATTGAATTTGTAGTTGCCTATGATCATAGCTACTGATATAATCAACAGACCGGACATCATGCTCCAAAATCGAAATGTGGTCATTCCACCAGGAGCGAAATGAAACAGATAATTCACTAATCGAACTGCATCAACCAGCAAAAAACAAAGGAAAAGGTAGGCCACCACCAGTAAGAATGAATAACCTGTGAAAGTTATGATTTTGGAGAGTAGCAGAGGCATGGAATCGCCAAAAATTAAACCGACCATTGAACAAGCGAAAAGTAAAAGATAAACAATAAGATAAACTGGTCGGGCCGATGGATACAAGGCCAGTGATTGCCAGCCACGCAAGCCAACATATCCAAATAAGGCTGCAAAAATTGAAAATACAACAACAAAAAATCCGTACTTCATAAATTCATTTTTTTATCAATCTGTGATTAATTCTTATAATTCAACATTCGTGAAATAGAAAAATGCTCAATTGCCATTACAAACACAAAATAATCAAAAATTGTTTAACACAAACCGAAATAGAATTTTTTTTAATTTCAAAAAAATGGACAATTTGATGAAAAACAAAATTTCGGCATCAAGAGATAAAATTTTTGGAATTGTATGTTCATAGCTTCTAATTTCATCTGTGTTTTCTTGTCATGCGTAAAACCTTGTATGTCAATAATAAAAAACATTTTATTCTGATTTTATTAATTGTGAATCAAATCAAAATAATAGAATTTTGACGGCAGGTGTGAAATTTGAAAATTATCTTGTAAATTTGTTCTTTATATAAGATTTCATTCCGGTAACTTTTCATGTTGCAGTTGTAAGTATAGATCATGAGTTGCTGCAAGGATTAAACAAAATAATTTTTCCATGAAAAAAGAATATTCTTTTGATGAACTTTTTCACAAGGCAGCTTCATACTGTTCTATTTCGGAGCATTGTATTTCGGATGTAGAAGAGAAACTTGTTGCTTGGAAAGTACCCGAACAGCAAAGAAAAAAGTTGATAAACAAGTTGTTGGAGGAAGATTTTATCAACGAAAATCGCTACGCTCTCGCTTTTGTGCGGGATAAATTCAGATTCAACAAATGGGGAAAAATTAAAATTGAGTTGTCACTAAAAGCCAAAGGACTGAACCCCGAAATCATTCAAATGGCACTATCGGCAATTGATGAGGGTGAGTATCAGGAAATGTTGGCTTCCATTCTCAAATCGAAACTTGCTACACTTGAATACGAATATGAGTACGAAAAGCAGGGAAAACTTTTTCGGTTTGCTCAAAGTCGAGGTTTCGAAATTTCGGCCATCGATCGGGCGCTGCGCTTGATGAATGAGACTTTATGAGTACTGACAAAAATCTAAAAAATAAGTGTTTCGAATGTGCGAATTGAGAATCGGTAATGAACTTTCGTTTTACGTTGTGAAGAAAATTGCTATTCAATGATCGTGTTTTTTTGGTATGAAGCATTTCGTTAAAATTGCCTTTTTTAGCAAAGCTTAAAGTGGAGCAAATAAGTGTTTTAAATACAGCTTATTAAATTAAAATATTTTTTATTAAACTTCCAAACGCATGAAAATTACACCATTTACACATTTTCATATTGCTCTTGGGGCAAAAATGGCCGAATTTGCCGGTTTTTATATGCCGATAGAATATACTGGAATCAATGAGGAGCATTTGACCGTCAGACAAGCTGCCGGCGTTTTTGACGTTTCTCACATGGGTGAATTTCTGATAAAAGGAGCCAACGCATTGGCTTTTCTCCAAAAAATGACTACCAACGACGTTTCGGCGCTCTCTGTGGGGAAGGCGCAATATTCCTGTTTCCCAAACGGGAAAGGTGGAATTGTGGATGACCTGTTGGTGTATCGGCTTGCCGAAGAAAAATATTTGCTGGTAGTGAATGCTGCCAATATCGAAAAAGATTGGGACTGGTGTTTGCAAAACAATTCAGAGAATGCGGAATTGAAAAACATCTCGGAGCACGTGGCGCAGTTGGCAGTGCAAGGCCCCAAAGCCACGCAAATTCTTCAAAAACTCACGTCTGTTCAGCTCTCCGAAATTCCTTACTACTCTTTTAACGTCGGAAAGTTTGCCGGCGTGGAGCCGGTGTTAATGTCCAATACAGGTTACACGGGAGCCGGCGGATTTGAGCTTTATTTTCATCCCGATTATGCGGAAGAGTTATGGAATGCTATTTTTGAAGCCGGAGCAGCGGAAGGCATTCGTCCCATTGGGCTGGGAGCACGGGATACTTTGCGGCTCGAAATGGGCTACTGTCTTTACGGAAACGACATTGACGAAACAACGTCGCCGATAGAAGCCGGACTGGGATGGATTACCAAATTTGTGGAAGGGAAAAACTTTATTGACCGTCCGTTGCTCGAGAAACAGAAGAGGGATGGTGTGGCACGAAAACTGATCCGTTTTGAATTGACCGACCGAGGCATTCCTCGGCATGGCTACCAAATTGTAAATCATGAAAATAAACCTATCGGACAAGTTACCTCGGGCACCATGCTTCCGGACAGCAAAAAAGGCATCGGAATGGGATATGTTGCAACGGAATATGCGCAACCATGCACAAAAGTTTATGTGCAAATCCGAAACAAGAATTTGGAAGCTACGGTAGTGAAATAAATTCTTGAACTTTTAACCCAGATTACGCATTCAAAAATATTAATATCATTTCTACAAGTCAGTGAACGTAACTTAACGTGAGTTCGGTATAACGATTTACTCGTTTTTAATCATATAAAAAGTTGATAATTAATAAGATAATATGATAATAAAGTTTATTCTTGTTGTTGATTAACGTTACTAAGGTTTTTTTTATAATAACTAGGTTTGTCTTCTGAATATAAAGACCTTATCTGACACAACTAACCTTCGTAACCTATGAATGCTTCCTTTTCATCAACCTTATTACCTTATTTATTATAAACAATTAGGCTAAATTCTGAACTTTAAAGACTGACTTACAATTAGTTTTAACCGTGTTTTTTATAATGCTGAATCTGCGTTTAAGAATAAATATAAAAAAAGGCTGCGAAAAACCGCAGCCTTTTTCATGACATTCATTTTTTGACAGCTTTTTTATTGCTGCATGTATTCTTCGTAAGATGTTTCACGATGACCGGCAATTTGGTAAGTTGTTCCAAATGGAGTAGGAATATCATCTTCAAATTGTAATTCAAAGTAGATACTATCCTTGTTGATCACTTTTCCATTTCGAACTTTTATTGCAACCGGATAACCGGGAACAACGCTAATAGCACTATCCGACTGAAAAGTTAGACTTTTCATGTCAACGGCTGCTTTCACTTGCAGGGTCCAGAAATTTCCATAATATGCGTCATAGCTTGAATAATAAACAGGATAGTCGTCAATCCAGATGGAATCTTGGCCAAAAGAGGAATTGTAAGTTTTCATTTCATATGGGCCTGCATATTCTTCACCTTCCACGTAAACTTTTACCATCCAGTCTCCGCAAACAGGGTAAGCCCAATTATATTCTTTTTCATACTTTGGCTCGCAGGATGCAAACACAAGCGATATAATAAATATAGAAAGCAAATTTATCTTTTTCATATTTCAGTCCTTTTTTAATTATAATTTAATAAAAATTCTAAGAGCAGTACCATAGCCACTATTAATACATACCCAACTATATTTTGGTTTTTCGCCACTATCATCATAAGTTCCGTTAATACATGCAAATTCACCAACTTTAGAGTCTTGCGAAGGAACACTTACAACTGTCTTCTCAGTATGAAACATGTATACATTTATATTATCGGCTTCTGTTTTAATCACAATTCCACCGGGATTATTGTTGATATATAAACCCGGATATTTTGTTTTCGTGACTGTTGCAATACCAAAAGCTCCGGCATTTCTCTGGTATTGTCCCGAAATATCCATAGCAGCAGCAGCTGGTGTGATAACACCAACGTACCTGCGAGCGGTGTAGGAAAAGCCATCACTATTGGTAGCTGTATAACTGATTACATAAACTCCAGGTGTGTTTCCATCAACTGTACCTTCCACCACAGCAGAACTTGTAATGTCCTTATCACCTTCCAGAGCTGTGAAACCCGGTTCTGTATAAGTTTCTCCTACAAGTATTGTCATAGCAACATCGCCTTTTAATTCTATCGTGGGATAGGTCGTAATTTTTGAAACACCAAGCGACTCTTTCTCACAAGCAGTAAAAACAAAAGCTACAAGCGCTAAAGTCATTAATATTATTTTTTTCATAACGAATCAATTTTAATTGTTAATTGTTTACTTAGCCCACCATACCGGAACAGTAATAGCAACTCTTGTCGGTGTATAGGGGTTTGAATTGACTTCTCTGCTCGGGAAATATAAGCGTTTTGGCCGTTGATCCCCACTCAAAACAGAAGTAAGCGAGCGAGTGAAGAAATCCGGGAATCCGGTGCGATTGTAATCGAAAAATGCCTCTATTCCGTTTTTATTGGTTTGGGCAATCCATTTTTGCTCAATTATCGACTGAATTCCATTATAGGGATAAGTTGCATCGATATTAATAGCGTCTGCTGGTAAGCCAAGACTTGTTAAAGAAGCCTGAATGGCAGATTTATAGGTATTCTCTGCATCAGAAGCTGTTCCATAGCGAGCTTGTGCCTCAGCAATCAAAAAGAGCACTTCTTCTTTTGAGAAGAAATAAACTGGATCTGTTTTACCCAGAGCCGGAGTTGAATAATTATTTATTGTTTCGGTAGGATGATTTTTATTGTCTCCTGTCGCAATTCCTTTTAATTGACTTCCCACAGCTGAAGCTTTAAAAAACACACCAAGACGTGGATCATTTTTACTTTCAAGAGAATCGACTATTGTTTTATTTGCAACAACATTTCCTGCCAGCCTATCCACAAAAGTATTGTAGAAAGGATTATATCCGGTTTCCTCTTCTTTAAATGAAGTAAATTTGGCATCTTTGGTCAGGAAATTGTTTTCAGCTAACAGAGCTTTAATCTCGGTTTCATATCTGTTTGAATCAACATTCACATACCGCAGATAGATTTTTAGCTTTAAAGTATTGGCAAAAGCTTTCCAATCATCCATGTTTCCCCCGAATATCAAATCAGTTGAAGAAGGATCTTCTGCAGTAGCAGCTTTGAAATCTTTTGACATGGCATTATCAATCCTTGCCAATAAACTGTCGTAAACCAATTCTCCTTCGTCATAATGAGGTGGAGTAATTGTTCCTCTCAATGCTTCGGTAAAAGGAATCTGATCGTACAAATCTGCTAACACTTGAAAGGTATAGGCTTGCATTAAGGTAGCAATTGCGTAAAATCTCCAATTCCCTGTTTCAGCAGTTTTATTTCGAATATACTGGTAATCGTACTGACAGCCCGAGTAGAGCAGAATAAATTGACGGTCGAAGTCATCTTGTGTCAAATTGTACGATTCCCAATCGGCCCATTGAGAAGCTGCAGGAGCTTGAGCATATTGTTGTGTCCAGAAGCTACCCAACGCATGATAATAACCACCCACTACAAAAGCCGTATTGGCTAAACCACTTGGCAGAATTAAACGAGGATCTGCATCAGACGGATTATTAGGATCATGATTTATATCAAGAAAGTCGCTGCAACTGCCCAAAAGCATTACACTCGCAATTAATGCAGCTATGTTGAAAATTTTTATTCGTTTCATATCTTATTCGTTTTATGTATTTTAGAAACTCAGTTTAATGTTAAATCCTAAACTTCTTGTTGATGGAGTTGCGCCGTATTCACCATAATCGGCAGCCAAGTCATTACCAAAAGTTGTTAATTCTGGATCCATATACAAATTAGAGTCAGGAGTCCATAAGAACAGGTTATTTCCCACCAAAGACAAATCAACCGAATTGATAAAAGTATTCTTTAATACCGATTTTGGGAAAGAGTAGGAAACGCTCAGTTCTCTCAGTTTAAAGAATGTTTTGTCTATTAATGCATATGCATCGCCTATCCCAGCCTTGTAGGTTTGATTGTAATACAAATTCAAGTTGTTCGTAAAACCGGCAATAGGAGTTGTATTTTCCACATACTTATCTCCAACCAATTGAACCGAATTGGGGATAATAAATGGTTGTCGGTCGTTGAAAGTAGTAGGCTGAGCATTTCCCGTGAAGTAAGCAAGTTCAGCTGTACGCGAATACATTTTTCCTCCATTCCTATAATCTACAGCCGCGTGAAATCTAAAATTCTTGATTCTCAAGGAAGTTCCTCCACCCAGACGGTATTTGTTTTGAGATGAACCGATAATTTCCTGTTCGGCTTTGAAAACTGGTAATCCCTGAGCATTGACAACAATGTGCCCTTGCGGATCGGTTTCCGGAACATTTCCTTTGTAAAGGCCCAATTCATATCCAGGACGAGCAACAAACGGGAAACTTCCAGTTCCTCCCAATATGATTTCATCCAATCCCGATGTCAAAGAAACCAGCAAGTTGTTGTTTTTACTATAATTGGCATAAATTTCCCATTCTGTATCTTTTGTGCGAATAGGAGTTACACCGATACTGATTTCAACCCCCTTGTTGGTTATTTCGCCCAAGTTTTGGGTTTGAGCTGTATAACCTGTTGAAGATGGAATAGTAGCGTTCCAGATTAAGTCTGTAATTTTTTTGCTATACCAGGTAAAATCAACATCCAATAAATTTTGAAAAAGCTTTAAGTTTGTACCCAACTCAATATCCTGCGATATTTCAGGTTTTAATTGATCGTTCCCGATTACATTAGAAACTGTATATCCGGTTATAGGTCCAGCTAACGGAAATTTCAGTGATCTATAACCATCAGTAATCTCAGTCTGCAACATTACTGGGTAAAAAATTTGATATGGATCGGCATCCTTACCTGTTCGAGCAAAACTTGCACGAATCTTTCCGTAAGATAAAATGTCTTTGTTTTCCATTAATTCAGTGAATAAGAAACTTCCACTGATACTTGGGTAGAAAAATGACTGATTTTTAGAAGGTAAGGTTGACGACCAATCATTTCTTCCGGTAATATTTACATACAGCATATTTTTAAAACTCATGTCTATACTTCCATATACACCTATCAGTCTCCGTTGTGAAATATCATCATACACTGATGGGGTAGTAGCACTATTTGACAAGTTGTAGAATTTTGGAATTTCGAGTCCGATAATTTCAGAACCTTGCGATTGAGCATCACGCTGATTAAAATTATGACCCACAATGGCACTGAAAGTAAAATTTTCATTGTTGAGTTTCGGACTAAAATTTAAGAAGAAATCAGTATTCAATTCGGAAGAGTAATACGCATTTTCACCCACTCTACCTACTTCGTCGATATAATCAGCTCTTGCACTGTTTGTTATCGCTCTCCATGTTTTCAAGGTGCTGTTGGCAACATCATCACCAAATCTAAAAGTGGCACTTAACCATGGCGTCACCTGAGCATCAAGGCTAATATTTCCAAAAATACGGTTTTCCTGAAATTTATTCCCGTGTTCTCCCAGAATATAATATGGATTCTGTGCATATATTGTGTAATAATTGTCCACATTGTTGAATTTATTGTTGTAGTCTTTTAAATCAACAATGCTGATATCGCGTGGTGATTGCCATAGACCATCCAATGCAGCCTGATCCTGGCCGGTTTCAGCGTATCTCATGCTTTTATTGACATAATTCAAAGAACCTGAAACGTTAAATATTTTAAGAAATTTAGCCGAACCCCTCATGGCTAATGTATTTCTATTGTAATAGTCGGCATCGGTCGGCATGATTCCGTCAGCTGAAACATTTCCGTAAGAAATATAATAACTCTTGTCTGCGTCGCCATTTGAGATCGAAACCGTATTGTTATAATTGGTGCCAATATCGAAGAAATCTCTAATATTTGTTGGCAAAGCTACATAAGGTTTTAATTGTTGTTGATTGTCTACAACGAATCCCCAAAGGCGAACTTTTCCATCGAAGCGGGGTCCCCAACTTCCATTTTCTTGTAAATCTGCAGTTCCTCCGCCTCTATCATACCAACCCTGACCAAATTCATTCTGGAAATAGGGTAAACGAAGCGGAGAATCGAATGTAGAAGTAGAAGAAACTTCCACTTTTGCTTTATTTTTTAATCCTTCTCCTTTTTTTGTAGTAATTAAAATTACTCCCGATGCTGCTCGTGAACCGTATAATGCAGTCGCAGAACCACCTTTTAATAAGGTCATGGATTCAATGTCTTCAGGGTTAATATCATTGGCTCGGTTACCAAAATCCAGACCACCGTTTATGTCTGTTGATCCAATTTGTCCATTACTAATGGGAACACCATCAACAACATACAAAGGTTGGTTGCTTCCTCCAAGTGAAGAGTAACCACGCATGATAACACGGGTCGAAGATCCAGGAGCTCCGGAAGCTGATGTTATTTCAACACCGGCAACTTTTCCTTGCAAAGCATTTAAGGCACTTCGATTTCCGGTCATTGTAATATCTTCTGAATTAACGGCCGTGGCAGAATAACCCAGGGCTTTTTCTGAACGTTTGATACCAATAGCTGTCACCACTACTTCGTCAATTTCTAGTGTTTGAGGCTGTAGTCTGACAACCATCCCGTTTTCGGCTTGAACTTCTGCTGATTTCATTCCGATGTAGGAAACAACCAGCGTTCGGTTGCCGGCCGGCACGGTAATGGAAAAACCTCCATCAACCCCGGTAATTGTGCCTGTAGTAGTACCTTTTACTAAT
>JAAYUQ010000035.1 GCA_012517575.1 Bacteroidales bacterium | reverse complement strand
CAAATCTGCCGTTACAAAACATGCCCATCGTTTAGGATTTGAATTCGGTTGGCAAACCCGATTCCATGATCACATCATCCGAGATGATGCCTCATTTGAAACTATAACCAATTATATCTTAAGCAACCCGGCAAACTGGCAGGAAGATAAATTTTTCAATAAATAGACCATGACAGCAAATGACCAAACTCAACTAGGCAATACCCTTTGGAAAATCGCAGACGATTTGCGTGGAGCAATGAACGCCGATGATTTCCGTGATTATATGCTTTCGTTTCTGTTCTTACGCTATTTGAGCGACAACTACGAAGCGGCAGCCAAAAAGGAATTGGGGAAAGATTATCCGGTATTAAATGGCAATGGTGGTAAAACTCCTTTGTCTGTGTGGTACGAACAAAATCCTGACGATATAATCGAATTTGAAAAGCAAATGCGTAGAAAGGTTCATTATGTGATTGAACCTAAACATTTATGGAATAGCATTGCATACCTGGCTAAAACCCAAAGCAATGAGTTACTTCAAACTTTACAAGAAGGTTTTAAATACATCGAAACCCAATCTTTTGAAAGTACCTTTCAGGGTTTGTTTTCCGAAATCAATCTCGATTCGGACAAACTCGGCAAAAACTACGAGGAACGAAACAAAAAACTTTGTACCATTATTCAGAAAATTGCGGAAGGCATCAATCAATTCTCGACCGACATCGATATTTTAGGCGATGCATACGAATATTTAATTGGTCAATTTGCCGCAGGATCGGGCAAAAAGGCAGGAGAATTTTACACACCACAACGAATATCCGATATCCTTTCGGCCATTGTAACGCTCGACAGCCAGAACCCGAGCAAAGGCGAAAAGAAAAAGATTGAACGCGTATTGGATTTTGCCTGTGGTTCGGGTTCGTTGTTGCTCAACGTCCGCAAAAGAATGATAGAAGCCGGCGGCACCATCGGGAAAATATACGGGCAGGAAAAAAATATTACCACCTACAACCTTGCCCGCATGAATATGCTTCTGCATGGCGTTAAGGATACCGAGTTCGAAATTCATCATGGAGATACTTTGCTCAATGATTGGGATATTTTAAACGAAATGAATCCTGCTAAGAAATTGGAATTTGATGCTGTTGTTGCCAATCCACCTTTCAGCTATCGTTGGGAGCCAACGGAAGCAATGGGAGAAGATTTCCGTTTCAAGAGTTACGGCCTTGCACCAAAATCGGCAGCCGACTTTGCATTTCTGTTACACGGTTTTCATTTCTTAAGCAAAGAGGGTACAATGGCAATTATTCTGCCTCACGGTGTTTTATTCAGAGGTGGTTCGGAAGAACGTATCCGTACAAAATTGCTAAAGGACGGAAATATTGACACGGTAATTGGACTTCCTGCCAACTTGTTTTTCTCAACTGGTATTCCCGTTTGCATATTGGTTTTAAAGAAGTGCAAAAAGTTTGACGATGTATTGTTCATCAATGCCGTTGACCACTATGAAAAAGGAAAACGACAGAATATCCTGCTCCCCGAACATATTGACAAGATTGTTGACACATACAGAGAACGCAGGGAAGAAACCCGTTACTCCCGCAGAGTAACCATGAACGAAATCGAGAAAAATGAATTCAACCTGAATATTTCACGCTATGTAAGCACCTCTTTAGACGAAGAAATAATTGACTTGGAAGAAGTAAACAAAAAACTGGTTGACCTTGACAAAGAAATTAATAAGGCAAGAGAGACACACAATCAATTTTTAAAGGAATTGGGGCTTCCACCGATATAATGAGCCAACGCCATTTGCAAGTGCATTGCCAAAGACCCACGAGCCAACCCTCAATCAAAGCTTTGTCAAAGAACTTGCAAATCCAATCCAATTACCGCCTTTCGGGACGGTTTAGGTTTTACCCACGCTCAAAATGCAAAATAAATTTGTGCTTGGTGGATAGTTGGTGCAGATTGACAATAACAAGAAAATGAAGCCAAACAAATGACAAACAGAAGGATAGTAATGAACATCGGCTGCCAACAAGCGGTCATACGCAATTGCCGGTGCAGTGCAGTTGCTAATGTAAGTTATCGTGGCATCATTAGTGGTTAACACGGCCATTAAGCGCCTTGAAATCGGCAACTAACCATACCGCCACCCGTCAGACTGCGCAAAAAATATCAGCTGATGTTTTTAGAAAAAACAATAATATAATTTTTCTTTAAAAGCCAAAACAACTTCATGGTCAGTTTTGTTAAAACAAGAGCGAACATGAATGCTATTCATTTTTTTTAAAAGTACATTAACATTTTAATTTACAAAACTATGGCTTTACAGGTAGGAGATAAAATTCCTGAATTTTTGGGTCTCGATCAGGACAACAAGGAAGTACGTCGTTCCGATTTTGCAGGTAAAAAACTGGTTCTCTATTTTTATCCAAAAGACAATACTTCGGGTTGCACAGCAGAAGCTTGCAGTTTTCGGGATAATTTCGACGTTTTAAGAGAAGCCGGCTATGAGGTAGTCGGAGTAAGCGCGGACAGTGTCAATTCACATCAAAAGTTTATTGGCAAATATCAGTTGCCATTCCGTTTAATTGCCGATACCGATAAAAAACTTTCGGAACAGTTTGGTACTTGGGGCGAGAAAACAATGTACGGAAAAAAATACTTTGGAATGCTCCGCACAACGTTTATCATAGATGAAGAGGGTATTATCAGAAAAATTATTCCACCCAAAGAAATTAATACCAAAGAGCATGCTCAACAAATACTTGAAGTTATTAAAACGCTGTAAAACAAAGAGCGGTTGGAATCTTTTTAATAAAAATTCAACCGCTCTTTCAATTTTTTAACTGTTAAAAACAGAACTTAGATAGCAGTCGAGTACTGATTTGGCCATAATTTTCAGAATATTGTTTTTATACGAATTCAACAAATCGGGGGACAGGTCTTTTTTCTCCAAATTGTTGAGGTGTATTTCATCCTTGTTGGCTTCCAGCATTTGTATAATTTCAAAACAAGATAAATTCCTGTTATTCAGTTCAACCATCCAATTTTCGATACTTGGTTGAAACTGAGAAATAGTCAACATTGCATCATCACGGAATGCATCACGGTATGTTTTCGGAGTGGAGGGAACAAAATTGTTGATTTCGCGCTTGTACTGAAGCAATACTTTGTGATAATTTTCGCCGGCCATAATCTTTTATATTTTATGAAGTTTATAATCAATATATTAAATTATTCCCTCACTTTTATATTTCAAGATTTGAAATATTCGCACATCTTTTTTTATTAAAACAATCAAATCCTGAAAAAGTTTTAAGCAAATAATGTTCCAAATCAAAATTTCGTAATTATTTAAAAATCCTCTCGACGTCGGAATTTTGTAATAAAAATTCGCATATATTTGCACCTACAATTTCGGTATCTCAATTTTTAAACGAATTTCTTCAAAGAGCATTCAAAATGTCTGATAAGTACCTAACCATTGCTTCAAAAGCTGAAGGAATATATAAGGAAAAAGGGAGCAAGTTTCTTTCTTTTGCCTTTCCGGTGGAAAACGTGGAGGAAATCAAAAAACTGATAAAAGATTTCCAAAATCAATACCATGATGCTCGTCATATTTGTTATGCTTATGTATTGGGGACGGATAAAAAAGAATGGAGAGCAAATGATGCCGGCGAGCCCTCGGGAACTGCCGGTAGACCAATATTGAGACAAATTAATGCCCGCAATTTGACCCATGTGCTGGTCATTGTGGTAAGGTATTTTGGCGGGATTCTGCTGGGCACCGGCGGGCTGATCAATGCCTATTCGGAAGCAGCATGCGATGCGTTAAATCATGCTGAAATTATTGAAAAAACCGTTCAAAGCCACTTGAAACTAACTTTTGGATATTTGCAGCTAAACAACATAATGAAAATTGTAAAAGAACAAAAGCTTCAAATAGTTTCTCAGGAAACAAACAGCGAAAAATGTTATGTAGAGTTGGCAGTCTCTCAGAATGAATTACCCGAATTATTTATCAGATTCCAAAATATTGCAGGAACAAAAATTGAAACTGTCCACAATTAAAAATGAATGTGTCTCTGTTGTTTTCATCAGTTAAAATCTTCTTTCTGTCAGTTTCTTACTTTAAAAAAATTCAATGTAAAATCCAAACAAAAAATGAGTATTTATTCTCAGAAAGTCATTATCTTTGCAATTGAAATGAAAACAACTTTTTTAAAATATTTTTTTGAATTTAATTACTTGCCGGCTGTAAGTAATGAGTGGAAAAGAATGAAGTAAACCAATATGAATCCGACTTCGATTTGTATTGGTTTTTTTGTTTTTTAATACAAAGTCAGAAAATTTTTCTGTGAATGTTAGTTGAAGGTTTTAATTTCCAATGTCGTTTCAAAAAGAACCAAATAAGACAATTAAAACGTATTGAATATGAGCAATAGAAGCTTGGTTTCAATTTCAGACTATAACAAGGAAGAAATCCTTGAAATTCTGGATGCTGCTGCCGATTTCGAAGCCAACCCGAATCGGAGTACCTTGAAGGGGAAAGTGATAGCCACTTTATTTTTTGAACCTTCTACCCGCACAAGGTTAAGTTTTGAAACGGCCGTATTAAGGTTGGGCGGTTCTGTCATTGGTTTCTCTGATGCAGCAACCAGCAGCTCGGTGAAAGGCGAAACCCTGAACGATACCATTCGAATGGTCAGTTGCTATGCAGATGCCATTGTTATGCGTCATCCTTTTGAAGGAGCAGCGCGTTATGCCGCCGAAATTTCTCCCGTGCCAATTATCAATGCCGGCGATGGCGCTAACCAGCATCCTTCTCAAACTTTACTTGATTTGTATTCCATTTTGAAAACACAGGGAACGCTCGATAATTTGAAAATTTGTGTTGCCGGCGATTTGAAATATGGACGTACTGTTCATTCTCTGATTATGGCCATGTCGTATTTTCATCCTTCTTTTAGGTTTATTGCGCCGGAAGAATTGAAACTGAACGAAGAATACAGAATTTTCTGTCTCAGAAACAATATTCCTTTTGAAGAAACAACAGAACTCAACGAAAATATCAATGATGCCGATATTTTATACATGACCCGCGTTCAACGGGAAAGATTTCAAGACTTAATGGAATATGAAAGAGTAAAAAATGTATATACCTTGAAAAATTCCATGTTGGAAAATACCAAACCCAATCTGCGAATTTTGCATCCTTTACCCCGAGTTGCCGAAATTTCGCCCGATGTGGATAAAAATGAAAAAGCCTATTATTTTCAACAGGCACAAAACGGATTGTACATCAGACAGGCTATCATCAGCAAAGTATTGTCAATTTAAGTTATACATCCGATATTGTATTAAAATAATTCGGATTCAAAAAATCAAAACATATCATCTTGAATTTTCAATTTTATAAAAAGCATCATGGAAAAAGAGCTCAAAGTGGCAGCATTGCGTAACGGAACGGTTATTGACCATATTCCGGCCGATAAATTATATAAGGTGGTATTCATGTTGCATTTGGATACTTGCGAGAATCAAATTACGATTGGTAACAACCTGGAAAGTGCCAAAATAGGGAAAAAAGGGATTATTAAAATATCCGGAAAAGTCTTTGCAGAAGACGAAACCAATAAAATTGCACTGATAGCTCCAAATGCCAAAATAAATATTATCAAAGATTTTCAGGTTATCGAAAAACGTCCACTTTCGTTGCCTGATGAAATTCACGAAATTGTGCAGTGTAATAATCCCAATTGTATTACCAACCATCAAAATATCCCTACGTTTTTCCAAGTAATCAAAGATGAAAATGATACAATGCTTAAATGTCATTATTGTGAAAGACTTATCAAGTTGGAGGAAGTAAAAATCAAATAAATTTTTCTGTGTTGAAAGACAGTTCGAAAAAATTAAAAGTTATTTATGATTTTATCCAAACATTTCTGCGATGACAAAAACTGACGAAAATTTTTCACATGTTTCATGGAAACCGGGAACAATGATATATCCGCTTCCTGCCGTACTTGTTTCGTGCGGGAAATCGGAAGATGAATATAATTTGCTGACTGTAAGTTGGGTAGGAACTATTTGCACCCAGCCCCCCCTGTGTTATATTTCCATCCGTACTGAAAGGCATTCCTATGAAATCATAAAAAGGACCGGTGAGTTTGTACTTAATCTTACCACTGAAAAACTGGCTTTCGCTACCGATTGGTGTGGCGTAAAAAGCGGCAAAGACCACCGCAAGTTTGAAGAGATGAAACTTACACCCGAAAAGGGAAAAATGGTTGATGCACCCATAGTGAAAGAATCTCCTGTATGTATCGAATGTAAAGTGAAAGAAATTGTTCCGCTGGGAACGCATCACATGTTTATTGCCGAAGTGGTTAACATTCAGGCTGATCCGAAATTTATTGACAGTAAAACAGGAGCCATGCACCTTGAAAATGCTCATTTGATAGCTTATTCACACGGACATTATTACAAACTTGGAGAGGAAATTGGCAAATTTGGTTGGTCGGTAAAGAAGCCAGACAAAAAAAAGAAGCTTCCGCCTAAAATTCAGAAAGATCGGTAATAGACACATCATAACATTTTGAAATTTGTTTTGCCTCAGAAAGCGAAAAATCAAGAAACGTAATTCATATTTTTTATAAATAAAGGAGAATAAAAATGAAAAGAGACCAGGAAATTTTTGACATTATCGAACGCGAAAAACAACGTCAGATGAAAGGTATTGAGCTGATAGCATCAGAGAATTTCGTCAGCAATCAGGTACTGGAAGCAATGGGATCAGTTTTGACCAATAAATATGCTGAAGGTTATCCGGGTAAGCGATATTATGGCGGTTGCGAGGTGGTGGACGAATCGGAACAGCTGGCTATTGATCGATTAAAAAAAATCTTTAATGCCGAATGGGTAAATGTTCAGCCGCATTCAGGTGCGCAAGCCAATGCTGCTGTATTTTTAGCTTGCCTTAATCCGGGAGATAAATTTTTAGGATTAAACCTTGCTCACGGAGGTCATTTATCGCATGGTTCACCGGTCAACAGTTCGGGAATTTTATATCAGCCCTTGCAATACAACGTAAAAGCTGATACGGGAAGAGTAGATTATGATCAAATGGAAGAAATTGCACTTCGAGAAAAACCAAAATTGATTATTGGTGGAGCTTCGGCTTATTCCCGCGAGTGGGATTATAAAAGAATGCGTGAAATTGCCGACAAAATTGGCGCTATTTTGATGATTGACATGGCCCATCCTGCCGGACTGATAGCAGCCGGTTTACTCGAAAATCCTTTGAAATGGGCTCATATTGTAACTTCCACTACACACAAGACTTTGCGTGGTCCGCGTGGAGGAATTATTTTAATGGGAAAAGATTTTCCAAATCCATGGGGAAAAACCACACCGAAGGGAGAAGTTAAAATGATGTCGGCGTTGCTTGATTCTGCTGTTTTTCCCGGTATTCAGGGTGGCCCGCTGGAACATGTTATTGCTGCCAAAGCTGTGGCTTTCAGTGAATGTTTGCAACCTGAATTTTCGGAATATCAGAAACAGGTAAAAAAGAATGCAGAAAAACTGGCAAATGAACTTATTTCCAGAGGCTTCAATATCGTTTCCGGTGGAACAGACAATCATTGCATGCTGGTTGATTTAAGAAGCAAATTTCCCGACTTGACAGGAAAAATGGCTGAAAATGCGCTGGTAAAAGCCGATATAACGGTCAATAAAAATATGGTTCCTTTCGACAGCCGTTCACCTTTCCAAGCTTCCGGTATTCGTCTCGGAACTCCCGCCATAACAACACGTGGAGCCAAGGAAGATTTAATGGTAGAAATTGCAGAAATGATTGAAACCGTTTTGCAAAATGCAGATAACGAAAAAATTATCCTTCAGGTTAAGGAGAAAGTCAATAAAACGATGAAGGATTTTCCTTTGTTTGCCTACTAAAAGTGCATAAAAATAAAGAATTTTTTCAAAAAACTGTTTGAATTTTAAAAAAGTTTTGATTTTGAGAATAGAAAAATCAATATCTTTGCAGGGTTTTGAATATTAATTTTGTAATTACTTAGCAACGTGGGAATTAACGTTAAAGGGAAAATAGCCATTATTGGTGGAGGAAGTTGGGCTACGGCTCTGGCAAAAATTGCATTGAGCAACGAGCAGCAAATCAACTGGTACATGCGTCGACAGGAGCAGATAGACGAATTTATTCGGCAAAGCCGAAATCCTTCGTATCTTACCGGTGTTGAATTCGACACAGACCGAATAAATTTCACCAGCGATATTAACAAAGTGGTAAAATCATCGGATGTGCTCATTTTTGCTACTCCGTCGCCTTTTTTTAAAGGGCATTTGAAAAAGTTGCGTCAAAAGCTGGACAAAAAATTTATTGTTTCGGCCATCAAGGGAATCGTACCGGAAGAAAATATGGTTATTTCGGAATACTTCGAGCAATTTTACAACGTTTCACCAGAAAATATGGCGGTTTTGGCCGGCCCGTGTCATGCGGAGGAAGTGGCTATGGAAAGACTTTCTTATCTGACTGTTGCATGCGCTTCAAGAGAAAAAGCCCGTATGCTGGCCGATCGGTTGGCTACCAATTTTATAAAAACATCGGTTAGTGACGATGTGCTGGGGATTGAATATGCTTCGGTTATGAAAAATATTTATGCCATTGCTGCAGGGATTTGTCATGGCTTAAAATATGGAGACAATTTTCAGGCTGTTCTCGTCTCGAATGCCATTCGGGAAATGAATCGTTTCTGCAATGCCATGAATGCCGTTCACCGCGACATTTCCGAATCGGCTTATTTGGGCGATTTGTTGGTAACGGCTTATTCTAAATTCAGTAGAAACCGTCTGTTTGGTACCATGATTGGCAAAGGTTATTCCGTTAAAACTGCACAAATGGAAATGGAAATGATTGCGGAAGGTTATTATGCCACTAAATGTATCCACGAAATTAACGAAAAAGTTCAAATCAGTATGCCTATTGTTGACACGGTTTTCCAAATTCTTTATAATCGTTGTTCTCCCATTATCGAAATCCGTAAACTGACAGAACAATTAATGTAAAAACAAACAAAATTTTTAATAAAAATGGAACATATACAATTTTTTAGCGACAAATCTTCAGTAAGTAAAGAAAAAATTGCTGAATATAAAGAGAAAGCCAATCAGTGTATTTCGGCACTTCACGAAGGAACAGGAAAAGGAAACGATTTTTTGGGCTGGTTGCACCTGCCAAGCAGCATTGATGAAACTCAATTTGCTGAGATTGAAAATACCGCTAAACTTTTGCAGGACAGTTGTGAAGTAGTTGTAGTAATTGGAATAGGAGGAAGTTATTTAGGTGCAAAAGCCGTGATCGACGCCTTATCAAATAGTTTGGACTGGTTGCAGAAAGTTCGGAAATCCCCTATTATTGTTTATGCGGGACATAATATCAGCGAAGATTATTTATTTGAGCTTCAGGAATTTCTTAAAGACAAAAAATTTGGTATTATCAGTATTTCAAAATCTGGAACTACTACTGAACCGGCATTGGCTTTCCGCCTTCTTAAAACTCAATTGGAAGAGCAACAGGGAAAAGCCCAAGCTCAAAAACTTATTATTGCCATTACAGACCGATCGAAAGGTGCGTTGCGCAAATTAGCCGAACAGGAAGGCTACAAAACTTTTGTTATCGAAGATAACATTGGCGGACGTTATTCCGTGCTGACACCTGTAGGTTTGCTTCCCATTGCAACTGCCGGGTTTGATATTCGTCAGCTTGTAGCAGGAGCAGCTTTTATGGAATCGTATTGTGGTGTGGAAACTCCATTCGAAAAGAATCTTGCAGCTCAGTATGCGGTAGTGAGAAATGAACTGTATCAACAAAAAGGGAAAAAAATCGAAATCCTTGTCAATTTCCATCCTAAATTGCACTATGTTTCTGAATGGTGGAAACAACTTTATGGAGAAAGCGAAGGAAAGGATCACAAGGGAATTTTCCCTGCTGCAGTCGATTTTACTACTGACCTGCATTCTATGGGACAATGGATACAGGAAGGAGAAAGAAGTATTTTTGAAACAGTTATTTCCATCAAAAAGCCTAATCACTTAAAAACCGTTCCTTTTGATACCGAAAATTTGGATGGTTTGAATTATTTAGCAGGTAAACGGGTTGACGAAGTCAATAAAATGGCTGAACTGGGAACCATGATTGCTCATGTTGACGGAGATGTTCCCAATCTGAAAGTTGAAATGCCCAAGTTGAACGAGTATTATTTGGGTGAATTGCTTTATTTCTTTGAAAAGGCTTGCGGTATCAGTGGTTATCTGCTTGGTGTAAATCCTTTTGATCAACCCGGAGTGGAGGCTTACAAGAAAAACATGTTTGCATTGCTCGAAAAACCCGGATTTGAAAAGGAAACAAAAGCCATAATGGAGAAATTGAAATAAATATAATGGCTGTCAATCATTTATTTCATTAAGACAAAGGAGGAAAACTTTTTTCTTCTTTGTTTTGATGGAATATTTTTCTATTTCTTTTTTACACAAAAAGTTACATTAATTACTTGAATTTACGCATGAAAACATCAAAGTTTTTTTTTTATAATTGGATTGTTTCTGACCTCCTTTCAGTTAAATGCTCAAATTGAAAAAGAGATTAATACTTATGTGGATAGCACTGAAATTTTATTAACAAATGGCAGAAAAATGCTATTGGAAGAAATTCAATTGTTTAATTATCCGAAAGCCACTGAAATTTTTTATTTTTTACAATCGAAAGCAGAACAGAAGCAATGCAATGTGTTTAATTATACGGAAGAATTGTATATTTCAATGCTTATTTCCAATTGGGATTATTTTTTTCAAAAAGCTGAAAACATTAAAATTGAAAGAAATTCATATTGTTATTTTTTCAGGGATAATGTCGAAAGGGATTTGTATAGTGAAGTGATTAAAAATAGCGACCGAATTGAAGCTCAAATACAAGAAGGGAATTTTTCACCCGAACAAAAGGAATTGTTTGAAATGTATTTTTATGTACTTAAGCTTGGTACACAAGACGAATGGTACAATAATCAACTAAAAAATTTTAAAAAGAAATATCCTCAAACCCAATATAAAGATTTTATAAACATATATTTACCAAAACCAATCGTGAAAGGAGGGTTGAGCTTCAGTTTTGGGGCAACAGGCTTTTTTCCACAAGGAAATTTACAGGGAAATTTTGATGCAAGTGTTGGAGGAGCTATGAGCTTCGATTTCAATATTAATAAGCTATATTTTTCATTATTTTTGGATGGAGGAACTCAGAAGTTAAAAACTCCTTTTAATGTAGTGAAAGATTCTTTTTCCTATAATTTTAAAAGTGGAGATAAATTTTCAAATTTCAACGCTGGATTAGAAGGTGGATATTTTGTGTTTCGAGGAAAGCATGTACATGTAGTCCCATATTTAACTATTGGCGGCGGAAGCTTGGAAAGTAATTTATTTGAGGGCAATACTCCAGATGACAAGGAATACGAAATATACAACTCTTTCATATACGGAGGTGGTTTACACACCGAATTTAAAATTATCGACTTAAACGATGATTTTGCCAATGGTTATTTGAGCCTGAAATTGGACGGAGGATATAATGTAATAACTCATTATAATTACGTACCTTTCAAAGGGAATGTTATGTATTTGAAGCTCTCTTTGAATCTGGGGTTAGGAATTTTTTAATTTACTCGGCATCAACGCATTTTTTAATGAGTAGTTTGGCTTTAATAGAAAAGAGGCTGTCTTGTTGAGGCAGCCTCTTTTCTATTAATTAAAAAATTATGAAACAGAATTTATGAATTCTGTTTCATAATCCATTCATTCATCCCTTTTGCAGCTTTTCTTCCGTCGCCCATAGCCAGGATTACAGTAGCGCCACCCCGAACGATATCTCCGCCGGCAAAAATATATGGAATGCTTGTCTGCATGGTTTCTTCGTTTACAACCAATGTTCCTCTACTGGTAACTTCCAGCCCCTTAACCGATTGAGGAATGAGCGGATTTGGGGAAACACCTACGCTAACAATTACTTCATCAACTTCCACCAGTTCGGTTTTCCCTTTGACTTCTACCGGGGAGCGACGTCCCGAAGCATCCGGTTCGCCCAGTTCCATCACCTGAAGCAGCATGTGGGTCACTCTTCCATTTTTATCGCCATAGTATTCAATAGGATTTCGTAAAGTCATAAACTCTATGCCTTCTTCTTTGGCATGTTTGATTTCTTCAATACGGGCGGGCATTTCCTGCTCTGTTCTGCGATATACAATCATTGCTTTTTCTGCACCAAGACGTCGAGCTGTACGTACGGCATCCATTGCCGTATTTCCTCCGCCGATAACGGCTACCTTTTTCCCTTTTATAACAGGCGTATCCGATTCCGGATTGGCAGCATCCATCAAATTAACACGCGTCAGGTATTCGTTTGACGACATAATTCCAACCAAGTTTTCACCTTTAATGTTCATAAAACGAGGTAATCCAGCACCACTGCCAATAAAAATTCCTTTATAATCTTCAGCCAGCAAATCGTCAATGGTAATTGTTTTGCCTATAATGCAGTTGGTTACAAAGTGAACACCCATTGCAATAAGATTTCTGATTTCGGCATCCACAATTTTGTTGGGTAAACGAAATTCCGGTATTCCATACCGAAGAACGCCTCCAATTTCGTGCAAAGCTTCAAAGAGGACTACTTCATAACCCATTTTTGCCATATCGCCTGCAAAAGCCAAACCAGCAGGCCCAGAACCAACAGCGGCCACTTTTTTATGAAGTGGTGCAGCCATTTCGGGGATAGAAATATTCCCTGTATCACGTTCGTAATCGGCAGCAAAACGTTCGAGATAGCCAATAGCAACTGCTTCGTTTTTTGTTTTTAAATGAATACATTGTGCTTCACACTGTTTTTCCTGAGGGCAAACGCGCCCACAAACTGCTGTTAATACAGAAGTTTCTTTTAGTGTTTTTGCTGCCTCTAAAAATTCTCCGCGTTCGATATTCTTGATAAATTTCGGGATATTGATTGACACTGGGCAACCTTGAACACATGTAGGGTTGGCACAATCAATGCATCGCTTCGACTCCATCAAAGCCATTTCAGGCGTCAAACCCAAATTGACTTCTTCTTTCATGGTGTGGCAACGATATTCGGGATCGAGTTCAGGCATTTTTACTCTCGAAATAGCCAATCTGTCTTTCGGTTTCATGGAATTTCTCAGTTCCACTCGCCACGGCTGCATTCTTTCCTCATTAAAATTTGTCATTTTTTTGGCTTAAAAATTATCAAAAATGTAATTTGATTTTTTCGACAAAACTATTTTGTTGAAAATCAAGTGTTAGGAGCTATTTTGTGTAATTGTTCTCTTTCAATGTCCTTGTATCCGTTTAAGCGTATTAGCATTTCATCAAAATCAACCTGATGAGCATCAAATTCAGGTCCATCAACGCAAACGAATTTTGTTTTTCCTCCTACCGAAATACGACAAGCACCACACATCCCTGTTCCATCCACCATGATGGTATTAAGCGATGCGATTGTAGGAATATTGTATTTTTTTGTCAGTTCACTCACAAACTTCATCATGATAGCCGGCCCAATAGTTACACATAAATCGACTTTCTGACGCTTTAAAACCATTTCTACACCATCGGTAACCAAACCTTTGTTGCCGTATGAACCATCATCAGTCATAATGATAATTTCATCAGAAAATTTTCTCATCTGTTCCTCCAGAATGATTAATTCTTTTGTACGAGCAGCCAAAACAGTTATAACGTGATTTCCGGCTTTTTTCATGGCTTCGGCTATGGGAAGCATGGGCGCTGTTCCCACACCGCCACAGGCGCATACTACAGTTCCAAAATTTTCGATATGTGTAGCTTTCCCCAATGGACCTACCAAATCTGTTATGCAATCGCCTTCGTTCAATTCGCAGAGTTTGGATGTGGACAAACCAATTTTCTGAACTATCAATGTGATGGTACCTTTTTCCGTATTGGCATCGGCAATGGTTAACGGAATACGTTCTCCTTTTTCTCCAACTCGTACAATCACAAAATGACCTGCTCTGCGCGCTTTGGCTATTAATGGGGCTTCCACTTCAAACTTAACCACATTGGGAGACAGGTATTCTTTGCTGACAATTTTATTCATTTTTGGCTGTTTTAGTTTCAAAAGACAAAATTACATGATAATTTCCACTTTTCACACAAAAAGATAAAATGCATTTATCAAAAGTTTAAAAAACAATAGGTTTTTTATTAAAAAAGAAAAATTTTGACAGGTTTGTAATTGAGATTAATATGAACATATTTTTTCAATTCAGCATTTTTTGAAATACTTTGCTGAATATAAAGAAGACTTCTGCCGACTTTGAAAAAAGTTTACGTTATCGGAATCTCTATTTGTTATTGTTGAATTGGCGAAGCTTAATATTGGTAAATACTTTTTTGGTGTGGAGCGAAAAATCGCTGTTCATAATCCATCCATAATATCCCATATCGGTTTTCAGAACATCTTCCACCTTTTTGCCCTTGTATTTACCGAAATTGATAATTTCTTCTCCTTTTTCATTGTAAACGACGCGTCCGGCAAAGTCCACATTGTTGCTTTGCGTGGTAAAATCAGACAAAAAATCCACATCGTTTTTCAAATCGGGATAATGATCCAATTGTGCTTTCAGTACTTCATAGGTAGCCAGCGCATCGCCTTCGGCGCTATGGGCATCATTCAAATCCTTGTTACAGTAAAATTTGTAAGCAGCCGATAAGGTTCGCTGCTCCATTTTGTGGAAAATAACCTGTACATCCACAAATCGATGTTTCATCAAATCAATATCTACTTCTGCACGTAAAAATTCTTCTGCCAAAAGTGGAATATCGAAACGATTGGAGTTGAAACCCGCCAAATCGCTACCTTCAAAATCGGCAGCTATTTCTTTTGCTACTTCCTTAAAAGTTGGACAGTTGGCCACATCTGCATCGGTAATGCCATGGACAGCAGTTGCATACGGAGGTATAGGAATTTCGGGATTGATACGTTTGGTTTTAGTAAATTCCTTTCCATTAGGGAAAATCTTATGATATGAAATTTCCACAATGCGGTCGGTAACAATATTGATGCCTGTTGTTTCAAGATCGAAAAAAACAATAGGTTTTTTTAAATGTAATTCCATGAAAAAATTTATTGGGGAAAATTGAAGTATAAAAAAATTGAAAAAACAAGGTCTAAAGTTTTTTCACCTTAGACCTTAAACCTATCCGAAAAAATCCATGTATTTAATCGTAATCCATCAAAAGCATTGGCATTAGCAACATTAAAACTTCTTCGTTTTCCTCGTTTTCGAGCGGGAAAATTAATGCAGCCCGACTTGGTTCGGATAGTTCAATCACCACGTCTGATGAATCGATATTAGAAAGAATATCAATAAGATAGGTGGCTTTGAATCCGATAGAAATAGGATTTCCTTCCAATTGACAAGGAATAGTTTCTTCGGCAGAAATGGAAAAATCAATGTCTTCGGCCGAAATATTTACCTGCTGTTCGCTGAAAACCAGCTTTATAAGGTTAGTTGCCTGGTTGCAGAATACAGAGACCCTTCTGATGGAATTGAGCAACATAAGCCGATCGACAATAATTTTAATAGGATTATTGAACGGAATTACGCTGTTATAATTAGGATATTTTCCCGACACCTGCAAACAAATCAACGTATAGTTTCCCAATTCGAAGTAAATATATTTCTTGTCAAATCGAATTTTTACATTTCCCTTTTCTCTTGGCAAAATATTTTTTAAAAGATTTGCCGGTTTTTTCGGAAGAACAAAACTACTCACTTCCTCATCATTTAATGAAGTATTTACGTCTGTAGTCTTGTAGCGTGAGAGTTTGTGCGCATCGGTTGCTACAATAGTTAGTTCTTTTGGTGATAAATCAAAATAAATACCGTTCATGACTTCACGTAAATCATCGGCGGCAATTGCAAACAAAGTTTTGGAAATACCCGAAAGTAAATTGTCAGCGGGCATTTCAAAGAAGCAAGGTTCGCCTTCCAATTCTGGTAAATGAGGAAATTCGTCGGCATTTTCACCAATAAAATTATATGCACCATTGGAAGTGGTGATCGTCAAGCCCAAATTGGATTCGTTGATGGAGAAAGTGAGTGGTTGTTCTGAAAACTCGCGCAAAGTATCCAGTAACAATCGAGAAGCAATGGCAACTTTACCTGAACCTTGAGCTTCCTCTACCTCCATGGAGGTGATCAAAGTGGTCTCAACATCGGAAGCAGTCATCGTCAATGTATTTCCTTCTAAAGAAAACAGGAAATCATCCAGAATGGGCAAAGCATTCTTGGTGTTGATAACCCTGCTAATCGTTTGCAAATGACTCAAAAGCTCTGTGCTGGAAACTATGAATTTCATACGTTTAGTTTTATTTTATACTGAATTGTTTAATTGAGCAAATGTACAGAATATTTTAATTTTTAAAAAATAATCTTTTATTTTTCAACGAAAATATCTATAAATAATTGACTATATGTAATAAACCGTATATGGATAAATTTTGCCGAAATTTTCTTGTTAAAAAATTTATTCGTAATTTTGCGAACAACAAATTAAAATAATTATTGCAACAATGGCTTACCTAAAAAATCATGCATACGACATTGATACCGAAGAGTTGGCGCGTTTCGCAAAAGCGATGGGACATCCCGCCCGAATCAGCATTCTACGGTTTCTATCATCTTTGGACAGTTGTTTTTTTGGCGATATTTGTCAGGAACTTCCCATAGCCAAAGCTACTGTATCGCAGCACTTGACAGAACTGAAAAATGCCGGGTTAATAAGAGGTGAAATAGAACCGCCCAAAGTGAGATACTGCATCGATCGGGAAAATTGGGACAAAGCCAATGAAGCTTTTCGGCAATTCTTCGCAAACATTCAACCCAAAGACATTTGTTGCGATCCCCAAAATTAATATTCCTGTTATGAAATTACTTATCCTTTGCACCGGCAACAGTTGCCGCAGTCAGATGGCAGAAGCATTTCTGCAGTCGTTCGACGATCGTTTGACGGTTTGTTCTGCCGGTACCTAACCGGCGGAGAAAGTGAACGAAAAGGCCATTCAGTTAATGCAGGAGGCAGGCATCGATATCAGCCGGAACACACCAAAGTCTGTCAGTCAATATCTACCCGAAACTTGGGATTACGTGATTACCGTTTGCGCCGATGCCGACCGAAATTGTCCGGTTTTCTTGGGAAAAGTAAAACACCGGATGCATATCGGGTTTGATGATCCAGCGAAAATTACCGGTTCTGAGGCGTTTGTGCTAAGTGAATTTAGAAGGGTAAGAGACGAAATAAAAGAAAAATTCTACCAATTTTATCAAGAAAATTTACAGCCATGAATTTGTTTTTGGCCAGTGTCAAAGTATTGTTTCCGTCTATCGTTTCGTTCGCATTTCGGAAATTTATCCTCAATACCGTATGAATTATATAGCGAAGACAAAACAATGTCAGTCTAAAAATTGTAATACAGGGAGAATGTTTTTAATAATGGTAATATCTATTTTTCGACCATTCATTGAATTAAAAGTTATTGTTTAATTTAACATTTATTCCGCATGAAAAATAACATTATTTTATTTGTTTTGTTAACTTTCTCTATTTGTTTAAAAGGACAAATATACGCGGGACCAATACATCAGCCAACAAGTGGTTATGGAGCTGACGGGAGTTATTCAGTTGCTTCAGCATCGTTTGCCAATCCGAATTTTCCAACCGAAGATATAAGGATATATTACCCAGCCGGTATAGCGTCGAAAGTTCCGACGATATTTTACAGTCATGGTTTTGGAGGCAATAATCCAAGCAATATCATGGGGTTGCTTAAATTTGTTGCTCAAAAAGGATACGCCATTGTATTCGTTCCTTACCAAACTACGGGAGTAACGGTACCTCAACGTTATAGCAATTTGCTGAATGGTTTCATCAAGGCAGCACGTGATTATCCAAACCTCATCGATACTACAAAAGTTGGATTTATGGGGCATTCTTTTGGTGGAGGTGCAACTTTTGCCAATGCCTACTATTGTTTTACCCATTTGAATTGGGGAGAATCAGGACGTTTCATTTTCGCTTCGGCACCGTATTATTCTTTCAACATCTCACAAACTGAATTACAATCATTCCCGGCCAATGTAAAATTACTTACAATGGTGTATGATAACGACTCGACCAACGACCATCGAATGGCAATAGACATTTTCAAAAATATAAACATCCCTGCGTCGGAAAAAGATTATCTTTTAGTGAAATCCGATACTATAAACGGATATGTTTACGAAGCTGTTCATGGAGTTCCCAATACTCTATCGGCTTTTGATGCGCTGGATTATTACGCAATTTATCGTCATTTGGATGCTTTGTGCGACTATACATTTAACGGAAGTTTGGCTGGAAAAGACATCGCATTGGGTAATGGAAGCGCCAATCAAATTTTTATGCCGATCGGTATGAAAAATTTGGAGCAAAGCGATTCTCCATTTCCCAAATATCCCGAAAATATTTATACCTATACTTGCAGCGATATTGACAATCCCAGACAAGAGTATTGTAACAGCACTTCCTCCGTTTCACAAACAGAAAACGAAATAATTGCCGATATTTTTCCCAATCCTGCACAATCCACATTTACAATTTCATGCAAAGATCAGAGTTTTTCTTTTGCTGTTTATGATTATTCCGGTAGAAAAATTTATTCTGAAAACAATGTTTATCAGAATATTACTGTAAATACTGAAAATTTTTCCAATGGAATATATTTTGTCAGGATAATATTGAAAAATGGCAAACAATGGACAGAGAAACTTATGATAAATAATACTTTCAACTGAAAAATTTCTTTGAAGTCGTT
>JAAYUQ010000001.1 GCA_012517575.1 Bacteroidales bacterium | reverse complement strand
TTTCACGTTTATTCTCATCATCAACCATTTTAAGGCCATTGTTTCATTATCTTGTTTCCATTAATTTTGGGTTTACTTTACCATAACCCTGACAAATTTATACAATAATTTTAATTATTCAAAACAAATTAAAAAAATGACTTAGTACATGACAAAAAAATGTAAAAACATTTATATTCTTTATTTTCAGATATTTAATAACAGGGCTTTGACCCAAACCCCACTCCCTTTTTTGTCTTGAAACAAAGAAAGTAGCAAAAAATTAACTTTGATGAAGCAGCTGCGCTCAACAAAAATCAAATATATTTGATTTTGTTTTCGCTTAAACGCTGCTTTCAAGACTGCGCCCACTTCACTCAAAATTTTACGCTCGAAAAGCTGAAATCGTCTAAACTCACTCCGACGAAATACTTCGCAACTCAAACAAGAACGATTTTTAAAAGCTTTTCTCACTTGTTTTTCGGGAAACTGGGCAAGGTCAACACGAAGAGCTTGTTTTATATGTCCTGTTTTAAAGATATATAAAACAAATGTTTCAACTTTTGTCAGGTGCTAAAATTTAGCTTAGCGTTGGAATAAGAAGTAAGTAAGTATTTCGGATGAATAAATCCTTATCATGCAGTATGTAGGAAATTATAAACCCAACGACGATGAACAATTCACCATATCCGATAAGACGGGGAAGTGGGAATGCAAATTTTATCTCTTAATGGAAAATTCTGTCTTTTTCGGCAAACCATTTATTTTTCAATCGAAGTGCCACATTCACCAATCCTATCATCACGGGGACTTCAATCAGCGGACCGATGACGGCAACAAACGCTTCGCCCGAATGGATGCCAAAAACTGCAATGGCAACGGCGATAGCCAATTCAAAATTATTGCTGGCAGCCGTAAAGGAAAGCGTAGTCGATTGTTCATAATTGGCTCCTGCTTTTTTGCTCATAAAAAAGGAGAAAAGAAACATGATCACAAAATATAAAAGCAAGGGAATAGCGATTCGAACCACATCGAGAGGAATTTTTACAATGTATTCACCTTTCAGTGAGAACATGACTATAATGGTGAAAAGCAGAGCTATCAACGTGAGCGGCGATATTTTGGGAAGCAGCTTATTCTCGTACCACTCGTTTCCCTTATTTCGTAAACTGACAAATCTTGTAAGAAATCCTGCCGCCATCGGAATGCCCAGATAAATGAGAACGCTTTTTGCAATTTGCCCCATGGAAATTTTAGAAACGGCATCGCTTACCGGCAATCCGAACCAACCCGGTAAAACTGCAATAAACAAATAAGCATAAACCACATAAAGTAAAATCTGAAACAGGGAATTTAACGCCACCAATCCTGCTGCATACTGCCGATCTCCCAGCGCCAAATCATTCCACACAATCACCATAGCAATGCAACGAGCCAAACCTATCAGTATCAACCCGTACATATAATCCACGTTAAACCGCAAAAAAACGACTGCCAGCAGGAACATAAGAACAGGACCTATCAGCCAGTTTTGAATCAGGGATAAAGTCAATATTTTCCTATTTCTGAATACTTTACCCAGTTCTTCGTATTTGACTTTGGCCAAAGGTGGATACATCATCAGAATGAGGCCTGCAGCAATGGGAACGTTGGTAGTACCGACAGAAAATTTATTCCAAAAATCGGCTATTGGCGGATACAGCCAACCGGCCAATATACCGACGCCCATCGCCAGAAAAATCCACAACGTCAGAAAACGATCAAGTACTGTCAGTTTCTTTTCCATACTTTTTTATTTTGCCTTTTCTGCCGCAACGGTGATGCTGAAAATTCCGATTTCTTTTTGGTTAAACTGTCGGATTTCTTCGTCGTTGAGGTATTTCTGCAAAATTTCCTGCGGCAGTTGCACTTCCTTTTGCTTGTGAACAGTTACCGATTGAAATCTGGTTTCACGAATGATATCCAGATACTCCTGCATCTCAATGGCTCCCGAAACACAACCGGCGTACATTTCAGCATCGTTTTTCAATTTTTCGGGCAAATTGCCTTTGACAACCACATCCGACACGCAAAAATGTCTGCCCGGCTTCAATACCCGGTTGATTTCGGCAAACGCTTTCCGCTTGTCGGGAACAAGATTCAGAACACAATTGGAAATCACCACATCGAATTGATTATCTTCCAACGGCATATCTTCAATGTCGCCTTTGACAAATTCCACATTTTGAAAACCGAGTTTGGCATTGTTTTTACGTGCTTTCTCCAACATGGCATCGGTAAAATCAATGCCGACCACCTTACCGGTTTCCCCCACGATGGCGCGCGCAACAAAACAATCGTTACCGGCACCGCTTCCCAAATCGAGCACACTGTCGCCTTCTTTGATAGAAGCAAATTGGGTAGGTATGCCGCAGCCCAATCCCAGATCGGCATCTTCATGATAACCTTTCAGTTGACGGTAATTTTCACTGAAAACGGCGTAGTCGACGGTAGAACAACATCCACCAACACCGCAGCAGGAAGTTTCGTTCTGTTCTTTGGATTGGTGGGCAATCACTGTGTAAGTGTCTTTAACAACGGATTTGATATTTTTTTCCATAAAATTGAATGTTAGAGTTGTATTCCTGATTTTTTGAGAATATAGAGCATAACGAAATAGGCAATGACCGTTAATGCCAACGAAATAGCAAGCGACAGCCAAAAGTTGAAACTTCGTTTCAAAAGCATGGGCAACACAATAAAGAAGACAAGCGAAGGAATCACAAGCCAGAAAATGCCGGTGGACAACGCGGCAATTTGTGCCGTGTCTTTGGTATCGATATACAGCCAAATGATGGCCAAGAGCGAAACCAGCGGTATGGAAGCCAACAGGCTGCCCACAAAGGTACTGCGTTTTGATATTTCGGAAATGGCTACCAACACAACGGACGACAACAACACTTTGACGATGGTATAAATGACATTCATAGTTATAAATTTTCTTGATTCGTCAATATTTGAAATTGTTCAATTTTGTTTGTATGTTTTTCAACGACTTCAAAGAAATTTTTCAGTTGAAAGTATTATTTATCATAAGTTTCTCTGTCCATTGTTTGCCATTTTTCAATATTATCCTGACAAAATATATTCCATTGGAAAAATTTTCAGTATTTACAGTAATATTCTGATAA
>JAAYUQ010000034.1 GCA_012517575.1 Bacteroidales bacterium | reverse complement strand
TCCATCAACCGTGATTTTGGACAAGCCTTTTCAGTTGGTTTATACCATCAATGCACAAGGCAAAGATTTGCGTGTGCCCGAAATCAAGGATTTCGATATTCTGGCAGGCCCTTTTGAATCGAGAAGTTCAAGTATTCAGATTGTCAATGGGAAGCGAAGTTCTTCCATGTCAATTTCTTACACTTACACCCTAATGCCTCAACGAACAGGAACTTTTACCATCCCTTCGGCCAGCATCATGGTAAACAGCCAGAAATATACTTCCAACGGTTTGACCATCAAAGTTTTACCAGCCGATCAACAATCGGATGAATCTTCCTCGCCTGCCGATAACGGTAGAAAACCATCTTCAAAAAATATTTCGAACGAAAATATCTTTATCCGCACTATTCCTTCCAAAACCAACGTTTACGAACAAGAAGCAATCTTGATTACCTACAAACTCTATACATTGGTGGATGTAGCGCAGTGCGTCAACAAAAAAATGCCCGATTTTGACGGATTTCTCAAACAGGAAATTGAACAGACACAAAATAAGCAGTTTTCCTATGAAAACTATAATGGACACAACTACGGGACAGTGGTACTTTACCAAACACTACTCTATCCGCAACGCGCAGGCACCATTCAAATTGGCAATGCCGTTTTTGAATCAGTGATTCGTGTTCAAAATCAGACTTCCATTCACAGTATTTTCGACGATTTTTTTGATTCCTATACCAACGTAACAAAAAATTTGGTGGCGCCAGGTTTAAAAATTACCGTCAAACCGCTTCCAGAAGATAAACCGATGGTTTTTGGAGGAGCAGTGGGAAATTTCACCATGAGTTCTTCCATATCGGCTCAAGAAGTGAAGGAAAATGAGGCTGTTACACTTAAAATCAACATCGCCGGTAGTGGCAACATGAAACTGATAAAAACTCCTGAAGTAAAATTTCCGAGCGATTTTGAAATTTATGACCCGAAAGTTACCAATAACTTTAAGACTTCTGCTTCGGGCGTCAGTGGAACAAAAACTATCGAATACCTGTTTATTCCCCGCCATTCGGGAAATTTTGAAATTCCGCCTGTAGAATTTTCCTATTTCGATCTTCGGGACAAAACCTATAAAATGTTGCGTACTCCCAGTTACAGTCTGAAAGTACTGAAAGGTTCCGGTAATCAAAATACAACAGTAGTTAGCAACTATAATCCCAAAGAAGACATTAGACAAATCAACAAAGATATTCGCTATATTTATACAGGCAATATCCGTCTGATCAAAACTTCAAAGCCTATTTTCGGATCAACACTGGCGTGGCTGCTGTTCATTATTCCATTGCTTGTGGCTGCCGGTTTGTTTTTCTTCTTCCGCAAAAAAGTTAAGGAAAATGCCGACATAGCTTTGGTAAGAAACAAAAAAGCCAACAAAATGGCTCAGAAAAGGTTGAAACTGGCTCAGAAGTTGCTTAAAGAAGGCAACAAGGATGCTTTTTATGATGAAATTCTTAAAGCTACATGGAATTACTTAAGCAACAAACTCTCTATTCCGGTTGCTTCGCTTACCAGAGAAACCGTCTTGGAAGAATTGAGTGTCAGAGGAGTACCCGACGAATTGACAAACCAATTAATGAAAATTTTGAACGATTGCGAATTTGCCCGATATGCGCCAAAATCCGGTCAGCAGGAAATGGGAAATATGTATGAAGAAACTATGCAAGTAATTAGCGGATTGGAGGAAGCGATAAAAAGATAACCAATTGTTTGAACAAACCGATAAACTCGTTAAAACAATTTATTCTGAACGAATGAATGCCGTCAATTCAGTTGTCACCCTAATTGAAAAAAATAAAAAAAACGTATGAAACGTATTTTATCCAGTATAATATTAATACTAAGCCTTATGGCTTCGCTGCCACTCACAGCGCAATCAGATGCTATAAAATATGCCAATGATCTTTATGCAAAAGGAAATTTTCAGGCAGCTGCCAAACAATACGAAAAAATATTGCAAAACGAAGGCGTAGCGCCCGAACTCTATTATAATTTGGGAAACGCCTATTATAAAATGAATGAAATTGGATTGGCCATTCTGAATTACGAAAGGGCGCTAAAACTTTCACCACGATTTGAGGATGCCCGATTCAATTTGCAATTGGCGCAACAAAAAATAGTGGACAACGTCAATTACAACCAGCAGTTTTTTATTCAGCGTTGGATTACCGATTTGATGCACATGTTCACATCCAACCAATGGTTTACGGCGGGTTACCTGTTCTTTTTGGCAGCACTGATTTTTGCTTTTCTTTTTGCATTTGGCACATCGGTGCGACAACGAAAAAATTCCTTCTATACAGGAATTGTATTGCTTCTTTTTGCTGTTACCAGCCTGATTTTTTCGGGTATTCGCAAAAACGAAGAAACCAATTCTCTTCAGGCCATTATCATGTCGGGAGTGGTAACCGTGAAAAGTTCACCCGACGAAAGTGGAACAGATTTGTTTCAATTACATGAAGGTACAAAAGTTACCATAAAAAGCGTATTGGGCGATTGGGCAGAAATCAAAATTGGTAATGGAAATGTGGGATGGGTAGAAAATAAAAGTATTGAAAAAATATAAAAAAAATCGCCTTTTTTTATCCTTGAAAAACTAAACGGAAAATGAACCTGATAGAAACATTAAGAATTTGGGATACCAATGTGTTTTTGGCCTTGAATGGTGCACACAGCTCATTTTTTGACGGGTTCATGATGGCTTTCAGCAACAAACTGGTTTGGATACCGTTTTATATCTCCGTACTGTATGTAATCATCAAACAGTGGAAATCGGAATCTTTCTGGATTATTCTTTCTTTTGCCCTATGTATTTTACTTGCCGATCAGATTTCATCGGGAATTATCAAAAATGCTGTTCAACGTTTGCGTCCTTCTCGCGAAGAAACTATCAGCGGGCTGGTTCATTTGGTAGATGGCTATCGTGGAGGAAAATACGGTTTTGTTTCATCCCATGCTGCAAATTCACTGGGTTTCGCCGTTCTTTCCGCTTACCTTTTCCGAAAAAAAGGCTACACCTTGATTATTTTGCTCTGGTCGCTAATTACGGGTTATTCCCGAATTTATTTGGGTGTCCATTATCCTCTCGACGTTGTGGGTGGATATATGGTTGGATTTCTTGTGGCCATTTTTTGCTATTGGCTGCTTAGAACAATTAAACCAAATATTTTTTACGTTTCTTCGCGTTTTCGGAGTAAACGCTCGGCAAATTCCGCTTTTCCTCTTTTGATACTACTCGCCACAGTGGTCGGAATTTTGGGTTGGAGTCTTGTGCGGATATTGGTATAATCAAAAATTTCCTACTTCAAAAATTTTGATTTCATCACCTGCAATTATCTCGATTTTTTTGATTAATTTTGCAGCCGTTAATAAATACTGCCTTTTTAGCTCAGCTGGTAGAGCGATTCATTCGTAATGAATAGGTCTGGGGTTCGAGTCCCCAAAAAGGCTCTTTATAACGATTTTCCAAAGATGATGTTTGACAATATTCTTTTTGCTTCCTTTATTCCGCAAATACTGATGGTCGTAGGTTATGTCATGTGTTTGTCGGCAAGTGTTTCGTCATCTCATGTTTCAGAAGTCAAGGAAATTACTCCCATTACACAACATCAAGTATTTGTTTCGACTGAAAACAAAATTGAAACCGGGAATACGTTTCAATTTGAAGATTATTTTTCTGTTTCGGCCATCATTCCATCCGAAGAATCAATTAAACCCATCTATCATTTCCCCTTAATATTTCCTCTTGAAAATTTAACTTCTTGCATTTCAAATGATTTCTTGGCAGAACTTTTTTGTCGTCCGCCTCCCGCTTTCAACGCATGTTAAATCTGAAAGATTTCTTTTTGTATTTTGTATTGGCTATTTTAGTAGCTATTTTGCCTGAAACCATTCTTTAAAAACTTTTTAAAGCAGGAAAAATCAAAAATTTGGCGTTTTCATTATTTCTTGAGTTTTCATTTTTACCGAAAACCCGACAAATGAAAATCTAATTTTTAAAAACTTTCAGCATGGCACCATCCATAATAAATGCCGAAAAAACTTTCACATTCGTATTTATTTATCCGTATTATATAGATTCTAATTTGTAAATACACAAACTTTTTTTGAAATGAATAAAAACCATTTGAATATTATGACATTTCCTAATCTTAATTTAAAAAAATGGATAATCATTTGTGCTATTAATTTTTAAACTTTATATAAAATCAGAAAAAATGAAAAAAATATTGATATTGCTCTCTTTAATTCCAACCTTACTTTTTGCAGTTGATATGGAACCGAAAGATTCATTGAAACATGTTTATCTTGAAGAAATTCAGATCATTTCGCACAAAGAAACCTTACCCGCACAACCGTCTGCTTCGTATTCGGTTGTGTCATCCAATCTTATCAATCAGGCACAAGTCAATTCTGTACGCGATTTGAGCATATTGGTTCCCAATTTCTTTATTCCCGATTATGGCTCAGCCATGTCAACGGCTCCTTATATTCGTGGTGTTGGCGCACGCAGTACGGGACAATCTATGGCTTTGTACGTAGATAATGTTCCTTATTTTGAAAAAACAACATTCGATTTCAATTTCTACGATATTTTACAGGTTGAAGTTTTGCGTGGTTCACAAAGTACCTTATACGGACGCAATGCGTTGGGCGGTGTGGTAAATATTTATACACTTTCTCCGTTTGAATATCAAGGAACAAAATTATCAGTTACCGGTGGAAATTATGGATTACTGCAAGCACAAGCTTCGTACTACGACAAACTGAGCAATAAAACCGGATTATCGCTAAGTGGTTATTATCATCATCGTAACGGATTCTTCACCAACACATTTACCGGAAAAGATGCCGACTGGAAAACTTCTGCCGGTGGAAGAGCAAAATTCGACTGGCATATTTTACCTTCGCTGCGAGCACAATACATTATCAATTATGATTTTGTAAATCAAAATGCCTTTCCTTACGGACTGTATGATGCTACAACGAAATCGACGGCAGAACCAAATTTTAACGATAAAAGTTCCTATTTGCGCGACATGCTCACCAACAGTTTATTGTTTGAATTTCAAAACGACAAAATACAACTAACTTCAACTACTTCTTATCAGTATTTTTCGGATGAAATGAATATGGATCAGGATTTCACGCCACTTTCTTACTTTTCGCTCGAACAATTGCAAAAACAGCATGCCATTAATGAAGAAATTACATTGAAATCGAGAACGGAAGGCAATTATCAGTGGAGTTTCGGAGTTACAGGTTTTTATCAAAAATTAAATACTGATGCGCCGGTAGCTTTTAAACAGGATGCATTAACCAATATTCTTCAACCGGTACTCGACAGGACACATGCAGCCGGTGCACCACAAAAGACCATTACCAGCACCATTATGGATATACCGGGAATTTACAACACAAAAACTGTAGAAGGAGCTTTGTATCACCAATCAACCTTCAATCATCTGTTTACCAATGGACTTTCAGCGAGTGTAGGCATTCGTGCCGATTTCGAGAAAGTAAATTTGAATTATTTTACCAATACAAGTCTGGATTTATTAATGAAAATGGGTAATAGAAATATCCCAACCACTTTAGCCGACACACTTCAGGGAGCAGAATCGGTAAAATTTTCAGAATTTCTTCCAAAAGTTACTTTGAAATACGCTTGGAACAACCAACAATTTGTTTATGCCAACGTTTCGAAAGGTTACAAAGCCGGAGGTTACAATATACAAATGTTCTCCGACTTGATACAGAACGATTTAATGAATTCGGGTAATCCTTCCGCTCAGCAACCGGATGTACGCAAAGCCATTTTGTATCAACCAGAGTACAGTTGGAATTACGAAACAGGCTTCCAGTCGGCATTTATGGACAATAAACTGAAAATGCAAATGTCGTTGTTTTACATGCAAATCACCGACATGCAACTGACCAGATTTGTCCCCAGCGGAAACGGACGCATGATTACCAACGCAGGGAAAGTGGATAGCAAAGGAATTGAATTGTCATTACAGGCAAACTTAGGCAAAGGTTTTGCAGCCGGAATTAATTATGGTTATGCCCATGCAACTTTTACCAATTACACCGATTCGGTTCAAAACAACGGAATGGCTCAGGAAGTTGATTACAAGGGAAAATTTGTTCCTTACGCTCCTCAAAACACCCTGAACATCGGTTGTGAATATCTTCATACATTCAAAAAATCGTTTGTCGATCAGATAATGGCTTCGGTGCAATACAACGGAGCCGGAAAAATCTATTGGGATATAGATAATTCCATTTATCAGAATTTTTATGGTTTGGTAAATGCAAAAGTTGGCGTTGGCAAAGGAAATTTCAGAGTTGAACTTTGGGCGAAAAATCTCTTCGACACACAGTACAATGCTTTTTATTTTGAATCGTTTGGCAATAAATTTTTTCAAAAAGGAAATCCAACTCAATTGGGCTTGACTTTAAAAACCGAATTCTAAAAAACCTGCTAAAAAAAGCATTGATAAACACATAATCTATCCATTACGGGAAGAAACGTCTTTCCGTAATGGATTTTATATTTTAAAGAAACAACCGTTCATCAAAAAAAATACGTAATTTCGCATAAAATTTATACAATATTTCACTTTAAAACAATGGAAAAAACAACACATACATTGGAAGAGAAACTTCAGGAATTTAAACGTTTGCTCGAAATCATGGAACGACTGAGAGCCGAATGTCCGTGGGACAGGGAACAGACTTTCGAGAGCATGCGCGTTCAAACTATAGAAGAAACCTATGAGCTGGCTGACGCCATTATGAAAAACGACAAAAAAGCTATTATGACGGAAGTTGGCGACTTGCTGCTTCACGTGGTATTTTATGCACAAATGGGAAGCGAAACCGGCGATTTTGACATTTTCGATGTATGTAAAAATCTGAACGAAAAACTGATTTTTCGTCACCCTCATGTATTTTCGGATACCAAAGCCGACAACAGCCAAACTGTTGTTCAAAATTGGGAAGATTTAAAATTAAAGGAAAAAGACGGGAATCACACCGTACTTGCCGGCGTTCCTGAATCACTTCCAGCATTGATCAAAGCGCACCGTATTCAGGACAAGGCACGAAACGTTGGCTTTGACTGGGAAAAGCGCGAACAGGTATGGGATAAAGTTCAGGAAGAATTTCAGGAATTACAGCATGAAATAGCGGCTATGGACAAAAACAAGATGGAAGATGAATTTGGCGATTTGCTTTTCAGCCTGGTCAATGCAGCCCGTCTTTACGATATTAATCCCGAAAATGCACTCGAACGAACCAACCGCAAATTTATTCAACGATTCAATTACCTCGAATCAAAAACTATTTCACAAGGAAAAGACCTGAGGCAAATGTCGCTGGACGAAATGGATGTTTTCTGGGATGAAGCCAAAAAGAAAGAAAAAGAAGAAAATAATTCTTCTTCCGAAAAAATATAAATTTCATTATTAATGATTTATCCAACGCATTTCGAACAAAAAATCGATTTCACCACTATCCGGCAACTGCTGAAAGATAAATGTATCAGCACGCTGGGAATTGAAAAAGTTGATGAAATACATTTTTCTTCCAACTTTGATGAAATATTCCATTGGCTGTCGGAAACCAATGAAATGCTGAAAGTATTGACTACTGAAGTTCAGGAACTGCCTGTAAATCATTTTTACGATTTACGTTCATCTCTTTCCAAAATCCGGATCGAAGGACTTTATCTTACCGAAACAGAAATATTTCAGTTGCATCAAGCATTGGAAAATGTACTGACTATTACCGCATACATTGCACAACTAAACGCACAACTATATCCTTGCCTACATCAACTGATTAGCGACGCAAGTATTTTTAAACCCATTATTCAACGTATTGATGTCATTCTTTCCAAATTTGGAAAAATTAAGGATCAGGCATCTCCTCAATTGGCACAGATACGAAAAAATATGGCTGAAGTCCAGAACAATATTTCAAAATCGATTCAGGAAATTTTGCGTAAGGCGCAGACAAACGGATATGTCGAAAAAGATACAACTCCCGCTCTTCGCGAAGGAAGATTGGTAATTCCTGTTCCACAGGCTTTTAAAAGAAAAATAAACGGTATTATCCATGATGAATCGGCAAGCGGGAAAACCGTATATGTCGAACCGGCTGAAATAGTGGAAATGAACAACCGGCTGCGTGAACTCGAAGGTGAAGAAAGAAGAGAAATAATTCGAATTTTGACACTTTTTACTGACTTTGTACGTCCCTTCTTGCCCGACATCCAACAATCACAGGAATTTCTGGCAAAAATCGATTTTTTGCGCGCCAAAGCATTGCTGGCTATAGAACTTAACGCCATTCAGCCCCAATTGGAAAATCATTGCCTTATCGATTGGTATAAAGCCGTTCATCCATTGCTTTTCCTTTCATTTTCAAAACAAAACAAAAAAGTTGTTCCATTGGATATACAACTGAATGACAAACAGCGTATTCTAATTATTTCAGGGCCCAATGCAGGAGGAAAATCCGTTTGCCTGAAAACTACTGCACTTTTGCAATACATGTTGCAATGCGGTTTGCTGATACCGCTCCACGAAAGCAGTAGAACCGGAATTTTTGAACATCTTTTTATTGATATTGGCGACGAGCAGTCCATTGAAGACGACTTGTCCACCTACAGTTCACATTTGTTGAATATGAAATTTTTTATTCGGCACAGCAATGATAGGACGCTGCTGCTGATTGATGAATTCGGTTCCGGAACAGAACCTCAGTTGGGAGGAGCCATTGCCGAATCCGTTCTCGACCGCATCAACTGCAACAAAGCTTTCGGAGTAATCACCACCCATTATACCAATTTGAAACAGTTTGCTGAAGAAACGGAAGGAATAGTCAATGGAGCCATGCTCTTCGATCGGCAAAAACTTCAACCACTTTTCCAACTTCAAATTGGCATGCCGGGAAGTTCGTTTGCCATTGAAATTGCTCGAAAAATAGGGTTGCCGGAAGAAATCATCGATCAGGCTTCAAAAAAAATAGGAAAAGATTATCTCAATTATGACCGTTACGTACAGGACATTATTCGTGACAAGCGTTATTGGCAAAACAAAAGGGAACAAATCAAGCTGAAAGAGAAACAAATGGAGGAAACCATTAGCCATTACGAATCCGAATTGACTGAACTGAAACGGCAGCGGGTCGAAATCATAAAGAAAGCAAAAGAAGAAGCGCAAAACCTTCTCGAGGAAACGAATGCCAAAATTGAAAATACCATTCGCCAAATAAAAGAAGCTCAAGCAGAAAAAGAAAAAACCAAAGACATCAGAAAAGAGCTGGAAAATTTTAAACAAACTGTCAATCAACCTGTTAACAGCCAAATAAAAGAAAAACCAGTTGTAGTCCCAATAAAAAAGAAACTGGTAAAAAAAGACTCAATAGTAGACAATCCCAATAAAAAAGAATCGCCGGAGGAAAAAATATCTATTGGCAGCAACGTCAGACTAAAAAATCAAAATACGTCAGGAATTGTGCTTGAAATTAATGGAAATCAAGCCGTTGTTGCTATCGGTCAGATGAAATCTTCAATACCACTGTCAAAACTTGAACCACTTAGTCGAACCAAACTCAAAAAGGAAACTCAAAACAAGAAAAATATTCATGTAGATACCATCGAAACAGTTCGCCGACGCAAACTTGAATTTAAAACCGAAATTGATGTACGTGGCATGCGTAGTAATGAGGCGTTGCAGGCAATAACCTACTATATCGACGATGCGATAATGGTAGGCGTTCCGTCGGTACGTATTCTACATGGCACCGGTACAGGCGCTTTACGCCAAATTATTAGGGAATATTTGCGCTCCATTCCTGTTGTCCGAAATTTTCACGACGAACATATTCAATTTGGGGGCTCCGGAATTACAGTAGTTGAATTTGAGTAACGATAAAATTAAAGAGGTTTTCTAACACTGTTAAAAAAACTTTTTTTGAATATTTTTTTCAATTCGCTGATTTTTATCAAAAAAAGCCGTAACTTTGCAGACGAAAACGAGAAAAATCGGAAGATAATAAGAAAAAATGCGATAAACTAAAAAATTTTTTAAAAAAAATAAGATTAAGTGAACAGTATATATAAATTAATTAGTATCTTTGCACCGATTTTGAATTGTAAGTTAACATGTTAAATTTTTAAAGTCTTAGTGAAAATGAAAAAAGTATTGTTGTTTTGTGCAGTAATTTTTGCTTTTGCTGCTTGCGCTCCTAAAGAAAACAAAGAAGCTGCTGCTTCTACAGATTCAGTTGCTCCTGCAGTTGTTGATACAGTTGCTACTGTAGATACTGTTGCTGCTGACACTGCTGTAGCTCCGGCTCCAGTTCAGTAAAAATTCTCTTTTGGAAAAAATTTGAGGCTATTCAAGATGAATGGCCTCTTTTTTTATGTCATTACAAAAGGCCATTCCTTTCGGAACAGCCTTTTGTATTTTATTAATTGTTCATTTTATTTGTTTCTGAAAACAATACCATTTTCGTCGGCATCAACAATTACCACTTGGTTGCTAACGACCTGACCAGCAATTATCTGCTTCGACAAATCGTTTAGAATCAATCTTTGTATTGCCCTCTTCACCGGTCGGGCACCAAACTGCGGATCGTAACCATTGTCGGCAATAAATTTCACCGCGCGATCCGTAGCTTCCAACTGAATACCATTCTGTTCAAGCATTCGACGAACATCATCCAATTGCAGACGAACAATATCTTCAATCTGCGATCGATCAAGTGGTTTGAACATAATCAACTCATCGATACGGTTCAAAAATTCCGGACGAATAGTTTGTTTCAGCAATTCAAATACCTCATTTTTCGTTTTTTCGATGATCTCATCGTGATTATATTCGTTAATTTTTTCAAAATTTTCACGAATCAACGACGAACCAATATTAGACGTCATAATGATAATCGTATTTTTGAAATTTACCGTACGGCCTTTGTTATCAGTCAAACGGCCATCATCCAATACTTGCAGCAATACATTGAATACATCGGGGTGAGCTTTTTCTATTTCGTCAAAAAGCACCACCGAATAAGGCTTTCTACGTATAGCTTCGGTAAGTTGTCCACCTTCATCGTAGCCAACATATCCCGGTGGTGAACCGATAAGTCGCGTTACCGAAAATTTTTCCTGATATTCGCTCATATCGATTCGCGTCATCATATTTTCGTCATTGAACAGATATTCAGCCAATGCTTTGGCCAACTCTGTTTTACCAACACCTGTTGTGCCGAGAAAGATAAACGAACCAATAGGCCTTTTGGGATCCTGTAATCCTGCTCGACTACGGCGAATTGCATCGGCTACTGCCCGAATGGCATCATCCTGTCCCACCACTCTTTTATGTAATTCTTCCTCCAAATGCAAAAGCTTTTCCTTTTCGCTTTGCAACATTTTGGTTACAGGTATTCCTGTCCATCGGCTCACAATTTCGGCAATATCTTCGCTGTCTACTTCTTCCTTAATCAACGGATTATTACCCTGAATTTTTGCCAGTTCCTCCTGATATTGAGCTATGGACGACTCTAACGCTTTGATTTTTCCATAACGAATTTCGGCTACTTTGCCATAGTTACCTTCTCTTTCTGCTCTTTCGGCTTCAAATTTTAGATTTTCAATGTCTATTTTTGCCTGCTGAATTTTGTCGATCAATGCTTTTTCACTTGCCCATTTGGCTCTTAAAGAATTAGCCTGCTCTTTCAAATTGGCAATTTCCTGACTGAGCTGTTCAAGTTTTTTTGTGTCGTTTTCACGTTTAATGGCTTCACGCTCAATTTCCAGTTGCTTAATGTTTCTTTCGATCACGTCCAGTTCTTCCGGTACGGAATCAATTTCCAAACGCAACTTGGCAGCTGCTTCGTCCATCAAATCAATGGCCTTGTCGGGAAGAAAGCGTTCGGTAATATAACGACTTGAAAGTTCAACGGCCGCAATAATGGCATCATCCTTAATTCTCACCTTGTGATGATTTTCGTAGCGTTCTTTCAATCCTCGCAAAATGGAAATAGAACTCGGTATGTCAGGTTCGTCCACCATGACAATTTGGAATCGACGTTCCAATGCTTTATCCGTTTCAAAATACTTTTGATATTCAGCCAACGTAGTTGCACCAATCGCTCTTAAATCTCCTCTGGCCAGCGCCGGTTTCAAAATATTGGCAGCATCCATAGCACCTTCGCTTTTACCTGCTCCAACCAGTGTATGTATTTCGTCAATAAAGAGAATAATTTCCCCATTGGAATTAACCACTTCATTCACAACCGATTTCAAACGTTCTTCAAATTCACCTTTGTATTTGGCGCCTGCAATGACGGCTCCCATATCCAACGAGAAAATCTGTTTCGATTTCAAATTTTCAGGCACATCGCCTCGTACAATTCTGTGTGCCAACCCTTCCACAATAGCAGTTTTACCTGTTCCCGGTTCTCCTATCAGAATAGGATTATTTTTGGTTCGACGGCTCAAAATTTGCAATACACGACGGATTTCCTCATCTCTCCCGATCACGGGATCTAACTTGCCGCTCCTGGCACGTTCATTCAAATTAATGGCATATTTGTTTAAAGAATTGTATGTGTCCTCTGCAGAAGCCGAATTTACTTTTGACCCTTTGCGTAGCTCATTAATTGCTTCGCTTAATGACTTTTCGTTAACACCGGTATCATTCAGTGCTTTTTTTACACTGTTATTTTCCACTACCAATGCCATCAGAATAGATTCCAAAGCCACAAACTGATCGCCGGCTTTTGAAGAAATATCGATGGCTTTCTGTAAAACAGCATTTGTTTCTCGGGAAAGATAGGGTTCGCCTCCTGAAACACGGGGATAGCTCTCTATCATTCTGTCGATTACAGCATTGAGTATCGACATATTGACACCCATTTTTCCAAATAAATACTGAACAACATCCTCCCCTTTCATCAATATACCTTTCAGCAAATGAGGCGTTTCTACAGCCTGCTGTCCCTTGCTCTGAACAATGTCCACAGCTTCCTGAATAGCTTCCTGGGATTTGATGGTAAAATTATTGAAGTTCATAAGTTTTATGTTTTTAAAATATTTTTAATTTTCTCAATTGTTTTTTCTTTCTGTTCAAATCACTTACCAATCATAAAAAAAGGAAATTATGGCGCAATTTTTCATTCAAATAACTGATAAACAAGAAAATATTTCAGAATTACTGAAAATATGTCATTCGCACTGCTATGGCAAATTGCAATATAAAGATGACAATTTCCCCATTTTTCTTTTCGTTTTTAATCAAAATAATTATTTTTGTAGCTTGAAGTTGTTCTCTCAAACAAAAATTTTTTTTAAATGAAAGAAAATATGGATAATAAGAAAAGAGTTTACACATTTGGTAATGGACAAGCTGAAGGAAGCGCTGGTATGAGGAATTTATTGGGTGGTAAAGGCGCCAATTTGGCCGAAATGAATTTGCTGGGCATTCCCGTACCACCGGGTTTTACCATTACTACCGAAGTTTGTACGGAATATTACACTTTAGGAAAGGATAAAGTTGTGGAACTGCTTAAACCCGAAGTAGAAAAAGCTATGGAAGGCGTTGAAAAATTAATGCGTTCCAAATTTGGAGACAAAAAAAATCCTTTACTGGTTTCGGTTCGTTCTGGAGCCAGGGCTTCCATGCCTGGAATGATGGATACTATTTTGAATCTCGGTTTAAATGATGAAATTGTGGAAGGCTTGGCTGAAAAGACTGGCAATCCGCGTTTTGCCTGGGATTCCTATCGTCGTTTTATTCAAATGTACGGCGATGTTGTGCTGGGTTTAAAACCGGCCAATAAAAATGATGTTGATCCTTTCGAAGCAGTTATCGAACAACTGAAAGAAGAACGAGGCGTAAAACTAGACACCGAGCTCACCGTTGATGACTTGAAAGAATTGGTAAAGAGGTTTAAGGCTTTGGTTGCCGAACGAACAGGAAAAGAATTTCCTCTGTCAGTTTACGAACAGCTTTGGGGTGCTATTTGTGCCGTTTTCGATTCATGGATGAACGAACGCGCCATATTTTACCGAAAAATGGAAGGAATACCTGCTGAATGGGGAACTGCCGTTACTGTTCAGGCAATGGTATTTGGAAATATGGGAAACACATCTGCCACAGGCGTTTGCTTCACTCGTGATGCTGCTACCGGAGAGGATGTTTTCAACGGTGAATATTTAATCAATGCTCAGGGAGAAGATGTGGTGGCCGGTATCCGCACTCCGCTGCAAATCACCAAGCAAGGTTCTCAACAATGGGCAAAACTTGCAGGCATTTCAGAAGAAGAACGAAAAGAAAAATATCCTTCGATGGAAGAATCGTTGCCTCAAATTTATAAAGAACTGAATGAAGTGCAGGAAAAACTCGAAAAACATTACAAAGATATGCAGGACATGGAATTCACCGTTCAGGAAGGAAAACTCTGGTTACTGCAAACCCGTAATGCGAAGCGTACCGGAACAGCAATGGTGAAAACCGCTATCGATATGCTTCATCAAGGAATTATTGATGAACAAACCGCTTTATTAAGAGTCGATCCTTTGCGTTTGGACGAATTGCTACACCCCATTTTTGACAAAAATGCCGTAAAAAAAGCAAAAGTCATTGCAAAAGGATTGGCTGCTTCGCCTGGAGCCGCCAGCGGAAAAATAGTTTTCAATGCTGATGATGCTGCAGAATGGGCTGCACGCGGAGAAAAAGTTATTATGGTTCGTATAGAAACTTCTCCCGAAGATTTGGCCGGAATGGCTGCAGCTCAGGGGATTCTCACTGCTCGTGGCGGAATGACTTCACATGCTGCTGTTGTTGCTCGCGGAATGGGCAAATGTTGTGTTTCGGGCGCCGGTTCACTGAAAATTGACTACACACAAAAAACCATGGAAGCTGATGGCATTGTACTCAAAGAAGGAGATTACATTTCCTTAAATGGTTCGACAGGTGATGTTTATCTTGGTCAAATTCCTACGCAGGAAGCCGAATTGGATGCCGATTTTGCTGAACTGATGACGCTTGCCGACAAATATTCCAGCATGAAAGTTCGCACCAATGCCGATACGCCACACGATGCAGCCGTAGCTCGAAAATTTGGTGCAGTTGGCATAGGTTTGTGCCGTACGGAGCACATGTTTTTTGAAGGAATGAAAATCAAGGCCATGCGTGAAATGATTTTGGCCGAAAATGAAGCAGGACGCCGCAAAGCACTGGAAAAAATTCTACCATATCAGCAAGCCGACTTTGAAGGAATATTTGAAGTAATGGACGGTTTCCCCGTTACCGTACGTCTCCTCGATCCACCCTTGCACGAATTTGTTCCTCATGATGAAAAAGGACAGAAAGAAATGGCTGAAGCCATGGGACTTCCATTGCAGAAAATACAACAACGTGTAGAAGAACTCCACGAGCAAAATCCAATGTTGGGGCATCGCGGCTGCCGTTTGGGAAACACTTATCCCGAAATTACCGAAATGCAAACCCGGGCTATTTTAGGCGCTGCATTGAAACTCAAATCTAAAGGAATTAAAATTATTCCTGAAATTATGGTGCCTCTAGTTGGAATCAAGAAAGAATTTCTGGAACAGGAACGCATTATCCGCGATACTGCCGAAAAACTTTTTGCAGAAAAATGAGATCGTATCGACTACAAAGTGGGTACCATGATTGAAGTACCACGTGCAACACTTATTGCCGATCAGATTGCTGAAAACGCAGAATTTTTCTCGTTTGGTACCAATGACCTCACACAGATGACTTTTGGTTTTTCACGGGACGATATTGCTTCTTTTGTTCCTGAATATATCGAGAAAAAAATTATTGAAAAAGATCCGTTCCAGGTACTCGATCAGGAAGGCGTCGGACAGCTTATCAAGTTGGGAGTTGAAAAAGGTCGTTCTACCCGCAGCGATTTGAAGGTTGGAATTTGTGGCGAACATGGTGGTGAACCATCCTCCATTGAATTCTGCTATCGCGTAGGGATGAATTATGTAAGTTGTTCTCCTTTCCGTGTGCCAATTGCTCGTTTGGCTGCAGCACAGGCTGCGTTGAAAAGTTGAAATTAGTTATCCAATTTTCTTTTTACAAAAAAAGAGCGTCTGAAATAGGCGCTCTTTTTTGTATATATAATCATAAACCTTATAAAAAACCTTTTTGTAAGTTGAAAAACAAGTCTAAAAAGAAAAATTAATACTGTTCGTGCAACGGCGTTTCAATAAAACAAATTCTATCGGTCATTTCTCAACAAGGCATCAAATTGAAGATGAGAAAAATACATTATCCATAAAACGATAAAACATTCAATTATTTTTTTTCGTATTGAACTAAGATTGCATAAAATTGTTGAATCTAAGAACATAAAAACATTATAATATGGCAACACACACTATAAAAACTATTTGGAGAAAAGACAATATTTTTGATACGGATGTTGATGGACACACCATAACTATTGATTTAGGCAAAGAGGACGGAGGAGAAGATGCAGGACCACGACCAAAAAAACTACTATTGGTTGCAGCGGCAGGTTGTAGCGGACTGGATGTAGTTCCACTTTTGAAAAAAATGCGCGTTGAGCTCAAAGGTTTTGATATTCAGATAGAAGCGCAAATGAGTGAGGAGCATCCCAAACAATATACTTCAATGAAAGTAATTTACGAATTTGAAGGAGACAATTTGCCAATGGAAAAGCTGGAAAAGGCTGTTACACTTTCCTACGAAAAATATTGTGGCGTAATGGCCATGTACAAAAAGGCCATTCCTATTTCTTGGGAAATAAGAATTAAATCCTGAGTAAGCTTAAAACTTTTCTTTTTCCATGTGTTAAATAAACCGCAAAATTTTGCTAAATTTGCAACGGTTTACTTGTCCATTTATTCATAAAATAATCACCACTTTAAATATTTGAAGACTATGCAAACAATGGATTCTTTCAATTTTGCCGGCAAAAAGGCATTTGTTCGTGTGGATTTTAACGTGCCACTGGATGAAAATTTCAATATTACTGACGATACGCGTATTCGCGCAGCCATTCCAACATTAAAAAAAATTCTGAATGATGGCGGTCGCGTGATCATTGCTTCACACATGGGAAGGCCCAAAAAAAATCCGGATCCCAAATATTCTCTTAAATACATTCTCCCACGTGTTTCGGAGCTTTTGGGCAAAGAAGTGAAATTTGCTCCCGATTGTATGGGACAGGAAACTGCTGCTATGGTTTCTGCACTGAAACCAGGAGAAGCGCTAATGCTCGAAAACTTGCGCTTTTATGAGGAAGAAGAAGGAAAACCGCGTCTGCCCGAAACGGCAACCGAAGAAGAAAAAGCTGCTGCAAAAAAAGAATTGAAGGAACGCCAGAAAAAATTTACAGCTACGTTGGCTTCTTATGCCGATTGCTATGTAAATGATGCTTTTGGAACTGCACACCGTGCCCATGCTTCTACTGCTCTGATTGCCGATTATTTTGATGCCGATCATAAAATGTTTGGATATTTGATGGAAAAAGAAGTGGCAGCCATCGAAAAAATCATGAACTACACCGAACATCCTTTTACTGCCATCATGGGAGGCTCAAAAGTTTCTTCCAAAATTGATATTATAGAAAACCTGCTTAATAAAGTGGATAATCTGATTATTGGCGGTGGCATGACTTACACTTTTGTGAAAGCTTTGGGCGGAAAGATCGGAAGTTCAATTTGCGAAGAAGACAAATTGGATTTGGCACTTTCATTACTCGAAAAAGCAAAAAGTAAAGGTGTAAATATGGTGTTGGCCGTTGATGCAAAAATTGCAGACGCATTCAGCAATGATGCAAACACCAAATTTGTTCCTGTCAACGAAATCCCCGACAATTGGGAAGGTTTGGATATTGGGCCCGAAACAGAAAAGCTCTTTGCTGATGTTATAAAATCCTCAAAAACCATTTTATGGAATGGCCCTGTTGGCGTGTTTGAATTCGATAATTTCACACACGGTTCTTTGGCTGTGGCTCAAGCTATTGTTGAAGCCACAAAAAATGGTGCATTTTCACTGATTGGCGGAGGTGATTCTGTTGCCTGCATCAACAAATTCGGTTTGGCTGATGGCGTTTCGTATGTTTCTACGGGCGGAGGAGCTTTACTGGAGGCCATTGAAGGAAAAGTTCTTCCTGGTATCAAAGCTATTAGAGGCTATTAATCCTCAACTTTGAATTTAGTATTTTGAATTTTTAACGCCGGTTTATTTAAAAGCCGGCGTTTTTGCTGAAAAATACATTACCTTCCCGATTGTTGAATAAATCGAAGCAAATATTGATTAAAGTCATCTTCCTTGAGTAATTTTTCTAACGTGAGATGCATTCGGTAACACCAAAAATTTCTTGGATTGCTGGGTACATTGATGCGTTCAGCAAAAGGATGTTCATATCGTAATTTCTCGTCCAATGCCATCCAATCTTGCCAAGGCAAAATTACCCACATAGCTTTCGATTGAAGATGTTGTTCAATGATTCGTTCGACAATCCATGTTTCACAAGTTTTTGGAGCAGCTCCCTGCAAACCGAGCACGTGATTGTAAAAACGTTGTGTTACAGCAGGGTCTTCTTCCCACCATGCCCTGAGCGGATTCATGTCGTGGGTGGAAGTGGTACACACCGATAAATAAGGAGCTTCTGAGGGCATACCAAATTCCAAATTAGGCTTTTTAGGCATACGCTGAACTTCCAGACTTAAAATCTCGAGCATCTGCATCACTTCCGGCACAGAATCAGGCACCATGCCCAAATCTTCCCCACATGGTAACATATTGGTGGCCGTAATAAGTGCAGGTAATTTCTTCATTGCCTGTTGTTTCCAAAATTCGTTATGACGATGATAGAAAAAGTCAACATAAATTCGATCCAACGTTCTACGCGTTTCATCCGGCAAATCGCGAAATGAAGCGGTACTGTGCATGGCAATACGTGGATGAAATTTCTCCGGTTGACGGAAATCACGCACAAAAAGCACTTCACAATGTAAAGCATAAAGTCCATCGCGAATAACTACATCCTTATTACTGAAATTATATCCCAAAGAATTGAAATAAGCTTCAACTTTTTTCTGTGTATCATACTCCGGTTTGAATTTGAAACTTTTCCAACCATTGGGAACAAAAAATTCACGAATGACATCGTCGGTATATTTTCCAAAAGTAGCGTACAACACATGTTCTTTTAAATATGGTTCTAAATAGCGGTTTTCGTCCCACCAAAGTCCTCTGGCTTCGAGTTCCTGACGTGTAAATGGCAAAGCCGGATGAAAACTGCCGGTGAGACCCCAAACAGCATTGTCCGGAATTTCCCATATTCGAAAAAAACCAAGAATATGATCGATGCGATAAGCATCAAAATACTCCGAAAGTTTCTGAAAACGCTTTTTCCACCAAAGGAAATCATCTTTCTCCATTTCTTCCCAATTGTAAGTCGGGAAACCCCAATTTTGTCCGGTAAGAGAAAAATCGTCAGGCGGAGCACCGGCCTGCACCTGTGTATTGAACAATTCCGGATTAATCCAAACATCCACGCTAAAAGGACTCACACCGATGGGAATGTCCCCTTTAATAACAACACCATTTTCATGAGCCCATCCTCGTACTTCCGACAACTGACAGTGCAAATGATATTGCAAATAATAATACAAGGCAAGTTGATCATAATGAGGTTGCTCTCGACTCGAAAAATCCAAAATTTCATTTTCATTATAACAACTGAATTTTTCCCATTGTTTGAAATCGGGTGTCCCATAAAAATCACGTAAAAAAGAAAAAGCTGCATAGGGAATCAACCAAGATTTATTGGAAGCAAAAAATTCCTGATATTTTTCGGAAGCAAAAACTGTCGTCTTTTCCTGTCTGTAAATAGCCTCAAAATACTCCCATTTCAGATTCATCACATTTTGATAATCGGAGAAAGTTTTAGCATTGAATTCTTTTTTCTTGTCTTCAAAATATTTTCTCTGCTGTTCATCATTTAACGTTCCCATGCTCTCCAGATGAAGATATATGGGGTGGAGCGCATAAACCGAAACGGCATTATAAGGATACGAATCGTAATTGGTGTGATAAAGAATGGTATCGTTAATGGGCAAAGTTTGTATGATACGCTGACCGGTTTTTTTTACCCAATCGACCATTTTTTTTAAATCGTTAAATTCACCCACCCCACAACTTTCTTCGCTGCGCAAGGAAAATACGGGAATGGCCACGCCAGCACCTTTCCATGAAGGTACAGTTCGAATAAAATGTTCATCATTAAAAATATTCAGCGATTTCTTCATCACCGATTCCACTACCCTATTTGGTCCGCCACCCCATGCCACTACTTCATCCGTTGCCGTGTCAACTATTAAATATTTGTATTCGAGCGGAAATTTGAATTTTGTGGCATTCAATGCAATACTCCATACCGGAAAATCGGACTCATCCAAACGAATTTTCTTACTTACATCCCAATTCCCCAGCGTTCCCTGATTGCCAATAACGGCAAAATGTCGATTCGGCTCAAGTTGAGCACATCGAAGCCGAAGAACAAGATTTGCATCTTTTACCCGTGGGGCTTTATACAAAATTTTTCTTTTGAAAAGACAATCAGTAAAAGCCGAAGATTCAAACGGACTATCGCCATAACGTGCCCGCCAATTATCGCTGATAAAAATTTCGGGGAATTCCCCATCCAACTTCAACTGTCGATAACCGCCATATTCAAATTCCACAGCCGATGAATTGTTTTCCAAACCATATCTGTAAAATAGATTTTTTTTGGAGGATTGAATATCGATACTGGTAGTCCATTCAAAATTTTTACCGCAACTCATTTCAATTTTTTTCGGTACATCTATCTTTCCATCCGAAACAAAAAGTGCAATCGATTGCCCCCATTGAGTAATGAAATGTATTTTAAAATGAATTTTCATGTGCTTTATTTCAATTTTTTAGATAAATCTTTCCCAGATAAAACAAATCAAATTTTTCCAACTAAAAATGATGGCCTGAAACGTTTCAGAACATAATAAGGTTTGTATTCCGAGCCAAAACCCTTATAAAATCTTGCAATCCCTTCTATTCGTGAACCCTCAAAATCGAGAATAGCTTCGCTTTCAGCATTTTGTCGAATAATTTCATCAACCAGCAAAAACATGGCAGAAGTTTTTTTCCCAACTGCATTTGAGACCGGAATCCAATAGGTAAATCTTTTTTTGGAATGAATCATGCAAAGGGTAGCTATCAATTCGTTGTGCGGGGAAAAAATGCCAAAAATATCTACAGCGTTTTTCTCTTTCCCTTTCCCGATTAGCATCTCGAGTAAAGAACGTTCGGGAAAAATGAATTTTTTCTCCAGAGAATAATAAAAATTTAAAAAATCATTGACAGAAAGAAAATCTCTCACCTGTAAGCCGGCTTGTTGTGCTTTTTCAATATTTCTTCTGGTATTTTTTGAGAATTTTGCTCTAAGTTGCTCATACGAAGGTCGAAGCGACAAAATGTAGTTTGGAAAAGTTTCGGCTTCGGGAATAAAATTTTCTTCGTTAAAATTTAACTCATAACTGGGATAGGGAATTTTTTTTAGAAACTCTTTTATTATTATTTCACTGATTTCGGAAGCAGAAAAAATGCCCAATTGTTGTGTCAAAATCGGTTGAACAAGATAAGGAATGGCATATTTGGTTTTTACCGGCAAAGGCATCACATACTCATAGTCATCTGCAACAAGAGCTTCCCAATCCGGAGAAACTATATCCAAATACCATGTTTCAGCATAAACCAACTGATTTTTAGCTTGCAAAATAGATTTATTCCACTTTTCGTAATCAATTTCGCTATGTTCGAGATGCTTTATCGGCATAAAAATTTTGTTTAACAAAAGTAAAAACAAATATAACAGATTTCTATCATTTAACTCAAAAAAGATGGTAAAATTGTTGAATTTATTCTATAAATAATCTTTTTGAAGTTTATGTAAATAGAATGTAATTTGATTTCTGAAAAAAAACACGTATTTTTGAGCGGACATAAAATCAATTAAAAATTTATTTCGAATTATGGCAAAAGAAGTTGTTCAAAATTCCGGCATTATTTATAATTCTTTGACTCACGGGAGCAAGATTGTCGGCACCATCACAGCCGAAAATGATTTTAGAATAGACGGAGAAGTTGAAGGAGAAATTTTTTGTAATGGAAAAGTAGTTATCGGGCAAAAGGGTTACCTGAAAGGCTCTATTTCGTGCAACAATGCTGAAATTATTGGAACTGTGGAAGGTGAAATATCAGTACAGGACACCTTGTCTCTTCGTCAAAGCGCAAAAGTCAAAGGAAATGTTAAAATTAAAGTCCTGATCATTGAACCCGGCGCTATTTTCAATGGACAATGTTGCATGAATGAGACTGCCCCAATTCAGGAAAACGAATAAGTAACTTTTTATTTTTATGTTTTCATAAACACAGTTTACATCCAACGATTTATTTTTATCCTCAAACAAAATTTGTGAATGGAAAACATCACCTACAAAGCATTAGTTGTTGAAGAAGAAGGGAGTCGATACTCAAGAAAAATTAAAGAACTAACTACTGAAAATCTGCTTTCTTATGGTGAAGTTCTCATTCGTGTTCATTATTCTTCACTCAATTACAAGGATGCACTTTCAGCCATCGGCAACAAAGGTGTGACAAAGAACTATCCGCACACACCGGGAATCGATGCGGCAGGTGTTGTTACAATATCGAACGATGAAAATTTTCGACCGGGAGATAAGGTGATTGTAACCGGTTATGACTTGGGCATGAATACCCCTGGAGGTTTTGGTGAATATATTTGCGTCCCGTCCGATTGGATTGTTAAACTTCCCGAAGGATTGACACTAAAAGAATCAATGATCATTGGAACAGCCGGATTTACAGCGGGAATTTCAATTTCCCGGCTCAGCGAACTTGTGCCTCCCGACATGGGTGAGATTATTGTATCGGGCGGAACAGGTGGCGTAGGTTCCATGTCGCTTTCCATGCTTGCCAAACTCGGCTACCAAACCGTTGCCATTACAGGTAAAACAACCGAAAAAAGTTTTTTTGAAACCATTGGTTGTCATAAAATTATTGCACGGAACGAATTTGAATCTCTTCCACAGAAAGCTATTCTTTCAGCAAAATATGCAGGCGGCATCGATACTGTAGGTGGTGGAATTTTGGAAAACATCATTAAACAAATACAACCTCTGGGCGCTGTTACGACTTGTGGCAGTAGACATTCCACCCAATTGAATATTTCCGTTTTTCCCTTTATTTTACGTGGTATTTCGCTCATAGGCGTTTCGGCGCAGAATTACCCAATGAACTTACGGGAAAAATTATGGAAAAAACTGGCTACCGACTGGAAACCCGAACAACTGTTAAGTCTTTACACCGAAATTTCCCTTTCCCAACTTTCAGAAGCCATCGAAACCATGTTGCAGGGGAAACTGAAAGGAAGAATTCTTGTCAACCTGACTGTTTGAGAAAATTTCCATAAAAAAGTCGTCTAAAGTCAGAAACAATAGACGACCGTTTAACATTACTAAATCAGTGAGGAGAATTACTTCTTTTTACGTTGATAAACCGAAAACGTGTAAGGATACGGATTCTTATCATCGGCTGGATGATCTTCTCTACTGATTTCTTCCCAATCATCAAAATTAATTTTCGGAAAAAAAGCGTCCGCAGGAAAATTTGCATGTATCCACGTAATGTACATTTTATCGGCCAAGTCGATAGTTTGTTTAAAAATGGATACTCCGCCAATAATAAACACTTCTTCTTCTTTCTCACACAATTCGAGCGCTTCTTCAATGGAATTGGCTTCGAAATATCCTTCACAAATGCCATCGGACAGTACTGAAGTCAACACAATATTTTTCCGATTTGGCAATGGACCATTGGGCAAATTTTCAAAGGTATGTTTTCCCATGATAACTGCATGACCGGTAGTAAGTTTTTTGAAATACTTCAAATCAGCCGGCAAATGCCACGGTAGTTTATTTAAATTACCAATAGCATAATTATCAGCAACAGCAGCAATAATTGAAATTTTAGGCATGATAGTAATTTTTAATCCATGAAAATTTTCTTAAAAAACACGCAAACTTACAAAGTTATAAAACTTATTTTAAAAACCTATACTATCTTCAGAAAAAAAATTCAAACAGCCACTTCTCCTTTAATGTGAGGATATGGGTCATAATTAATCAACTGAAAATCGGAATACTGAAAAGAAAAGATGTCTTTCACCTCTGGATTAATCAGCATAGTTGGCAAAGGTCTGGGAGTTCGCGAAAGCTGTAATTTCACCTGTTCCAAATGATTGGTGTAGATATGTGCATCTCCAAGCGTATGCACAAAATCTCCAGCTTTCAGACCGGTGACTTGGGACATCATCATTAGAAGCAGAGCATAGCTGGCAATATTAAAGGGAACACCCAAAAAAATATCGGCACTTCGCTGATAAAGTTGAAGGCTTAATTTTCCATCGGCCACATAAAACTGAAAAAAAGCATGACAAGGAGGCAGCTTCATTTTAGGCAAATCGGCAACGTTCCAAGCACTGACAATGATTCGCCGAGAATTGGGATTGTTTTTGATGGTTTCTACCGCTTGAGCAATCTGATCAATATAACCTCCTTCATAATCGGGCCAAGAACGCCACTGATAACCATAAATCGGCCCCAAATTGCCATTTTCGTCTGCCCACTCATTCCAAATGCTAACGCCGTTATCCAGCAAAAACTTTATATTTGTATCCCCTCTGAGAAACCAGAGCAACTCATAAATAATTGATTTTAAATGCAATTTTTTGGTAGTTAAACAAGGAAAACCATCATCCAGCGAAAAACGCATTTGATGTCCGAAAACGCTTAAAGTTCCAATTCCTGTGCGGTCTTCCTTATAAACTCCTTCTGTAAGTACTCGGTTCAACAAATCCAAATATTGTTTCATCACAAAAAATTTATTAAACTACAAATTCAAGTTAATAATTCAACTTTTTAAGATTAATAAAAAATTCTTACTTGGCATCAATACAAATTATACGTTGTCTTTAAAACACGGAATTCGGTGCGACGATTGATTTGATTGGCAATTTCCTGTTGTTCGGGAGTGAGCGTTAAAATATAACTTTCGGATAAAGGTTCTCCAACTTTCAGAAATGGATATTTTTGAGCCAGCGCCTCGTCAACCACTATCGGTTTTTCTTCTCCATACCCTACTGCCGTCAGTCTTTCTTTATCGATTCCGGCTTTTATCAAATAATTAACTACCGACTGCGCACGCTTTTCAGAAAGATTTTTATTGAAAGCATTGTCGCCAATATAGTCGGTATGCGAACTCAATTCAATCGTTATATTTGGATTGTCTTTCAACAATTTAACCAATTCCTGCAAAGATTTTTCCGAAGCAGGAGTCAAATCCCATTTTCCAAATTCATAAAAAATATTTTCAATTTTCACCGGTTTACTGATGGAAGAAAGTCGGAAATTTACGCTGAAGGTTTTACTGTCGGCAATTCCTTGTGTGGACAGTTCATTTTTTTGATTCAGAAACCCACGAGCTGTTGCCAGCATTACGTAATCTACATCTTTTTCGAGCTTCATGCGAAAAGTTCCATCCTTTTTTGTCTGAATACGCGCATTCGTGCCATTGCTGCCAACAATACGAATGGTTGCATCAGAAATAATTTGTCCTTGATCATCAACCACTTTTCCTTCAACTAAAAAAACCTGTTCGGGTAATTGAAAACTCCACAAGGCATCGTAACCTCTTATTTCGTTACTGTTTGAAGAAAAATAACCTGTTTCGGTATCACCGGCAAACGTCATCCCAAAATCATCGGCTTTGGAATTGACAGGCGTTCCCATGTTTTGAATTAGCCATCCGCCATTTTTTTGTGGAACAGCCTTAAAAATATCCAATCCGCCAAATCCCGGATGCCCATTTGATGAAAAATATAATGTACCATCGTTTCGCACAACCGGAAACATTTCATCACCGGGAGTATTGATTTCCGAGCCTAAATTTTCGATGTATTTACATTCCGTTCCATCCAATGTTGCCTTGTAAATATCTTTTCCTCCCAATCCATCTTTTTTATCGGAAACAAAATAAATTGTTTGCCCATCGGGTGCAAGGGCAGGATGAGCAACGGAAATTGTACTATCGACAAATATTTTCAGCATTTGAGGCGGATTCCACGCAGCTCCCGTACGGGAAGAAACGTAAATTTTTGTTCCCATATCGGCCAAATCGGATTGTTGAGCGCGGGTGAAATAAATGGTTTTGCCATTGGAAGCAAAAGAACAAACGCCATCGTCGGTTTCAGGTGTGTTAATTTCTCCTTCGAGCATTTCAGGTTTTCCCCATTTGCCCGCCGCATTTTTTCGAACCATAAAAAGATTGCTTTTTGGCAAACCGGTGATGGGATCGGCTTTAACAGAAGCTTTTTTATCGGTGGAACGAGTGGAAGTAAAAACCAGTTCATCAGCAGCAGCATTTACAAACACAGGACTGAAAGTGGAAGCTCTTCGTACATTAAACTGATTTTCATATTTGACTTCATAACGAGTAGCATTTTTTTGCCATTCTTCGAGCATTTGAATAGCACGTATTCCGTTTTTTGCAATAATATTGGAAGAATCTTTTTGCAAATACAACTGATAATTATGCAAGGCTTCTCCGTATTTTCCATTTCGATGCAACACCTGCGCATAACGAAGAAAAACGGTACTGTCGCTATAATTGTTTCGAATGGCATTCAAATAAGCCTGCTCAGCCCGCTGATTATTGATAAGACGATAGCACTCTCCCTGACGAAAAGCAACATATCCACGCAAAGATTTATTCTTATAGGGAATCCGGCCATACGAACTTTTATATAAATCTCCCGCCGCATAATATTCTCCCAATTCAAATCTCGTATCGGCTTTTTTTATACGTGAACTCACGCCACAACTTTGCAATAGCAAAAGAAGCAAACCAAGCGAAATAATTCGATGAAAAATTATAGACTGTTTTTTTTTAAAAAATTGCATAAGAACTTATTAATCAGCAATTTGAAAAAATGTATGCCCATAAAGAATTAAAAGTTATATTACCGGTATCTTTAAAAAAATCAACTCAACTCATGGATTACCAGTCCTGAACGCAATTTTGGTTCAAACCAGGTAGTTTTAGGCGGCATAATGTTTCCGGTGTCCGCAATGGCAATAAGCTGTTGCATCGATACGGGATAAAGCGCCAAAGCAACCCGCATTTTGCCACTGTCAACCAGTTTTTTGAGTTCACCCAGTCCGCGAATTCCCCCTACAAAATCTATCCGCTTATCGGTTCTCAAATCTTTTATGTCAAGAATTTCATCCAAAATAAATTTTGATGAAATGGTAACATCGAGTCCTTCAATCGGATCATTGTCGTCGTATGTCCCTTCTCGAGCTGTAAGTGAATACCAATTTCCAGATAAATATAACGAAAAATTATGCAATTTATTTGGGTGATAAATTTCAGTACCTTTTCCCTCTACAATAAAATATTTGGAAAGTTTTTGCAGAAACTCTTCATCGCTCAGTTCATTCAAATCTTTTACCACCCTATTGTAGTCCATTATATGTAACTGATTGTCAGGAAAACAAACAGCCATAAAATAGTTGTATTCTTCTTTTCCGGTATGATGAGGATTCTGTCGCCGTTTTTCGTCACCCACCCGAACTGCAGCCGCAGAACGATGATGTCCATCAGCAATATAAAGAGAAGGAATATTTTGAAAAATTTCCGTAATGCGACGAATTATTTCTTTATCGTCGATTGTCCAAAAGTGATGACCAAAACCATCAGGAGCTACAAAATCGTAAACCGGCTCATTTTTAACAATTTCAGAAACAATACTGTTTAATTCTTCATGCGATGGATAAGCCAGAAAAACCGGTTCAATATTGGCATTGGTAACCCGAATGTGCTTCATGCGGTCTTCTTCCTTGTCGCGGCGCGTCAGTTCATGTTTTTTAATATTTCCATTCAAATAGTCGTCAATATGGGCACAAACTACTATCCCGTATTGAGTGCGGCCATTCATGGTTTGAGCGTAAATGTAATAATGTTCCTCTTCATCCTGAACCAGCCAACCATTTTCACGAAATTTTTTGAAATTTTCTGCCGCTTTTGCATACACTCTTTCATCATGTTCATCCGTTCCTTGAGAAAAATCAATTTCCGGTTTAATAATGTGATATAACGACATCAAATTGCCCTCCGCTTCTTCTCTCGCTTCATCCGAATTCAATACATCATAAGGACGGGAAGCAACTTTTTCTACAATTTCACGTGGAGGACGAATTCCTTTGAAAGGTTTTACTACAGCCATATTATTTTACTTTTTCAGGTTTATTATCTCTCACAAAAGTACACAAAAAAAATTAATTTTTTTATCCGTGACGGAAACCGATTTACATTCTATCGAAGTATTGAAAAAGAAAAAGATAATATAAACCTATCTATTTGCATACTTTTTGACACTTCAGTACTTTTGCAAGGACAGAAAAATTCCTCCAAATTCAATAACCCACTATTTTCTAAAAATATGCGTGTACTTGTTTCAACCCGCTTACCTGCGGAAGGCTTTTCGGAATTAGAAAAAAAATTTGAAGTTGTTTTTCCTGAAAAAGAAATATTTTCAAAGAAGGAAGTTCTACAACTTATTCCCGAATTTGATGCCTTTATTCCTACTTTCCAGTTTAAAGTTGACAGGGACGTAATTGATGCCGGTGCTCAAGGAAAATTGAAAATTATAGCCAATTATGGTGTTGGATATGATAATATTGATGTTGATTTTGCCACCAAATGCGGCATTGTCGTAACCAACACACCCGATCCTGTGGTTGAGCCTACGGCCGAAATGGCAGTTACCTTGATGTTGGCTGTAGCACGCCGTATCAGCGAGTGCGATAGAAAACTGAGAACAAATGACGGTATAAAATGGGGAGTTATGGAAAATTTGGGCATTTCACTATGTGGCAAAACACTGGGCATTGTTGGCATGGGACGTATTGGAAAAGCTGTAGCACGTAGAGCTGTAGCATTGGGAATGAATATTATCTATTTCAACCGAAACCCTTTGGACAAAGAAACGGAAACGAAACTTAAAGTCCGATATGCAACGCTCGAACAACTGCTAAGCGAAAGTGATGTGATCAGTTTGCATGTTCCTTTGAACGAAAGCACCTTTCATTTGATAAATGAAAACACATTTCGGTTGATGAAACCTTCAGCTATTTTAATCAATACTGCTCGCGGACCGGTCGTTGACGAAACGGCATTGGTAAAAGCTTTGACGAATCATAAACTTTTTGGTGCAGGTCTGGATGTTTTTGAACACGAACCTGTTATTCCAGAAGATTTGAAAAAACTCGATAACGTGGTACTTTCTCCTCACAACGGTACCGGCACAATTGATGACAGAAACGAAATGAGTAGATTTGCTTCACGAAATATTCTGCGTTTTTTTGAGGGCGATAAAAATATTTCCAGAGTCAATTAAACGAAAGACAAAAAATCAAGTCAAACAAATGAAGAAAAAGTTGCCCAAACAACTTAATGTGGAGAACAATAAAACTATAGCAAGCGAAAAAAAACTGATAGAACAGTTGCATGATCCGCAAGATCGGGCTGCGGCTTTCTCACAATTGGTACGAAAATATCAGGAAAGGTTGTATTGGCATATCCGAAAAATGGTACTCTCACATGACGATGCCAACGATATTCTCCAAAATACTTTTATGAAAGCATGGAACGGCATCGACAATTTCAGAGGCGATTCACTTGTTTCCACTTGGTTTTACAGGATTGCCACCAACGAAACGCTGACTTTTTTGTCCAATAAACGGATGAAAAACATTAATTCGCTGGACGAAGTAGAAGACGTACTGCTTCAACAGTTACAAGCCGACCAATACTTCAACGGCAACGAAGCACAGTTAAAATTACAACAAGCCATTTTAACTTTGCCCGAAAAACAAAGACTGGTTTTCAATATGAGATATTTTGATGATCTTTCTTACGAACAAATGGAAAATATACTGGGAACCACTGCCGGCGCACTAAAAGCATCGTATCATTTGGCAGTAAAAAAAATTGAAAAATTTTTGCTCGATAGTGATATTGAAATTTAACAGTAATCGCAACTTTTTGATTTTATTTCATTTATAAATAATTTTCGACAAATTAACATTATCAGATTAAACCTAAACCATTTTTTACAGTCAAACAAATAGTTATGAAAAAAGAAAAAAACATATTGAAAAAAATTGGAAACGATTTACCTTTCAGTGTTCCGGAAAATTATTTTGAACAATTTGCCAATGAAATTGATCTGAAGATAGGCTACGCAAAGAAAATAGAAGTTCCTAAATCTGAAACAAAAGGTTTTATTCGTTCAAAGGCTTGGATGCGTTGGGCTGCAGTATTTGTGGGAATATTTTTGCTCGGAAATGTATTTTATTTTGTTTCCAAAAACAACGAACGCCAAAAACAGGAAAATTACGAAATGTATTTACTCTCACAAGTGGACGAACCAACCATGATGTATTACTACATGAATGATGCTTATGAAGCTGAAAATGGCAATGAAACTTTTCAAAACACATCAAATTAATTTTTAAAATGAGAAGATTCAAATATATATTGATGCTTATCGTGTGGATAACTTCAATCTCGCTTTCTGCTGAAGAAACAGCAAACACCAATATCCAGAAAATGCATGAAAGGAAATGGGCTTACATCGTTGAACAGGCCAAACTGACACCTGATGAAGCTTCAAAAGTGAAACCTGTTTTTATGAATTACGAAAATGCCGTGTGGCAATTGCATGAAAAAAACAGAGAAACGTTGAATAATTATCTGAAGGAAAATAAAGCACATCCGAACTATGAATTGCTCAATGATGAATATATCAATTTACAAATAAAACAGGCTCAGCTACTCAAAAATTACCATTTGAAATTAAAAAAATCCCTATCTCCCGAAAAATTATTTCATTATTATCAAGCAGAACGTACTTTTAAACGTCAATTACTTCGTAACATTCCTCAGAAACAGAGGATGCAAAGAATTCGTCCGTAAAAGATAACTGTCAGTCATTTTTCGGCTGAAAGCTTTGGAGTGAAGGAAAAATGTTCTATCTTTGCAGACCAAAACAAGGTACTTTGGCCGAGAGGTTAGGCACCGGTCTGCAAAACCGCATACGGCGGTTCGAATCCGCCAAGTACCTCTTTTTAAGAAAATTGTCGAGCAAGCTCTCTTTCATTTTCATGAAAAAGAGCTTGCTTTATTTATATGGATAACATGTATCCAACTTCCTTTCACAATAAGGCAGCAAGCTTATTCTCGAGTTTCAGCAAATCTTTGGTGAAATTTCTAATCCCTTCGGCCAATTTTTCAGTAGCCATAGCATCTTCATTCATCATCCAGCGAAAATTTATTTCATCGATTTTCAAAGTTTGAATATCGGCATTTTTTGCTTTTTCGGGATCTAATTTTCTTTCGAGCACACCTTCGGTTTGTTCCAGTTCTTTGAGCAAAGCAGGAGATATGGTCAATAAATCACATCCTGCCAACTGAATGATTTCTCCCATATTTCTGAAACTGGCTCCCATCACTTGCGTGGCATAACCAAACTTTTTGAAATAATTGTATATAGCAGTAACAGATTTCACTCCCGGATCTTCTTCAGGCGGAATATCAGCGATTCCTCGATCTTTTTTGTGCCAGTCAAGAATTCTTCCAACAAAAGGCGAAATCAATGTTACTCCGGCTTCCGCACAAGCAACAGCCTGCGTCAACGAAAACAACAACGTCAAATTGCAATGAATGCCTTCTTTTTCGAGGACTTCGGCAGCCCGAATCCCTTCCCATGTCGAAGCAATTTTGATAAGAATTCGCTCACGCGAAATACCTGCAGATTCATAGAGTGAAATTAACTCGCGGGCTTTGGCTATTGTTCCTTTCACGTCGAACGACAAACGCGCATCAACTTCGGTAGAAACACGACCCGGCACAATTTCCAAAATTTTGATACCGAAATTTACAGCCAGCTTATCCAATGCTTTTTTTAGTTGTTCTTCCTTTTCGGAAGTCAAAGCCTTTGCGTAACTGATGGCATCTTCCACCAAGTATTGGTATTTCGGATCTTGAGATGCAGAAAAAATTAATGAAGGATTGGTAGTGGCGTCCACAGGTTTATAAGCCATCATGGATGCGAAATCGCCTGTGTCGGCAACCACAGTTGTGAATTTTTTTAATTGTTCCAGTAAATTCATAGATTCAAATTTTTAGACGGTTGGTTAATAAGTAAATTCATTCAAAAACTCCGTAATTTGTCTTTTCAAAAAGAAAAGCTAATGAGCTTTTGCAGTTGGTATTTTTAAGGTTAAAGAGTCTTTTATGGAATTGGTTTTATTTATCACCGGCAAATACACTTTTGATGGAAAAATCTGCGACAAATTCCTTTCTACAAAAAGTTTGAACTCATTTTCCAGAACAGGTGTAATTTCCACCAGCGCTATGCCCTGACCAGTAATTTCAAGCAATTTTGCAGCTCGATAGGACAAATCAATGATTCTATTCCGAACATGTGGCCCTCTGTCGGTAACTTTTACAATCACTTCCTTATTATTTTTGGGGTTTCGCACTTTAAGCAAACTCCCCAAAGGATAGTTCCGATGTGCACAAAACAAACTGTCGGGATGATACCGTGCGCCATTCGACATACGCTTGCCGGTAAGCTTGTGGCTATAGTAGGAAGCTTTCCCAACATCGCCGGAAAAAACTCTGTTCATTGGTAAAAAACCAATTAAAAAGATAACGGCAATTTTTATCAATTTGTTTATCATGACATTAAATCCAAAAAAATTAAAGAAAATAGCGACAATAAAATTCTATTGCCACTCAGCAGTTGGAGGGCAGGAACAAATTAAGTTTCTGTCACCAAAAGCGTTATCAATACGCGCTACATTTATCCAAAATTTGTTTTCGGCAGTCCATTTCGTCGGATAAGCCGCTTTTTTGCGACTGTAAGCATGTTCCCATTCATCCGACACAATCTCATATTCTGCATGAGGTGCATTCAATAAAACATTGTCTGTTTTGTCGGCTGTTCCATTTTCAATTTCTTTAATTTCCTGATAAATTTGAATCATAGCTTCCGCAAACCTGTCGAGTTCTGCTTTTGATTCACTTTCAGTAGGTTCAATCATCAAAGTTCCATGAACGGGAAAAGACAAAGTAGGTGCATGAAATCCATAATCCATCAAACGTTTTGCAATATCGGTTTCCGTAACTCCTGCATCTTTAAAATTTCTACATTCCAAAATCAGTTCGTGTCCTACCCGACCTTTTTCACCCCGATACACCACACCATAAGTTTCCTCGAGACGTTCGGCCAGATAATTGGCATTTAAAATAGCAATTTTTGAAGCATTTGTTAAACCATCAGCTCCCATCATTCGGATATAACCATAAGTAATGGGCAAAATACTGGCACTTCCATACAGTGCGGCTGCCACTGTATTCTGACCGGATGTTTTACCGGGCAAAAAAGGTGCCAGATGCGCGGCAGCACAAATGGGACCAACGCCGGGACCGCCTCCACCATGAGGAATAGCAAAAGTTTTATGTAAATTTAAATGACAAATATCGGCACCGATTTTTGCTGGATGAGTTAGTCCGACCTGAGCATTCATATTGGCACCATCCATGTAAACCTGTCCGCCATTCTCGTGAATAATTTCGCACATTTCCCCAATTTGAGTTTCAAAAATGCCATGTGTTGATGGATAAGTTACCATACAACCCAACAAGCATGTACGAAAAGTTTCCGCTTTCTGTTTCCAGTCGTTGAGATCAATATTTCCATTTTCATCGCAATTGACAACAACTATTTCAAGTCCGGCCTGATGCGCAGAAGCCGGATTGGTGCCATGTGCCGAAGCCGGAATTAAAACAACGTTTCGTTCTGTTTCACCACGCGATCGATAAAATGCTTTGATAGTCATCAAGCCGGCAAATTCTCCGGCTGCACCGGAATTCGGTTGCAAGCTGCAAGCATCAAAACCGGTAATGATGCACAAATATTTTTCAAGTTCACCGATAAGTTCAAGGTAACCTTTCACTTGATCGGCCGGAGCTAAAGGATGAATTTTCAAAAATCCTGCTCTGCTTAACGGAAGCATTTCTGATGCTGCTGTCAACTTCATGGTGCACGACCCCAAAGAAATCATGGAATGAGTCAACGATATATCTTTTCGTTCCAATTTCTTGATATACCGCATCATTTCGATTTCGGTATGATAGCAATGAAAAATTTCCTGCGTAAGGAAAGGCGACTTCCGTTTGATTTTTTCGTCGAACATTTCAAACTCAGTCAAATCAGTTTCGTTGAAAAGAATCGGTTTTTTTCGAACTGCCTCTGCAAAAATATTTATCAATTCTTGAACGTCCGACGTTTCGGTAGTTTCATTAATACTCAGCCCTATTTCTCCGGTTTCATAATAATAAAAATTAACTTTGTGGGAGAGGGCTATTCTTCGAAAATCAGCCTGAGAAACATGGCCTGGCAATACAATTTTTAAAGTATCGAAAAATTGTTTATTCATTTGATGATAGCCATAAACAGGCAGCAAGGAATTGATATAAAGGGCAATGGCATGAATATTTTGTGCTATGTTCCTTATTCCTTCCGGTCCATGATAAACGGTATAAAAACCTGCCATAGAAGCCAGGAGCGCCTGTGCGGTACAAATGTTGGAAGTTGCCTTTTCACGTTTGATGTGCTGCTCACGGGTTTGAAGTGCCATGCGCAAAGCCGGCTTCCCATTTTTATCCTTGCTGATGCCAATAATACGTCCAGGCATATCGCGTTTGAATTCATCACGAGTAGCAAAATAAGCAGCCGAAGGGCCTCCAAATCCCATAGGAATTCCCCAACGTTGAGTAGAACCAAAAACAATATCGGCACCCCATTCTCCCGGTGGAACAAGTAAAGCCAAACTGAGAATGTCGGCAGCTATAGCAACTTTACAACCTTCAGCATGTGCCTGAGAAACAAATGAAAAATAATGCTCTATGTTCCCATCGGCATTGGGATATTGAATAATGGCCCCAAAATGTTTTTCCGAAAATTGAACGGACTTATAATCGCCAATTTCAAGCTGAATTCCCTGTGCCTCAGTGCGTGTTCGTAGAACAGCCAATGTAGAAGAAAAAATATTTTGATCAATAAAAAGCAAATTTGCCCCATTTTTTATTTGTTGCTTCGAACGCAGGTTGTACATCATGGTGGCTGCTTCTGCTGCTGCCGTAGCCTCATCCAGCAATGAAGCATTTGCCAGTGGAAGGCCAGTAAATTCGCAAACGGCGGTCTGGAAATTCAGTAAAGCTTCCAACCTGCCTTGAGAAATTTCGGCCTGATATGGGGTGTAAGAAGTGTACCATGAAGGATTTTCAAAAACATTTCTTAAAATCACAGCCGGCGTACAAGTATCATACCATCCTCTGCCAATATAGGAAGTGTAAATCTCATTTTTCTCTGCAATTTCCGAAATATGTTGTGCATACTGATTTTCTGTCAGAACTGTAGGAAGATTCAATTTTTCGTTCAATAGAATGGAAGAAGGAATGGTTTGAGCGATAAGTTCATCTAAACTTTCAACACCTACAATTTTCAACATTTCCTGTATTTCTTCCGACGAAACACCAATGTGCCGAGAAAAAAGAAAATCTTTCATCTGAATATAAATTATTGATTTTTAATTTATTAAAATATATTTGATAATAGAATTTTGTAAAATCATCTGGTAAATATTTCAAGTTGTAAAGTTACACCAAAAAAATCAGGAATGAAAATTCATTTTTTTGAATAAGCTATTGTTTTGATTTCTATAGCAATTTGCTTTGACAGATTGATTCGATTTAGAATTAAATCTTCTTTATTTTTCTGAAATAAAACTAGGCAAGTCATTAATAGTAATTTAAGATAGATGAATTAACAATTAAATTAGTATAAATTGTTAACGGCAGAATAAACCTTTGTATCCATCTACAGTCTTATAAATTGAATTTTCGGAAACGAAAAATCGATAAATAAAAACATTACATTAACAATTAAAATTTTGTAGATTATGAAAAAGCTTGGGATTATTTTAACGACATTGACATTTGTATTTGCTTTGTCTGCAACAGCACAAACTGCAAAAACACCTGTAAACAAACCGGCAAAACAGGAAGTTGCAACTACTCAAAAAACAGAAAAGAAAGCAGCTACATCAGTTCAGAAAAAGGACACAGCTACTATGAAAGCTGCTAAATGCCAAAAGTCTACAAACAAGGCAAAAGCTCAGGGATTGAAAAAATAAAGAATCTATTCTTTGTTACAAATGTAAAAACTCCCGAAAAAATATGTTTCCGGGAGTTTTTTATTTTTGGCTAACAAGTGCAAAGAATGAAAAAGATTTTGTAAAAAGAAACAAGCAATTTATTTCCGGTTTTGTAATTCTTCTGCCGTTTTTACCCTCAAACCGGGATTTTCCTTTACCATCATACGCAAAAAATCTTCCGGATAACCGGGGCGAATAATTCCCGGAGGAATTCCTTTGTCATTCTGAAGAAATTTCCCGTCCTTCTCCATTTTAACATTACCATCCATATATTTTACCAGCAGATATTCACCCAGTTTTTTCCAAGCTGCCGTTGAAGCTTCTGCCTGATAGTTACTAAAGCTGGTCAGAAACGATTTAGCTGATGCTTCAGGCATACCCAAAGCCACTTTGTCGATGGTGGGAACAAGTGAATTAAAATCCTGTTCCCATTTCGACTGTACTTTTTTAATATCTTGTATCATAAAAGAATACTTGCTGTAGGCAAAATTGGCAACCTGGTTATAAATCCAGAATGCCGAAGTTGGCGAATATTCTACCAGACTTCCATTGCCTGCACGATAACATTCTGGAACACTGTTTATACCGCAATACATGGGTACATAAATGGAACTGGCAGCATCGTCAACACCAAACCACAATATTCCGCCAATATAATCGGGCAACCAGTTTCGCATTTGAGCTACAAACGAAAAACCCGTCTGTTGGGTGGCTACGGGACGTTCGTGCACGTATTCCACACTGTCAACATAAAAAGTCAGAGGACTGCAGCGCAGCTTGCTGTTAAAAGGGCCGGCACCTATTCCTTTGGTAATGTCCAATTCCGTTCCTTCATACTGATCACGCATAAATTCCTTTACATCCTGCGCACTGATTTTACGGTTAGGCTTTATCCATAAAGGCATTCGTTGAACAGTTTCTCCCTTGATGTATGAAATATAACTGTCCATTGACGGATCAACTTTTCGAAAAAAAGTCCAAACCCGCGCCTCACAAATTCTCAGTCCCAAATAATCCAATGGAGCATATGTGTCCGAAAAACTGAAATCCTTGTTCTTCCCTTTAAAATAACCCTTTTCTCGAGCAAAAGCTATGACATCTTCTGCATAAAGGCAATTGTTTTTATCGTCGAAAGGAAAGGTTGTGATTCTGGCCTGGTTGGCATGAGCAGAAACGCAATCATCCGGTATTCGCTGGGCCACCCAAACTGCGCCTTTATTTCTGTTTCCTTTTCCTACCATTTCCATAATCCAAACTTCATTCGGATCGGCAATGGAAAAAGATTCTCCTTCACTTCGATAACCATATTGAGCCACCAAATCGGTCATCACCTTAATGGCTTCACGGGCAGAACGGGAACGCTGCAGAGCTATATAAATTAAGCTTCCATAATCGAGTATGGCAGTGCTGTCGACCAGCTCGGGACGACCACCAAAAGTGGTTTCTCCAATTGAAACCTGAAATTCATTCATATTGCCCACAACAGAATAGGTTCTTTCGGCCTGCTTGATTTTTCCCAAATACTCTCCCGTGTCCCACTCGTAAATATCGAGCATGGCATTGTCGGGATAAACTGCTGCCGGTGAATAATACAGCGAACCAAACATAAAATACGAATCGGCTGCATAACTGATAAGAGTAGAACCATCAACCGTAGCTGCTTTCCCCACCAAAAAATTGGTGCAGGCTATCGAATTAAAATATGCTGAAATTAAACCAATTAATAGAAAAAGTTTTCTCATTTTTTTGTTAAATTTTTTAAGAGTTACAAAGTTACTTTATATCAATGAAAATTCAAAATAGGAATGAATGGAGATTTAATAAAAATACCGAAAAAATTTAATTTTCGTTTAACAACTTAACATACCTGAATAAAATATTCAAGGCAATACGTTTGAACCAAAGACAAAACAAAGTGTGTAAAAATATATTTAATAAAATTTTGATTGGAAATAATTGTTAATCAACTAATTGATGGACAGCTTTGGAACTTTTTAAAGATTTTGTTTGAAGTTTCCAAAAAAATAAGTAACTTTGCAGCCGTTTTTACATGATCTAGTAGCTCAGCCGGTAGAGCACATCCCTTTTAAGGATGGGGTCCTGGGTTCGAATCCCAGCTGGATCACTTTTTTTGTTTATTCCCTCTTTTTTACCATCCCATACAAAATTTCTTTTTTACGGTTTTGTATTTATTTTGTGCTTCATGATTTTCATCATAGAACTTCTCATAATTACTGCCTATTGTATAAAAATTTGTTGTTTCTTTTTCGGCATCAAATATTTTCTTACTTTTGGAAGTCGATATTATTAAAGTGTCCGGATAGGAATCTTGTATCGATTTTGCTAAAGGAATCATTTTAAGTTCCTTTGCATGAATTTTTTAACCTGAAATCTATTTATACCTTGAAAAAACAATATGGAACATTTATGAAAAAAATCCATCTTCTTTTCATTATATTCTGTTCTTGCACTATAAATGCCCAGGAATTTATTCCGCTCGTTACACAATTTTCAAAAAACGATTATCACGCTGCCAATCAAAATTGGGCAGTGGCACAAGCTTCGGATGGTATACTCTATTTTGGCAATAATGAAGGACTACTCGAATTTGACGGTTCTCTGTGGAAATTGCACAAAATTCCCGGAAATGGTTTGGTGCGTTCTGTAATGATTGACAAAAAAAATCGAATTTACATTGGCGCCTTCGAAGAATTTGGCTATTTTGAAAGAGACCGGCTTGGTCAGTTAAATTATACTTCACTATCGGTGCTGTTGAAAAATTACAAAATGCAAAATGATGAAGTTTGGAATATCTTCGACGACCACGGCACCATTTTTTTTCAATCTTTTACTTCATATTTTACATTTAAAAACGGGGAAGTAAAAGGATTTAGAACCGATTTTTCCTTCCTGTTCTTCAACCTCTATCAAAATACTTTATATACACATACTTTTCAGAAAGATTTTTGCTTCTTCGACCGACAAAAGAATACTTTTGTTCCTGTTCCCAACAATATTATGAAAAGTCCAGTCATCAAAATCCTACCTTTTGACGACAAACACGCTTTGATGATTACGATTTCCGATGGACTATATCTGTATGATGGACAACTATTTACACGTTTCTCTACGGAAGTGGACGATTTATTGAAAAAAGCTCAAATCAACCGGGCGGTTATTTCACCCAACGGATTAATTGTCATCGGTACCATTTTAAATGGTGCTGTGGCCATCGACAAGTCGGGACAAAAAATCTGGGCAATCAATACTTCCAATGTACTCCAAAACAACACTGTGCTTGGAATTGCTTTCGACCGTGACAACAACATTTGGTTGGCGCTGGATAAAGGCATTGCTTTTGTTCATCAAAACTCCTCCTTACGCTGCATTCAGTCTTTCTATCCGGCAATTGGCGCTGTTTATTCGGTAAGTTATGATCCACCCCATTTTTATATTGCCACCAATCAGGGTTTATACAAAGCTTGGATGGAACATCAAACCGTACGCAACCTCACAATCGACTCCAAAATAAAGGGACAGGTCTGGAATGTAAGTTCCTTTGATGGACAGCAATTTTGTGGCAACAATGAAGAAACTTTTGAAATTACGCCAACGAATTCCATTCCTGTTTCACCTGTAAAGGGAGGCATATGTTTTGCTCGTGGAACCATTCACGGCGTGGATGTGCTGGTTCAAGGTACTTATTCGCAACTGTGCATTTACAAAAAAGTGAACGGAAAATGGAAATTTAGCCATGCAGTGGAAGATTTTCTGCATCCCATTCGCTACATCGAAATAGATTATACCGGAACCATTTGGGCAAGTCATTTGCATCGAGGGCTTTTTGCTATTCAACTTACTCCCGACCTGCAACGAATAGAGCACATGAACGTATATAAATCTCTTGATCAGCAACATTTGAATACCATCAATGTCTTTTCTGTAAACAATAGAGTGGTTTTTACCGACTATAATTTATTTTACACTTTCGACGATATCCGAAAAAAAATTGTGCCTTTCGACGAATTAAACAAAGCACTTGGAAATTTTTCCAATTCCTATCGGATATGCCATTTCAAAGGGAACCTGTATTGGTTCATTCGCCCTGCTGAAGCTGCCTTGGTTGAAATCAAACCCGGTCAAATCAAATTGGTGGATATTGTTCAGTATGCCGACTTTCTTCATCAAACCGTTGACGATTATCAAAATATCATTCCTATATCGGAAAATGAATGTATTTTCACTTTGTAGAATGGACTGGCGCTTTATAACTATAACCTGAAACCAATTCAGCAACGCAACATAGAATTAAAACTGAAAAGCATTCAAATTTCAGATGCTGCGAACAGAAAATTTGACTTTTTACCGATCGAAACAACAGGTTTACCGTCTATACCCTATTCAAGAAACAATGTTGTATTTTCGGTCTTTTACCCGGAATTTGCTCAAAGGAGCAATGTACAATATCGCTTCAAACTCGAAGGATTGGACGTGGTTTGGAGAGATCCATCCGTTACGCCCGTTATTGAATACAAATACCTGCCTTATGGAAAATATGTATTCAAAGCCGAAGCAGTATCAGGAAGCGGACAAATCCTTTCTGAAACGAATTATTCATTTGAAGTTAAGCCACCTTTTTATTTGAGTACACCTACGAAAATAGTCTACACTTTGGCGGTGTTGTTTTTACTGTGGGGAATTTACCGGTATGTTCAGCAGATTATTCACAAGAAAAAGGAAAAAGTGAGAATAGAGCAGGAAGAGATCAGGAGAAAAGAAATTGAAAAAAGAGAGCAGCAAATCATGACACTGGAGAAAGAAAAGTTGGAGTCGGAATTAACTTTGAAAAGCAAGGAGTTGGCTACTTCAACCATGACGCTGATTAGAAAAAATGAAGTGTTGGCCACCATAAAAGAAGAAATCGTGCAACAAAAAGCAGCTTTAGGATCACAATACCCCAACAAGTATTATGAGAAAATTATCCGCCTGCTCGATGAAAATCTTTCTTCGGAAGATGATTGGGCAATATTTCAGGCCAATTTCGACCGAATCCATGAGAACTTTTTCCGTCATTTGCACGAAAAATATCCCGAATTAACACCCAATGATTTGAGATTTTGTGCCTACCTTCGCCTCAATCTCTCGAGCAAGGACATTGCCCACTTAATGAATATTTCGCTCAAAGGCGTGGAAATGGGAAGAGCCCGTATCCGCAAAAAAATCGGACTTCCTTCTACAAAAAGTCTCACCGAATTTATGATTGAATTCAAATAACGACAATTGTACTTTTTCAACAGTTCGATATTTTTTCAAAAAACTTACTCATAACAAATTGATTATTTGTACTGAATTTGTTTTTCAAAATAAAGTATATAATCAACTGATTAAATCCAGATTCAGCATTAAAAAAAACACGGTTAAAACTAATTGTAAGTCAGTTTATAAAGTTCAGAATTTAGTCTAATTATTTATAATGAATAAGTTAAAGTGAGTTCAATAGATGAAGATAAATATTATACAAGCAATTATAAATAAGCTAATAAGGTTGATGAAAAGGAAGTATTCACATGTTACGAAGGTTAGTTGTGCCAAATAAGGTCTTTATATTCAGAAAACACACCCCGATATTTTAATAAAAACCTTAGTAACGTTAATCAACAACCAGAATAAACCTTATTATCTTATTAATTGTCAACTTTTATATGATTAAAACAGGTAAATCGTTATACCGAACTCACGTTAAGTTACATAGTTCATTGAATTGCAGAAATGATATTTAATATTTTTGAATGCGTAATCTGGGTTAAATGCATACTACGTAAGAATTTACCTAATTATCCAAATTCAAGTATCTTCGACAAACATCAAATCAAAAAAAATTTTGAAAAAATAATGCAATCGTTTGCATTATTTGAAAAAAATGTTCTATATTTACCCCGAAAAAATTTTAAAAAATAATTTTTAAATGTTAATATCATGAGAAAACTACTACTGTTATTGGTTTTGAGCGTACAAACAACATTTGCTCAAACCATCCAAGTTACGACTGTTTCTCCGATAAAAACCGGAGAAAGCGGCGGCATGTATCATCCGGTTTTCAGTCCTACGGGTGAATATTTGATTTGTTCTTCTGAAAATTACGACGGGCTGAAAATGTTATCGTTCTTCGACAGACAGGTTAAAACACTGACTACCGAAAAAGGTGCAGGTTATGGGGTTAAAATAAGCAGCGATGGAAAAACCATTGCCTTCAGAAAAAACGAATTGATAAACCATCGCCTTTTTTCTTCCGTAAAATTGTATTCTGTTTCTGATGAAAAACAGCAACAACTCATAGCTCCTACTCGCGAACCTCTTGCCGTGGGGTTTTCGAGTAACAAACCTCTCGTGATAAAAAATCGTCAGCTGATTAAAAGTCAGTCATCTAACGGCGAAATTGTGCCTGTAATTACTGTTGAAGATCGTAAAATGGTTCTTTATAGGGGAAATTTGCGTACTGTGCTTACTCCAAATGGAGAAAATGCAAGCTATATTTGGCCTTCCATCTCGCCGGATGGAAAGCGAATTGCGTATGTTGCTGCAGGAAAGGGAACTTTTGTTTGTGATATAACCGGAAAGAATATTTCTTTTCTGGGTAAACTGAATGCGCCACAATGGATCAACAATCAGTGGATAGTGGGAATGAACGATATTGACAATGGAGAAGTGCTCCTTTCTTCTTCTCTGGTAGCCGCAACGATCGATGGAAAAGTGTATCAAAAACTTACTACTTCTGATCTTATCGCCATGTACCCTGCTGTTTCTCCTGATGGAAAAGTCATTGCTTTCAATACGGCAAATGGTGATTTGTATTTATTGAATATAATTATAAAATAAATAAGGAGTTTACAGCCATGAAAAAATATATTTTATTATTCATTATTTTATTGACGATTTTTTCTGTCAAAGCAGTAGACTTTACGGGAATTAAAATTTATATCAATCCTGGTCATGGAGGATACGATGGAGCGAACGACAGAAACGTTCAAACCATACCTTTTGCATTGGGTGATACACTCGGCTTTTGGGAATCTTCGAGCAATCTGGCCAAAGGATTGGCGTTACGCGATTTATTACAAGCTAATAATGCTACCGTTTACATGTCGCGTACCCAAAACAGGGATGCAGACGATCGGGCTTTGTCGGAAATTTCAGAAGAAGCCAATGCCAACAACGTGGATGCTTTTCTTTCGATACACAGCAATGCAGTGGGAACCAACACAGGGACCAATTATTTGCTGCTTCTGTATCATGGTTACGATAGCCAACCAACGGTGGCAGCCAGTTTGCCGATGGCTGAAACGGCTTGGCCCCGTTTGATTTCAAACCAACTGACCGTGTGGAGTTCCCCTTCAACCAATATCCGCGGTGATTTCTCATTTTATGGAAATACCAGCGGACTGGGCGTTCTACGTCCCTTGACCGTTCCCGGATTTTTGTCGGAAGGTTCTTTCCACGATTATATGCCTGAAACACATCGCCTGCTTAATATTGATTACAAAAAACTGGAAGCCAATAATTTTTATCGGTATTTTTGTGATTATTTTCATGTTGATCTTCCAGCAACAGGAATTATTGCAGGGTTTGCCAAAAGTGCCAATGAAAAAATGAATCATCCACTTTATGCTAATTATAAAGCTTTTACACACGACGAACGGGTGCCTATTAATGGAGCTAAGGTGAAATTGATGAATCAAAATGGCGATTCGCTAAATATATATTATGTAGATTCGCTCTACAACGGAATTTTTGCTTTTTATAATCTGACTCCCGGAACATATAAACTGCATTTGGAAGCTACAGATTATGAGGCTAAAGATACGACTGTTATAGTAACGGCGGCTACTACTTCTTATGCTAAAATGTTTTTACCTAATGTAAATGTGGTAGTTCCGAAAGATACTACCCCTGATTATCCTGACCCCGTTCAGGAAGCCGGCGTGTTGCCCATGAAATATTATAATTTTGGAGATGAGGAAGTAGTTGTTCCAGAATGGCTGAATCAGCAACCTATAAAAAAAGTTTTGTATCGTGATGAAAAATTATATGTACTGACTACTGAACCAAAAATTACCATTTATAATGCTCAAACATTGAATAAAATTCGCGAAATGGATTTATCAGGCATTGAAGGTGGCGTAAACTTGGTTAGCGACATTGCGTTCACTTCCGATGGTTATCTGTTGGCTTGCAACAAGGATACTGTTTCTTTGCCCGAAAACAAAGGGCGTTATTTTAAAGTTTATACATGGGACAACGATTCGGTGGCTCCTGCTTTGCTCTTCAAAACACAACAACAGGCAAACTGGGCAAATGGCATCATGGGTGAAACTTTTGCCGTAAGTGGTCCTCGGTGGAAATGTAGTATTTATGTGCCTTCTGTAACTTCCGGCAGCAGTAAACAAATTCGGATCATTGGTTTTACCTACGAAGAAGATAATCCGTTGGGATATAAATACATGATGGATGTTGCCAATTACACGGAAGCATTGTGGGGTAAAAATATGAAATTTACCATTTCTCCAACCGGAAAAAATCATTTTATTTTGGACAGTGAAAAAGTATTGCCTACGGAATATCAATTCGATTGGAGTGCCGCCGATCGTTCACCTTTAATAAAAAAAGGAGAGTTTACAGAGCAAAATGGATTCCAGCTTGCTACGAGTGCTTCCGGTATCAATTTCTTCCGCCATGCACAACATACCTTTATGGTTTCACCTACTTGCGATGCCGATACCACGAAAGTTGGGGCCGTACTTTTTGATGTAACAAATGGCATTCAGCAATCGTTGAAAGTTTCCGAAAAATTGCCTGCTGATGGACTGGGAACTGCAAAAGCAACTTATATGGCGGCAGCTGCCAAAGTAAGTGGTTACGACTTGAATATCTTGGTGTTGGCGCAAAATGAAGGTATGGCTCGTTTCAAAACGATACCGGGTTCTTCAGCCAATATTTATGCTTCGGAATTAAAAGCCGAAAAAACCGAAACCGACTATTTGCTGAAATTTACGTTGAATGAAAATGCAACTGCTGTGAGCATTGATATTTTTGATGGTGAGAACATCATTAAATCGATTGATGCGGGAGCTTTGAACAAAGGAATACAATCTGTATCGGTTCCTTTAGCCGAATTGCCTACCGGCACTTTTTCTTGGAAGGTAACTGCTTCGGCTTATGCTGTAGATCGTCCTGTAAAAATTTCTGATGACGCCAGTCCTGAACTTCAGTTTTATTCGCCACGTGGCGTAGCGGTAGACAACAATTTTGAAAGTTCTTTCTTTGGACGTATTTATGCTACCGAAACTGCAGGAGGTACCACAACCAACCGTACCACACAAGATGGCGTTTATATTTTAAATGCAGCACTCGAAGATGTAACCCAACAAGGTGCTCAGAGTTATGCCGGTTCGGTAACTTGGGTAGGAACCAGTAGCCCAATGCGACTGGCAGTAGCCGAAGATGGCAAGGTATATGTAACCGACTGGAGCGATGCCCATCCGGGTGTGTGGATCATGGATCCGGCTGCTCCTTCTGCTCCGTTTGTTCCTGTTTTCTCGGGTCTTACCAAAGCCTCAAGCGGTTTGTCTTCGTTCGGAGGCGTTAATGTGCACGGCTCTATTTCTCATTGCTGGGTATTAGGAACAGGTGAAGATACGCGCCTTTATACTTTCGACGAAGATTATGTGGATGCCGTGGCAACCAGCGCCGGCAATGTATTGCAATACAACATTGGTACGCTGGCTACGCCCTGGCAACAAGCTCCCAGTGCCATTGTTTACAATGATGCACTGAATGGCAATTTACAGCAAAATTACAATTCCTGCATTGCTCCCGATGGACGGGGTGGTTGGTGGATTTCTCAATACCGGTCTGCCGATGCAGCCAATATTCCTTCACTGATTCATGTTACCGACAGAGGCATCGTGGATTTTAATTCTGGAAAAACACCGACACTGATTGAAAATTCCTATACCGGCGGCATGGCAGTATCGTTTGATGGAAAGATGCTGGCAATGGGTTGCAACAATGAAGTGAAAATTTTCCACGTTTCTTTCTCCGACAGTGGCATTCCTTCCTTAACCCGACTTTATTCCATTAAGCCGGCTATGGGAACCAATACCGCAGGTTTGGCTTTCGACCGGGCTGGCAACGTGTATGTCATCTCCAACTCTTCCGAAAGACTGGGTGTGTGGTCGTTACCAAAAGTGGAAAACACATTCACCACGCCGGCTCCCAGCAGCGAAAAATTGGACGTGATTAGCGAAGTTCCGCAAGTAGAAGCATCTGAAAAATCTGAAATTTCCCTGTATCCCAATCCGGCGAGCGATTACGTGATAGTGGACAGCAAAACCGCAAAATTGCAAACAATTGCCGTTTACGATACCAAAGGAAGACTGATACGCTCGATAAATGCTTCAGGAACGCAGGTTCGCCTCTCGCTGGAAGGAATGACTCCGGGATTGTATATACTTCAAGTACGTACCGACGAAAAGAGGAACTCCTTCAGATTTATCAAACAATAAAACTTGTTTCTTCGTGTGGCAGTTTATCGACTACCACACGAAGAAACAAAAAAATATGTTACAAAACATAAAAAATAATCTTGCAAACGTTTGTAATTTAATAATTAAATGAGTACATTTCGCAACTTTATTCAATATTTATAATTATTCACTTTAAATTTTTTGAGCTATGAAAAAAATTACCGTATTCATGATGCTTGCAACCTGCGTCGGGTTACTGCAAGCGCAAACATCTCCGGATTACATCTTTGGAAGTGACAACGGAGCAGGATGGAGTTGGACTGCAGGAACGCAGGGAAACACTTCTTTGGGAAATTCGTACTTATGGCAGTTCGCTGCAACGGCAACGGCCGATCAATATTTTAAGTTTGGTGAAACTGCTTCAACTGAAAATGGCTCCGGCTTTTGGGTAAACGGAGCTTCAGAAGATATGAATTATACTGGAGGAGGAGCCAAATGGACTGCTTATTACAGAGCCAATATGGGTGACTGAGGTGCCATCAAAACCGCCCTCACTTCAGGAAACTATTATGTGGTAAAAGCCCGTAAACAAGCCGGCAACGATATCGATTTTGCCGTTTTCGACAATGGCGCTGCCGCTCCGGTAACCGTTAGTTCGGTAACGAGAACCATAAGTGGCAACGATTTGACCGTTACGGCAACAGCCAGTGCTGCTGCAAGTACAAACGAAAAAATCTGGTTGCGCTATTCCAAAGACAACTGGACCACTTCCACTACCACCGAAATGACCTTTACGAGTGGAACAAGTTATGCGGCAACACTGAATTGCACTTCAGGGGACTTTGTTTCGTATTATGTTTTGACTACCATCAACCAAACTTCCGCACCGGCTGAAGCCGATGTGGATTTCTACACCGTAAATTACAACAACAATGGCGGTAAAAACTACACCGTACAAATCGGTCCCTTCAGCGGAAATTATTATATCCCGCAGGGAACGAATGGGAAGGGATTTGACTTGCTTTCCACAGCCGTAAACAATATCAATGCCAATGGTCTAACGGGCAATGTTATACTTGAAATCACATCGGATATTACAGAAACAGTAAACATTGGCTTAATTAACAATTCTGATTTTACAATAACTATAAGACCTGATCAAGATGTAGACAGAACCATTACATTCACCCAATCAGGAGATAATACTCATGTTCGGGTAATTTTGTTATTGGGCTAAGCAATGTAAATGATTGGAATAGCATTGGCACTGCAAATAATTTAACGATTGATGGTTATGCTGAAGGAGGTACAACACGCAGACTTACTTTCGTGAATCAATCTTCTAATAATAATGCTTGCAAACCCATTACTATTTGTGGAAATGTAAATGATGTAATAATTAAAAATTGCATTTTAACAGATCTTACATCTGGAACTTCATCTTTTGGAGTAGTATCTGTTCGTGTTAGAAATAGTGGTGGTGTGGACTATATTCCTAATAATATTACGGTTGATAATTGCATTATTAGCACAACTTCAAATACTGCTGCAGGTATTTTTGTTTCTAATTCATATACTCCTACAGGCCGACCAACGGGTCTTTTGTTTAAAAATAATGATATAACTGTTAAACATAGAGGAATTTCACTAAATTATTCTGGAACCTGTGATGTAATAAATAATACAATTAAAGTAAATCAAACATCAACTGGAATGGCAAGTTTTGGAATAGGAGGTACATCTACTGGTTTGGTATTAACCAATGTAATGAATAACAAGATTATTCAGCTAGGAACAGCCAATACAGGAGGTGCTGGAAATGGAATACGAGGAATTCAAGCATCTGGAGGTGGAACCTGGAATATCTATAATAATTTTATTACAGGTTTTAGTACGCCAAGTACAGGAACTACAGAAGTGGTAGGGATAAGATCAGGGTCAGCTTCAAATATATATCATAATACGATTGTTTTAAATAATGTATCTACTACAGGAGCTGGTACTACTCCTACTGCAGGGATAGTTACTTATACTGCTTCTTGTGATATTAGAAATAATATCATCATAACTGAAGAGGATGATTTTGCTTCTTATTGTATTTATGCTAGTTCCTTGCCAACAACAAGCGACTATAATGATTTAATTAGAACAGGAACAAACAATGCTAAAATTGGATATTATAGTTCTGCCCAAGCTACATTATCCGATTGGCAAACGGCAAGTGGCAAGGATTCGAATTCTGTTTCCAAAGTAGTAAATTTTGTCAGCGCTACCGATTTGTCGCTGACGGGCACATCCATCGACGATATGGATTTGGCTGCTCCGGCTATTGGGGTTACTACCGATATTTTTGGTAATGCCCGCCATACTCCTTATGTTTACATGGGAGCCCACGAGCCCAATAACCTCAACGATACGCAGACTTTCACTGTAACTGTTCCCAATGGTACGCAGCATGTTTATATAGCTGGCACATTTATCGGGAAATCATGGGATATTACTAATCCTTTTGAATTGATGACGACAGGCAATCAAAATGAATTTAGCGGGACTTTCCCTGCACACAGCAATGTGGAATACAAATATCTGTGCGAAACAGGCGATTGGGATTATCAGGAAGCTGTTTATCAAGAAGAAATACCAGTGATACGAGCCACAAATCGTACGTACAATGCCAACGATGTGGTTGATCTCTGGTATCGCGTAAAATCGGTAACCTTGAATGTTAGCTTCGAAGCCACAGTAGGTGTACCCAACCAATTGTTCCTAATGAGCAGTATCAACAATTGGGCAAGTGCGTTTGAACTGACAAAAAGCGGCGCAACCTTCACCAGAACGCTGACTAATGATGCCCAAAAAGTACCGGCCAATACAGAATATAAATATTTTACCAATGAACCCAATCCGGCCGAACAAAACTGGGAATGCAATCTGGATATGACGGCAAGCGCCAATCGAAAAACCATTGCTCCGGTAATGAATGATACGATTCAAAGATTTACCACCAGACTGGTTACTGAAACGGAAGTTCCCGCCTTGGCACCACGCTTGATGAGAACAACCACAGGTATTCGCGTAGAGCTGACCGAACCGGCCAACATCGAACTCTACAACATCAATGGAAGTTTGATTGAAAAGACCAAAGCTACCGGAACGTATACCCGCGATCTCAACAACGGAATTTACATCATCCGCATTAATGGCAAGTCAACCAAATTTGTGAAATAATCCTTGATTTTTTCCATTGGTTCGATAGAAAATCGAACTAAAGAAGCATAATTTTTTAACCGCCTTTCTTTTTCAGGAGAGGCGGTTATTTTTTTTTCTCAAAATAATCTTTGTTTCTCCCAAACAATCAGATGTAGAATATCTCTACCCTACAACGAAGGACAGCTTTTTCGAGCTGCCCTTCGTAAAAAAAAGAATAATGACATAAAAAATCAGGAATGATCAGCAAGTCATGGTTGGCTTAATCAGTTTGAAAAAGTCGTTTCCCTTGTCGTCAATCAGAATAAAGGCCGGAAAATCTTCCACTTCAATTTTCCAGACAGCTTCCATTCCGAGTTCGGGAAAATCGATACATTCAACCTTTTTTATGGAATTCTGAGCGAGAATAGCAGCCGGGCCGCCAATTGAACCCAAATAAAATCCACCATGCTTTTTGCAGGCATCCACCACTTGTTGGCTGCGGTTTCCTTTGGCTATCATTACCATGCTGCCGCCATGTTCCTGAAACAAATCGACATAAGAATCCATTCTACCGGCCGTAGTAGGGCCAAACGAACCGGAAGGCATTCCTTTAGGTGTTTTGGCAGGGCCGGCATAATACACCGGATGATCCTTCATATATTGTGGCAAATCTTTCCCAGCATCCAGCATTTCTTTGATGCGCGCATGTGCAATATCGCGGGCCACTACCATTGTCCCAGAAAGAGAAAGTCGCGTGGAAACCGGATATTTCGTCAAGGTAGACAAAATTTCGTTCATCGGGCGGTTCAAATCGATTTTCACTGCATTTCCTTCACCTGCATTGCGATATTCTTCCGGAATATATTTGCCGGGATTATCCTCCAGCTTTTCGAGCCAAATGCCATCCTTGTTTATCTTTGCCTTAATGTTGCGATCGGCAGAGCAAGATACTGCCAAGCCTACAAAGCAGGAAGCCCCATGACGCGGGAGCCGGATAATACGCACATCGTGAGCAAAATATTTTCCTCCAAATTGAGCACCAATACCTAAATTTTGAGCTGCCTTCAGAATTTTTTCTTCCAGTTCCACATCCCTGAAAGCTCTTCCCAACTCATTTCCGGTAGTAGGCAATTCGTCGTAATACTTGGCTGCAGCCAGTTTAACCGTTTTCATGCAAGCATCGGCAGACGTTCCGCCAATAACGAAAGCAATATGATATGGCGGACAAGCCGATGTACCTAATAATTTCAATTTTTCAGTAAGAAATTTCTCCAACGCGTCGGGTTGCAACAACGCTTTCGTCTCCTGAAACAAAAATGATTTGTTGGCCGAGCCACCGCCTTTGGCGATAAAAAGAAATTCGTACTGGTTGCCATGACCGGCCATGATGTCAATTTGAGCAGGAAGATTGGTACCCGTATTTACTTCGTCGTACATGGTGAGCGGAGCATTTTGCGAATACCGCAGATTTTCCTGTGTGTAAGTTTCATAAACCCCTTTGGATAAAGCTTCTTCATCCGTTCCATCGGTGAAAACGTTACTGCCTTTTTTGGCAAAAATCGTTGCGGTACCGGTATCCTGACAAAAAGGAAGAATTCCTTTTGCAGAAATTTCGGCATTGCGAAGCATGGTTAAGGCTACATATTTATCGTTTTCACTGGCTTCGGGGTCAGACAGAATGGCTGCCACTTGTTTTTGATGTTCGGGACGAAGCAGAAAAGAACAGTCGCGAAAAGCAGTGCGGGCAAGTAAAGTCAAACCTTCCGGCTGAACTTTTAAAATCTCTTTCCCTTCAAACTCGGTTGTCGAAACAAAATCTTTCGATAGCAAATAATACTCGGTTTTGTCTTCTCCCAGCTGAAAAAGTTCCTGATATTTGAATTCTTTTGCCATAGTTGTTATAATTATTTTTGAATTAGCTATAGAATGAAAAACACCGCAAAATTACGGAATTTTTTCCGTAATAAAGGAGAAAAAATCAGAATTTTTTCGATTAAAGGCTACACCAGAAAGTAACCAGAAACGGGACAGAAAAATCCATAACAAATCCGTGATAAATGGAAACCAATGCGTAATCTTTTCCGGCGGTTTGAACAATCACAGGGAAAGTGGTATCCATAGTAGTAGCTCCACCTGAAGAAATGGTAGAAAATTTTCCAAAATATTTCACCATAAGAGGAGCAAAAAGCAAAGTGAGAATTTCACGTACTATGTTCGACATCAGAGCAATAGTACCCAACTCTACACCTTTATAACGAGTGATAAGAATACCGGAAAGTGAGTAATACCCAAATCCCGAGCTTGCTGCCAGAGTATCAAACAAAGAAAAATCATTTATGAAAAAAACAACTGCCAGAGCCCCCAACCATGTTCCGGCAATGGTAAACAGAGGTAAAAAGACAATGCGCGGGTTCAAGCGTCGAAATTGCCGGATAAGATTGCCTTGATGACCGATACTGAATCCAACGGTAAACATCAAGCAACAAAGCACATAAAAACTGATTTCTTCGTTAAAGAAAACTTCAGGCAACAACCGAAAAAAGCCCAAAAGCAGTCCCGTTGCAAAGAAAGACAAAATAATCAGGCTACTTTTCATTTGTTGATTTGTCGGGTTTTATCCACTTCCACAACAAGCCGGCAGCAATAATGCTTCCCAAAGTTCCCGCCACTCCAATTAACAATGCATCGAAGCCCAGTTTCCCCGTTTGACGAACAACAATCGGATTACTTCCAATTTCTGCACCCAACAAAAAAAGGAGCAACCAAATAAGAACAAATAAAACCTTTTGAATTATTTTGAATTGTTTTTTTCTTAAAATAAATCCGGCAATTATGCCGACCAACATACAACCTAAAACTGTAAACATTTGTAAATCAATAAAATTACAAAACTATTTAATATCTGTAAGAGGAAAATTTTCTTTCCCATCAATTTATTGCAGTCCAAGCATATCCTTGTAGGCAAAAAAAGAAATCAATGAATACTAAAAATTTATCTGCAACGATAATCCCATCGTATGTTGATGGTTCAGTGAAAAGTCGAATTTGTTCGTATCAATATATGGCGAAAGTTGCAATTTAACCTGCTCCTGACTATGTAAATCTCTTTGATACAAATTATTGATTTTTGCAACGTGAAAAGCATCTACAGCCGACCAGATATTGATTACAAAATAACTAAGAAAACCGCCAAGAGTTAAAACGGGGAAAATTTGATTATTCTCCGACGTATAATAATCGTCATTATAATAACTATCTATTCCCTCAATGACACCAATGTAACCAATCATTAAAACAAATAAACTCGCCGCAGCTCCACCCATAAAAGCAAAACCCCTACCTATTTCTCCGGAAGTCATTTGCCCCAAACCAGGAATGAAATAAGAAGCCAACCCTGCAACCCACGGATGATAAGGATCTCCGAATTTCGGAAAATATAATTCATCCTTATAGTAATTTTCTTTTTCCTTGTAAGTTTTAAATTTGATGGGAGGTGGCCATGAATCCTGAGTAAAATTACTAATCTTTCCGCGAGATACTGTAATACTTTCTTCCTCTTCGTTTATTTCCGAAACATCAGGTATATTATAAGTTTGCACCACACCGTTTGAGAAATGAATTTCTTGTATCTTCTTAAGTTCGTACACATAATCGGGACCATCCAAATACGAAAAATCTTTACAGGTCAGCTCGCCGGTTTTTATTTGCGTAATTTTGCAAGCTTTGGTTTCGCCATTTTTAAAAACAATAGTATCCTGAGCAGTTAATAGACTAAATACTCCAGCCCAGCAGAAAAGTAAAATTAAAATTTGTTTTTTCATGTTATTGTAAAGTTAATGCCGCAAAGATATATTTTTTTTATTTAAAAAAAGCAGTACGGTAATCGCACTGCTTTAGTATGGCTTAGAAGAGAATAATTATTCTTATTTCTTTTTGGCCTGATTGGCTACTTCTTCCATCAATTTTTTGATTTCTTCAGGGTCACCCAGAAAATAATCGTTCACAACCTGATAATTATCATCAAATTCAAACACATAGGGAACGCCAGTTGGGAGATTCAACCCTACTATATCTTCATCGGAAATATTTTTTAACACTTTTACAATACCTCTCAAGCTGTTTCCGTGAGCAACAACCAAAATTTCATTTTTTTCTTTCAAACTTGGAAAAATATTATTTTCCCAATATGGTAGAATACGTGCTACGGTATCCTTCAACGCTTCTGTAAGAGGCAAATCCTTTTTGTCGACATTTTTGTAACGTGGATCCAAAAATGGAGAACGAGGATCATTTATATCCAGTGGAGCAGGCGGAACATCATAGCTGCGTCTCCAAATCTGAACTTGTTCTTCACCGTATTTTTCAGCTGTTTCTGCTTTGTTTAATCCTTGAAGCATACCATAATGCTTTTCGTTCAAACGCCAGCTTTTTTCTACCGGAATCCAATCCAAATCCATTACATCGAGAATAATATTCAAGGTTTTGATGGCCCTTTTCAAATAAGAAGTGTAGGCTTTATCAAAAAAGAAACCTTTTTCCTTCAGCAGTCTGCCTGCTTTGGCTGCTTCCTGCATCCCTTTTTCGGACAAATCAACATCTGTCCAACCTGTAAAGCGATTTTCCTTATTCCAAACGCTTTCGCCATGTCGTACTAAAACTAATTTTTTCATTTTCTACTTATTAAGAAGTTAGTGTTTCACTTTTTTACCGATGACAAAGATATTGAAAATCTGAAAATAATGAAAGAGTAAAAAACGAAGAAAGGACGTTTTAAAGATAAGTTGCTGTTTTTGAGAATTGACGCAGAATCACTAAATTTGCGGAAATAATGACAACCGACAAATTAAATAATTCCGACCTATTTTTCACAAGACTATGAATTTAAAAACAGCTCTCGAAAAACGCATTCTGATTCTCGATGGAGCCATGGGCACCATGATTCAACGATACAGGCTCGACGAAGCCGCATACAGAGGTGATCGTTTTTTTCAATGGAACAAGCAACTGAAAGGAAACAACGACTTACTCTCTTTGACCCAACCCGATATTATCCGATCTATACATAATCAATATTTAGAAGCAGGTGCCGATATTATTGAAACCAACACTTTCAATGCTCAGCGAATTTCAATGGAAGATTATGGAATGGGCGAATTTATAAGAGAAATTAATTTGTCTGCGACCCGTTTAGCCAGACAGGCAGCAGATGAATTCACACGAAAAAACCCCGAAAAGCCAAGATTTGTAGCCGGTTCGGTGGGACCAACCAACAAAACGGCTTCTTTACCTTCCGACGTAAATCATCCGGCTTCACGTGCTATAACTTTCGATCAACTTGTTGCGGCTTACAAGGAACAAATGCTGGCTTTGATAGAAGGCGGAGTGGATGCGCTGCTGATAGAAACTATTTTCGATACATTAAATGCAAAAGCAGCCATTTTTGCCGCTCAAGAAGCCATGTCGGAATTGAATAAAAAAGTGGAATTAATGATTTCGGCTACCATTGCCGATGCCAGCGGACGTACACTTTCCGGCCAGACAGTCCGTGCTTTTATGGCTTCTGTTGCACATGCGCCTTTGCTTTCTATTGGGTTAAACTGCTCTTTCGGAGCAAAAGATCTGAAACCTTATCTTCAGGAAATGAGCGCTCATGCGCCATGGTTCGTCAGTGCCTACCCCAATGCCGGACTTCCGAATCAGTTTGGTGAATACGATGAAACGCCCGACAGAATGGCAATGCAAGTAAAAGAATACATCGATGAAGGTCTGGTCAATATTATTGGTGGTTGTTGCGGAACAACTCCGGAACATATTGCCAAATATCAGGATCTGATAGCTGATGCAACTGTCAGAAAACCCAAAGGAAAAACTGTTAACTTGGAACTGAGCGGTTTGGAACTGTTGGAAATTATTTCTCTTGAAATTGACCAATGGAAACAAATGAATAACACTGAGTCCACTACTTCCGCAAAGGATGAATTTTCAACGAACAAAAATCGGGGAAATGCAGACATATCATCAATCGAATCGACTTCAAAATCTTTGTTTGTGAATATTGGAGAACGATGCAATGTTGCCGGTTCACGGATGTTTTTAAGGCTAATCAACGAAAAAAAATACGAAGAAGCCCTCCACATCGCTCGAAAACAAGTTGAAGATGGTGCGCAAGTGCTGGATATTAATATGGACGACGCCATGCTGAATGCAGCAGAAGAAATGGTTGTTTTTCTGAATTATATTACTGCCGAACCCGAAATTGCACGTGTTCCCCTGATGATCGATTCGTCAAAATGGGAAGTGATTGAAGCCGGATTAAAATGTATTCAGGGGAAAAGCATTGTCAATTCCATCAGCTTAAATGAAGGAGAAGAAGATTTTCTGAAAAAAGCAAAAAAAGTGAGAGCCTATGGTGCTGCTGCCATTGTAATGGCCTTTGACGAAAAAGGACAAGCCGATTCATTAAACCGTAGAATCGAAATTTGTTCTCGAGCTTATAGCCTGCTAACAGAAAAAGCAGGTTTTCCTCCACAAGATATAATTTTCGACCCAAATGTATTGGCTATCGGCACAGGAATAGAAGAACACAATAATTATGCTGTGGATTTTCTGGAATCGATACGCTGGATCAAACAACATTTGCCTTATGCAAAAGTCAGTGGCGGAATTAGCAATTTGTCTTTTTCTTTCAGAGGAAACAATATGGTTCGTGAGGCCATGCATTCCGTTTTTCTTTATCATGCCATTAAAGCCGGATTGGATATGGGAATTGTCAATGCGGGAGCTTTACCCATTTATGAAGAAATTGAGCCGGAACTTTTGAAAAAAGTAGAAGATGTTATCTTCAACCGAAGAGCAGATGCTACAGAACAACTGATAGAATACGCCGAAAAAATAAAAAATACCGTTTCCGAAAAAAAATCGGACAAAAAAGATGAATGGCGGTCGTTTCCGGTTGGCAAACGTCTTGAACATGCGCTTGTAAAAGGAATTGATGAATTTCTTGATATTGACTTGGCAGAAGCATTGACACTTTACGATACAGCACTGGAAATTATAGAAAAACCGTTGATGGACGGAATGAACATTGTTGGGAAACTATTTGGAGAAGGAAAAATGTTTTTGCCTCAAGTGGTAAAGTCGGCACGAACCATGAAAAAAGCCGTAACCATTCTTCAGCCTGAGATAGAAAAACAAAAAGTTGCCGGAACTGCTTCTTCGGCAGGAAAATTCCTTATTGCTACCGTAAAAGGCGACGTACATGATATTGGTAAAAATATTGTTTCCGTAGTACTGGCTTGCAACAATTATGACGTTATTGATTTGGGGGTCATGGTGCCTTCCGATAAAATTATTCAAACTGCGCTCAACGAAAAGGTAGATATGGTCGGATTAAGCGGACTGATCACTCCTTCGCTTGAAGAGATGAGCAACGTTGCAGCAGAAATGGAAAAAGCTGGTCTCAACGTTCCCTTGCTTATTGGTGGAGCAACAACATCGAAAGTTCACACGGCAGTCAAAATTGCACCACATTATCACGGACCTGTAGTTTATGTGAAAGATGCTTCCGTCAATACTTTCATTGTTTCTCAATTGATGAACGAAAAAACACGCAGTCATTTTGTTTCGGAGATTGCTACAGAATATCAGGAAATTCGTGAAAATCAAGTACAAAAAACCGAAATACTTTCCCTCGAAGAAGCCCGAAAGCGGAAACCAAATTTTTTCTAAAACCAATTTTTTTTCGAAATAAATGAAGAAAAGTTGGGAGTAAAGAGTTTGGAATATTGAGTGGAGAGTGGAGAGTTGTTAATGCCTAAATAACGTTAACCAGTTTTTAAAATTTTGTTATTTAGTCGTTCCTTGAATTTATTTCATTTAACTAAATATCAACAAAATAGGTGTAAAATAGTTTGTTTATAATTACAGGAATTTGCATCTTTACAGTATAAAATACAGCAAAAAATGACAGGAGAAACTCAAAGAAGAGATTTTTTGTTTCATTTTTTCGATTATTTTTCCACAAAAATTTTATAACCTTTCTGCTTAGAAATAATTGACACTTAACCATATAAGGAGCGACTATAATATTATGAATCAACAATGGATGCAGGACTTCAGACTCAACCTAATGAAAATGCAACTACGGAAAATGGAAATATTACCTCTCCTAACCCTTCCAAAGGAGAGGAATAAGACAGAGAAATTAGATCGGATAATGAAGTTGACGGCAAGGAGTTTAAAAACGACAGACCGGGCTATGTGACAGCCGATTTATACAATTACAGATACTTGAAGGCAATCAGAGAAGAATTAAGGGAAAACTATACTGAAGCTGAGAAGTTGTTGTGGAAGTATTTGCGTAATAAGAAAACCGGTTACAGAATTCGCAGACAGCATATCATTGATAATTTTATTACAGACTTTGTTTGCCTTTCTGCGAAAGTTGTTATTGAAATTGACGGAAAAATACATTTACAGCAAAAAGAATATGATGAGTTGCGTACAAATACGTTGAATGAAAAGGGATATAAAGTTATTCGATTTACAAACGAAGAAGTGTTGTCAAATCCAGAGTATGTAGCCATTCAAATAAAAGAAACATTGGATGCCCGTAAATAGCTGATCAGAACAAAGGCGCTAAACTCTTCCTCCCCTCCTTTGGAGGAGCTGGGGGTGGTGGATTTTTTGTTTATAATCCTGAATACTGTTTACTTTTTTGTAAACCTATTTCAGGACTAAACAAGGACTAAATCATTCTTACTCCCCTCCTTTGGAGGGGCTGGGGGAGGTCGATTTGATGGGCTGGGGTGGTAGATTCCAGAAACGCTTTCATATAAATTCGTTGTTTCTTTTCCTGTTTTTTTTGAAAATGAAATTTTATGAGTTTGTCGTTAAAGTGTGGATTTTTAAGGTTTGACTATTTAAGAAACTCAAAATAAGGCGCATAGCTCAAGATCCAAACTTTTCAAAAAGGACAAGAATAAACTGTAGTTTACCAAAGTGTTTGTAAAATTTTTTAGAGTGTTGCAAATCGGAAACAAGAAGAGTGTTCCGCTTGAAACACTCTATTTTTTTATTTTGGAATTTATTAAGCTGTGATTTCATTTACCAGCGGTTTCCCATCCACAAAATCCTGAATGTTTTGCAGCGTAATGCGGGCAATTTCCGAAAGAGCTTCTTTGGTAAAAAATGCTTGATGGGAAGTTACGATTACATTGTTAAACGTTAGAAGACGCGCCAGAATATCATCATCGATTACAATATCGGAATGATCTTCGTAAAAATAATCTCCTTCTTCTTCGTACACATCTAAACCGGCATAACCTATTTTTTTACTTTTCAGCCCATCAATCAGCGCTTTTGTTTTGATTAGTTTTCCTCTTCCGGTATTGATAATCATTACCCCATTTTTCATTTTTTTGATGGAATTTTCATTTATCAAATATTCCGTTTCTTTGGTCAACGGACAGTGCAACGAAATAACATCGGAAAGCTGATACAATTCGTCAAGTTGGGTATATCGAATATCGTTTTTTTCGGCAAATTGCGTATCGGGGAACAAATCATAGGCAAGGACGTTCATTCCCATACTTTTCAAAATCTGGATTACAATTTTACCAATTTTTCCTGTTCCAATTATTCCGGCTGTTTTTCCATTCATTTCAAATCCCAATAATCCTTCCAGCGCAAAGTTGCCATCGCGCGTTCGAGTGTATGCTTTATGAATTTTCCGATTCAGTGTAAGCATCAAAGCAATAGTATGTTCGGCAATGGAATGAGGAGAATAAGCCGGCACACGCACAACCTTAATTTTGCCTTTAGCAGCTTTTAAATCCACATTGTTGTAACCCGCCGAGCGAAGTGCAATCAATTTTACGCCATTTTCTACCAAAATATCGATTACTTCCGCATCAACTTCAGCATTCACAAAAATACAAACCACATCGGCACCTTTGGTCAGGATAGCATTATCTTTACTCAGATGGCTTTTATGAAATTTGATTTCGAAACCATGTTGTTGATTTCTTTCACGAAACGAAGCTTCATCGTAAGGTTTAGCATCAAAAAAAGCAATTCTTGTTTTCATACGCAGAACTTAATTTTTCGTTAAAACATAAAAATATAAATTTTATCTTCAGAAAGTTACGAAAATAAATCGTTGTTATTTCTCGCTTGTCTTTATTTCAGGATAAGTTATGCGGGAATGATAAATACTTTTTATTTTTTCTTTCAATACTTTTTTCACCGTTTCCACGTCCCTGAAACTTATCGGGGCATCTTTAAACTGTCCTTCAGCAATTTGAGTATTAATTATGTCTTCCACCATTTGATCTATACTTTCTTCAGTATATTCGCTCAATGTTCTTGAACGGGCTTCCACCGCATCTGCCATCATCAGAATGGCCGTTTCTTTAGTGGAAGGCAAAGGTCCCGGATAGGAAAAAATCTTTTCATCCGGCTTCACTCCAGGATTTTCGTTTATAAATGCCACATAAAAATATTTTGCCTTTGCTGTTCCGTGATGGGTTGCTATAAAATTGATAATTTGATCGGGCAGATGATTTTTTTTGGCTATTTCTATTCCATTTGCCACATGTTCAATAATAATTCTTGCAGCTTCCTCAAATTTCATTGACAATAACGGATTTTTCCCGCCTACTTGATTTTCAGTAAAATACTCAGGATGTTTCATTTTGCCAATATCGTGATACAAAGCACCGGTTCGAACAAGTAAACTATTGGCATTGATTTTTTTTGCAGCTTCGGTTGCGAGGTTGGAAACCTGCAAGGAATGCTGAAAAGTGCCGGGAGCGACTTCTGCAAATTTCATCAACAAATCGCTGTTAACATTGGTAAGTTCCACCAATGTAACTGCAGACAACAAGCCAAACATTTTTTCAAAAATATAAATCAGCAGATACGCAAACAGCAAAAACAGCGAACTAATGGCAAAACTGAAAATAGGCACCCAATTTATTCTTGACAAGTTGCCTTCGGTAATCAGTTCAAAAGCCAAATAAAAGCCAACATAATTTAAAAATATGTAGAGAGCCGATTGTGCGAGTTGAGAGCGCTGCGTCATGTCCTTCAAACTGGAAACAGCCACCATCCCTGCCGTAATCTGAAGTAAAACAAACTGAAAAGGATTGTCCACCATTAAAGAAACAATAAACACCGTGATGATGTGTACAAACAAAGCTGTACGGGAATCATAGAAAACACGAACTATGATTGGTAACAAGGCAAACGGCACAATATAATAACTTAAGGAAGAATATCGAATGGTCAACGAAGTAAGTCCTACAATCAGGACAATGAGCAGCGACAAAAACAACAAATTATTAAAATTGTCCAAAATTCGCGGACGGAAAAGATAAATATACAAAATCAACAGCGTGATTAAACCAATGACCAGTAATATTTCCCCAACGGAAACAATAGCCGTTTGCTCAAATACCGACTTTCTGTTTTCATATTCAATTTGCAAAGATCGCAGGATGGCATAAGTTTCCGGCGAAACTATTTCTCCTTTATCGATAATGCGTTTGCCTGTCTGTACCATTCCAACAGTGAGAGAGAGGTTTTTCAGCAATTCGTTTTTGGCTGTTTCCGAAGTAATGCTGTCATAGCGAAGATTTTCAACCAGATAATTGTTTAAGTTTAGCTCTCTAACATTTTCTCTGCCATCCTTTACCAATTCTTCATAAGCAGTTTTTGGGGTGTAAATTTCATTTAAGAAAGCAAGTTGTGAAATTCTTCCCGGCAAAATCCGGTAAATTCTTTTCACATTCCATTTTTGCAAATTGTTGTAATCATCATTTGAAATTATTCCTTTTGAATAAATCGATTTCATTTTTCCTTCAATGAAGGAACGTAAATAAGGAGAAATATTACCGGCTTTCCCCCAATCGGCTTCAAATTTCTTTAACTGAGTTGGCATAACGGTCGTATCGAGAATGAAGTAAGGGGTAAAATTCTTGAGAATTTCTTTCTTCTCTTTTTCTACCTGTTCATCGCTTTTATATATCGGAAAATCAAAAGGAGCCGTCAAAAGCTCATACGACCACGGTTTCCCTTCTTCAAACTGATAATTGAAAGTGCTCTCACGCGGATAAAGTTCAACAATTATAAAAACTACCACCAATGCAAGCAAAATTTTAAAAATATTTTGCAGCTTTTTCTTATTAGTTTTTAGTCTCATTCTGCTTCTGAAGTTATATAATTTACAAAAAATCTTTCAAATTTTTCTATTACAATCAGAAAAATTCGAAACAGTTGTTCTTCTCTATCTCAAATTTGCCGAAAATTACAAAAAATTTTACTATTAACCGTTAAGTTCATTAATTTACTTATTTTTGTTGTGCTGTTTGACAGATTTTACAGAAAAATGAAATAGTCTCCATGTTATTTTATATAACCTTTTTATGGAGAATTTGTTTGTTGATAAATTTTACGAATACCCTAAAATATGTTGTTTTATGAATGGAATTATAACCTTGAGCCTTGTCCCTTTAAGAGCAAAAGACAACGAATGCAGTGAAATGACTTCTCAACTTTTGTTTGGAGAAACAGTCGAGATTCTCAAAAGCAAGGAACAATGGCTGTACGTTCGCAACCATTCAGACAATTATTGCGGCTGGGTTGACAAAAAAATGATTTCTTTGCTTCCGGAAAATGGGGAAAAAAATCACAATGATATTGAAAATTTCCGTATTCTGAAACCTGTTTCCTTTTGTCGAAATCTGACAAAGGGAAATACTTTTCCCCTTCCCGGAGGAAGTATTCTGAGAAACTATCAAAACGGCAACTTTACAGATGGAACATATCAATATGTCATTCATCCTTCCGATGCAGGGATGCCACAACCTTTAACCGGAAACAATATCGTTTCTTTGGCTCGACAATACCTTTCTTCTCCCTATTTATGGGGTGGAAAAAGTGCATTGGGTATTGACTGTTCCGGTTTGGTTCAGGTTGTCTTTTCGCTTTGCGGCATCATGTTGCCACGCAATGCTTCTCAGCAGGCTGAAATAGGTGAAGAAATAAACTCTCTTGCACTGGCACATACCGGCGATTTGGCTTTCTTTGCCAATGCCGAAAATCAAATTATTCATGTGGGAATTTTAATGAATGCCCATCAAATTATTCATGCTTCAGGCTGGGTAAAAATCGAAAAGATTGATGAACATGGAATTATTTCAGAACAAACAGGAAATTACTCCCATAAACTTCACTCCATAAAAAGAATGATTTAACTCATTTTCAAATAAATATATTTCCCGCACGAAAGAGATTCTCTTTATCTTCTCAAAAAACCGAATATTTGATGTAAGAAATGATTCGGTTTTTCGTCTTTATAAGTATACGAATCAAATTTGGTAATTTTAGTGAGAGTTCAGTAACGTATGGATGCAGCACAATTTAATTCAGTTATTTTGCCACTTACCGATCAATTGTTTCGGATGGCAAAATCCATTGTCTGCAATGATGAAGCTGCCAAAGATGCTGTACAGGAATTAAACGCCAAATTGTGGGAAAATCGAAGTCAGTTGGATAAAGTGCAAAACCTGACGGCTTTTGCCATGAAGTCAATGCGTAATTTGTGTCTCGACTGGTTGCGGACAAAAAAACCGAATCGGGACGTTCCGCTTGATGAAAATCTGATAGCAACTATGCCGAATCCACATCAGTTAATAGAACAAAAAGATATGACAAACTATGTGAAACAACTGATAGACAAATTACCCGAATTGCAAAGAACCATTATTCACCTTCGCGATGTGGAAGGGTTGGAAATTTCGGAAATAGCAACAATCACGGCAACTACTGAAAACGCCGTAAGTGTAAATCTTTCGAGAGCCCGACAAAAACTAAGAAAAGAATTGATGGCGATATGGAATGAAAAAATAATGTAAAAAATTATTTAAATGATGGTTTATCAATTTACAGAAAATGACTTACAATGAAACAGATAGATGATTTATTAAAAAAATATTTTGAAGGAAAAACTACACTTCAAGAAGAAAATTTTCTCAAATCCTATTTCAGGCACGAAAAGGTATTACCTGAACATGAAATATATAAATCTCTATTTCAGGTATTTGACGAAAAAGCAAACGAAAAAATGGCTGAAAAGGTCTCAGAAAAAAAGGTGTTGCCAAAAGTTAAACGGTTTTGGAAACAAACTGTGGCCATTTCGGGAATTGCTGCAGCTCTACTGGTGATTTTTTGGCTTAAGCCGATAGAAAAAAATGAAGATTTTGTTATTGTAAACGGGAAAAAAATTGAAAATACACAGTTTGCACAAAATTATGCTTTGGAAAAATTGAATAATGTCAGCAACACGTTGGAAAACAATTTAAAACCGTTGGGAGCAATAACTACTGTAAAATCGAGCATGGAACCGGTAAAAAAAATTCCACAAATTAAGAAAAGACTGGAAAAAATAGAAGAAACAATTACTTTAAACAATTAACAATCAAGATTATGAAAAGAAATGGAATATTGATTTTGACGATTTTGCTGCTTGCTTCTTTTCGAACAGGCGCACAAACCATCGATAAATTTTTTGATCGATATGCCAATGACGAACGATTTACTTATGTTACCGTCGGCAAAGGGATGATGAACCTTGCTTCATCGTTCGGATCAAATAAAGAAATGGACAAGAATGGAAAAGAAGTTTTGGATCGCTTGACAGGAATCAAAATTTTGACACTCGAAAATTCACGGGATGAAAAATTAATGAACTCGGTAATTGATGAATTGGACAAAGTAATTCGTGAAGGAAAATATGAAACGGCTGTCAGAGTGAAAGATAAAAATGAAACGGTGAACATCTTCTTCAGGACAACCGGCAAGAATCAGTCCGATATGATAATTGTTTCAAAGGAGAGAAACGAAATGTCAATTATTTGGATGAACGGAAAAATGACAAAGGAAGAAATGTCGGATATTTTTTCACAGAATTCCTGAAAACAACGTAATTTTATATTTTTGTTTATTAACGAGTCACATGGTGAAGCGCACCCTTTTTTCTGCGAAGAAAGAAGGGTGAATTTTTATATTAGACTGGAAACAAGACCAATACATCCAATCAAAGAAATCAGTCCACCGGTTATTTGGTTGATGGCTTTCAACTGGTGCATTCCGATTTTTGACCTGAAATGGCTGACAATAAAAGTAAGCGTCATCCACCATAAAGTTGCACCGATTAAAATGGCCAAAATGCCAAGAATGGTTTCAAAGAGAGAAGTGCCTGAATGAATGAATTTTATGCGGGCAAACAACGCAATCAGAACAAACAAAAAAAGCGGATTGGAAAAGGTCAATACAAAAGAACTGATAAAATCGCGGTACACATTGTGCTGAACTGTTTCATTAGGTTTGGGTTGTACTGCAGGGTTGTTTTTATAGATGAAATATCCAAAGAAAATCACTACCAAACTTCCCACCAATTCTATAATAAAACGATGAGCTTCAATAAAATCAATCACAAAGCTCAAAAAAAATAAAGTTATGATGGTGTAAAATAAATCGGACATACTTGCTCCCAAGCCTGTGGCTATTCCAAATTTTCTTCCTCTATTCAAGGTACGCTGAATAACCAGCATCCCAATAGGACCTACCGGCACAGATATACACAAACCAATAAGAATACCTTTCAGAATGATTTCCAGCATGTTATGTTTTTTCTAATGAATTACTGATACAAAGATAACTTTTCTCTTATCAGAAAATAAATTTAAAGCAATAATTCAACAATTTTTAGAGCTTGTTTGGTGTTTTTTGAATGAATGGAACTTTTTGACCGATTGATAAAATCTACTTTATGAATCCTCCTGAATTTTCAATTATGTGTTTCTGACGTTTTCTTTTTCAATAATTCTTCCAGCTTAATCAATTCATCTCTCAGTTGTGCAGCTTCCAGAAATTCGAGTTTTTTAGCAGCTTCCTGCATCGACTTTCTGGTTTTTGTTATGGCTTTTTCAAGTGCCGGCACTGACATATATTGTACCACAGGATCAGCAGCAATACCGGTCGTTTTTTCAGGTTCCACATAAGCATGAGGTTCAACTTTTGAGAGTGGATTTCTTTCGCCTTTCACAATAGCTGTCGGCGTAATATTATGTGTTTCGTTGTAATGAAGTTGCTTTTCCCTGCGGCGATTGGTTTCATTTATGGTTTTTTCCATGCTTTCAGTGATCTGATCGGCATACATGATTACTTTACCATTCAAATTTCTTGCGGCTCGTCCTGCCGTTTGCGTCAATGAACGATGGGAGCGCAAAAAGCCTTCCTTATCGGCATCCAGAATAGCCACCAGTGAAACTTCCGGCAAATCCAATCCTTCTCGCAGCAGGTTAACGCCCACCAGCACATCATAAACGCCTCTGCGCAAATCTTCCATAATTTGAACACGATCCAGCGTTTCTACATCAGAATGAATATAATTGCATTTCACTCCCATTTTCGACAGATAATTGGTCAACTCTTCAGCCATTCTTTTGGTCAATGTTGTTACCAGCACACGTTCGTTGTTTTCTGTTCGCTGTGCAATCTCTTCCAGCAAATCGTCAATCTGATTCAAACTTGGACGGACTTCAATCACGGGATCGAGTAATCCGGTGGGACGAATCAGCTGATCGACCACAATTCCTTCCGATTTTGTCAATTCGTAATCAGCCGGTGTAGCACTCACATAAATGGTTTGAGGCGTGAGCACTTCAAATTCTTCAAAACGTAATGGACGATTGTCTTTGGCTGCGGGCAAACGAAATCCAAATTCAACCAAATTTTGTTTGCGTGAAGCATCTCCTCCATACATGGCTCTGATTTGGGGAATAGTTACATGACTTTCATCAATCACCAGCAGAAAATCTTTAGGAAAATAATCCAGCAAACAAAAAGGGCGGCTACCCGGCGGGCGACCGTCGAAATAACGTGAATAGTTTTCGATTCCCGAACAATAGCCAAGTTCTTTTATCATTTCTATATCGTAACGCACTCTTTCATAAATTCTTTTGGCTTCGAAGTCTTTTCCAATAGAACGAAAATAATCCACCTGCAACTGTAAATCTTTCTCTATTTCATCAATGGCCAGCGCAATTCTTTCCTTTGTGGTAACAAAAATACTGGCCGGATAAATTTTATAGGCATCCAATGAATCAATTATATCGTAATTCACAGGGTCAACTGTCAGTATTTCATCAATTTCGTCGCCCCAAAATACAATGCGCAAAATAAAATCGGTATAAGCAAGAAAAACATCGACAGTATCTCCTTTCACACGAAAATTTCCACGATTCAGCTCGATTTCGTTACGCGTATAAAGACTGTTGACAAGATTTCGTAAAAATACGTTTCTCACCAAATGCTGACCTTTGCGAATTTCTATGACATTTTTCGAAAAATCGTCGGGGTTGCCAATTCCATATAGACATGAAACCGACGAAACAACAATAACATCTCTGCGTCCCGATAAAAGCGAAGAGGTAGCAGACAGCCGCAATTTTTCTATTTCCTGATTTATAGACAAATCTTTTTCGATATACGTATCAGTCAATGGCAAATAGGCTTCCGGCTGATAATAATCGTAATAGGAAACAAAATATTCCACTGCATTGTGCGGGAAAAACGATTTGAACTCGCTATATAACTGAGCAGCAAGTGTTTTGTTATGACTCAATACCAGCGTCGGACGCTGAACCTGCTCAATAACATTGGCTATGGTAAAGGTTTTTCCTGATCCGGTAACGCCCAATAAAGTCTGATACGGAATACCTGCGTTGATTCCTTCTACCAGTTGCTGAATGGCTTCTGGCTGATCACCGGTAGGTTGATAGGGCGATTCAAGTTTAAAATTCATAGCGTTTAAAGGAGAGTAAATTAATGATTTTTCAAGGCGTTTTCACAACGACTTTGGTTCTTTCAGTACATTATTCTATTATTTCGGCGCGAGGCATGACAATCCAAAGAATAATGTAAACCAAAATACCGGGAAATGCTGCAGAAAAAACGGTAAGCAAAACATATATAACTCTGACTAAAGTTGCATCCCAACCAAAATATTCTGCAATTCCGGCACAAACTCCGGCTATCATTTTATTGTTAGAACGCGTCAATTTCTTTTTCATAGACTTTTATAAATTAATGTGGTGAAGAAATTTCATCACAAAATAAAGAAAAAAAACCGACAAACAACTTATTTTTATTCGTTATTTTTTAAACGCCAAAAAAAGTTCAATTGCTCTGAACTCATAAAAAATCTGCTTTAGACGCATCCATAAATTGGTTAAAAAATTTCTTTATTCCTTTGCTTTCTGTTACCACATGTAAAAGCAATGAAAGAAATATAGCTTAATTACTATTTAACACTTTCAATTCTACTATATATTTTGGGGTAGAGAGGGAAAACACAAAATTTTGATAATCAATAATTAATAAACTATAATGAAAGCGAAATTTAAAAATCTTAATTTTATTCACGGGGTTGTCTCAAAAATATGACTGCCATCAAAAATTGCTATTGAAAATTTTTATCGTCCCGATTGCCGAATGTAATTTCTGATTTGCTGATTAAAATCATCTTCTTTCAGCAAATCCTCCAAATTCAAATGTAACCTATAACGCCAGCTTTTTTTAGAATCGGAAGGGATATTAATTCTTTCTTCATGTGGGTTTTCTCTTCGCAATTTTTCGGACACTCCCAGTAAATCCTGTATTTGGAAAATGGCCCAGATTGCTGGAGAATAAAGATGTTGAAGAAGAATATCCCTGCATATCCACCACTCACAGAAATAAGGTGCTTCGCCCAAATGGCCCAGTTGCGAATTGTAAAAACGCTGCGTTATGTTTCTATCTTCTTCCCACCAACCACGAATGGTGCTCATATCATGAGTGGAAGGGGTAACAACCGACAAATAAGGCGCATCGCTCGGATGAAAAAAGTCAATTTTATTGGTTTTAGGAGCACGTTGTATTTCAAGGCTCAAAATTCCCAATTCTTTCATGGCTCGTGTTACGCAAGGGGTCATCATGCCTAAGTCTTCGCCGCAAATGAGCATATCGGTTGCCTGTTTCAATACGGGAAGCTTTTCCATACCCGATTGAAACCAAAATTCGTCCTGTCTGTGATAAAAATAATCTATGTAAATTTCATCCAACTTTTGCTTTGTATAATCGTCGAGATATTGGAATGTTGTAAGCGAATGCATTCCCCAGCGTGGATAAAAACGGGTTCCATGTGAACCTTCCACTTCAAAAAACAACACATTCGATATTAAATCAAACAATCCATTTCTGATATTTTCTGAGAATTGCCCTTCTTCAAACATTTGTTGCACATTTTTCTGACTGCGATAAGACGGCTTCAACCGAAGTATCCAACCATCTTCTATTTGCAGACAGTTAACTTTCACCCAACCGGCATCTGCCCCAAAAAGCTGTTCCAACACCTGATCGTTAATAAATGGTTTGCAAAAGCGGTTGTAATCGAACCAAATTCCTTTCGCTTTAAATTCATCGAGATGAACCGGAATGGAAGGATACAAATGTCCCATAATTCCTTCCAGCTGGTCTTCAGGAATTTCCCAAATACGGAAAAAACCGAGAATATGGTCGATACGGAAAGCATCAAAATAGTTGGCCATTTGTATCAGTCTTTTTTTCCACCAGTCAAATCCGGTTTGTTTCATGGCTTCCCAATTGTAAGTAGGCAGTTCCCAATTTTGACCTTTTATGGAAAACATGTCAGGTGGAGCTCCGGCTTGCATACCGATATGAAAAAGCTGAGGGTGTGCCCACGTTTCTACGCTGTTTCTGTTCACACCAATAGGAATGTCTCCTTTCAGTACAATGCCATGTAAATGAGCGTAAGAAGCCGCTTCTGTTAATTGGATATGTAAATGATACTGAATAAAATAATTCAAGGCAACATCAGCATAATAAGGCGTATTGGGTGAAGTAAAATTGGAAATTTTTTGGAAATTGTATATAGAAAATTCTTCCCATTGATGATAATCCGGCGTTCCGTATCGGTCTCTCAAAACACAAAAAGCAGCATACGGAACCAACCAGTGTTTGTTGTTTTCAAAAAAAGTCAGAAAATCTTTGCTTTGCAAAAATTCATCCTGTTGCTGAGAAAAAATTGCTTTGACATACTTCAGCTTGAAATTAATCACTTCGAGGAAATCAATCCATCCCAAAGCATTCAATTGCGGTTGGCGTTCCTCATATTCTTTCTGCATAGGATGATTTTCGGGCAGTTTTCCCAAAGAAGGCAAGTTGAGATAAAGCGGGTTGAGCGCAAAAGCCGAAATGGCAGCGTATGGAAGAATGTCGGCGTCAGTGTGCGTGCCAATGGTATCGTTAAGTGGAAGAAACTGAATCAATTTTAAACCGGCTTTTTCAGCCCAATCCACAAGCAATTTTATGTCCCCAAAATCGCCTACACCGAAACTCTCTTTTGTCCGCAAACTGAAAACGGGAATCGAAACACCTGCTCCTTTCCACGTTTGGGCATACATACGAAAAAAACCGTCCGAAAGACGAATAACTGTATCTTTTGCATTAAATACCGGAGTTGTTCGGTCAAAACCATTCTCAAATATCAAAAATTGTTCGTTTTCGGTATCATAAATACCATATTTATAGTGAACGTCCGATTTTTCCTTACCAAGATCGACTTCTGTCTTCCACCAATTCTCATCGTCTTTGGTCAACAGTATAGGCGACACGGTATTCCAGTCACCAAGGGTTTTACAATCGCCAATCAGACAAGGAACCTGATTTTTTTTCAGTAAAGGAGCCTTAATTCTGAAAATATGAGTATAACTCTTTTTTGAACGCTTTCTTCTCGAGATGTTAAAATTGTCGTTGAAAAAAACTTTTTTAAAAGGAGCCGTAAAAAAAACATTTTCAATAGCTCCGGGAGCATTCCAGTAATCGAAACAAAATAGATGTTCTGTTTTGTCCGGGTCAATTTCAATTTTTCGGTCTTCTATCCATTCATGGGTAAAATGTCTTGTTCCTTCTTCATATAGCAAATATCTGTATTCCAACACAAAAATTTCATTCTGCTGAATCTCAATTTCCCCATACCAGTCTTCGGTGTTTTGAAAATGTAACCGAAACGATTTTTCGGGAACGTTATTTCCCAACTCGGGAAGATTGCCGCAAACGAAAATTTGCTGACCCCATTGAGTAAAGTAAGGTATTTTAAAATGGATTTTCATAATTCAGAAATAAGTGTTTCAATTACATTAACATTTTTCAGCTTCAAAAATAAATTTATTTCCACTAAATTGATGTTTGATATTGTAAATAATTATACAAAAATCTATACAAACGTTTGCACCAATTTGTTTTTTAAATTTCAAAAAATAGAAATTCATTGTTTTGGGTAGCAACTTTAGGATATTTCAGCGTTTAATTTGAAAAGCAGAAAATTATTTATGAACCAAAAGTCTGTTTTTAGTAATAAATTGCGTAATTTTGCCAAAAATATTTAACTCCAAAATTTGTTATTCATGGCACCTTCAAATTCCTCATTTAAAGTATTTTCCGGAACCAATAGTCGTTCTTTAGCAGAAAAAATTTGTCAATCTTTGAAATGTCCGCTTGGAAAAATGAACATTGAGCATTTTGCCGATGGCGAATTTGCCGTATCCTACGAAGAGTCGATACGCGGTTTGAATGTTTATTTGGTGCAATCCACATTTCCGAATTCGGATAATTTAATGGAGCTGCTTTTGATGATTGATGCCGCTAAGCGGGCTTCTGCTTATAAAATTATTGCCGTTATTCCTTATTTTGGTTGGGCGCGTCAGGACAGAAAAGACAAACCACGTGTTTCACTGGGCGCAAAGCTTATTGCCGACATGTTGAGTGTGGCCGGTATTGACCGACTGATTACCATGGACTTGCATGCCGACCAGATTCAGGGTTTTTTCAATGTTCCGGTAGATCATTTGTATGCTTCAACCATTTTTGCTCCGTACATTCAAACGTTACGGCTGAAAAATCTGGTGATCGCTGCTCCCGACGTGGGAGCTTCCAAGCGCGCTGGTTCATACTCGAAGTATTTTGACGTTCCGATGGTGTTGTGCCACAAAACGCGTGAAAAAGCAAATGTGGTTGGAGAAATGAGAATTATTGGAGATGTAAAGGGGAAAGACGTGGTGATTGTGGACGATATGGTTGATACGGCAGGTACTTTGTGCATGGCTGCCAACCTTATGATGGAACAGGGAGCCAATACGGTTCGTGCTATTGTTTCTCATGGCGTGATGTCGGGAAGCGCTTCCGAAAAAGTGGAAAAATCGGCGCTGACAGAATTGGCTTTTACCGATTCTATTCCTTTTGATGAGTCTAAATGTGGAAAAGTGAAGATATTATCCATTGCCGACATGTTTGCCGATACCATTTGTCGAGTGCAGGAACATAAATCTATTAGTGAACAGTATATTTTCTGATATATTTCGGATTTTTCATTGATTGAAATTCATTTATTCATACGGCATTTCCCTGTTTTGTATTCTTAATAAGTTAAGGCAGAGAAATGCCGTAATATTTTTCTAAATGTGCACTTTTCGCTACCGCGAATTTGCCAGTATTCTTTCCACCACCAACTCCGCACTAATTACCGCCATTGGCAAACCAGCGCCGGGAATAGTTGAAGCTCCTACGTAAAAAAGATTATCGTGTTTTTCATCATGATTTTTCGGTCGAAAAGCTCCAATCTGAGTAAATTTATGAGACAATCCCAGTCCGCTCCCCCGATACAACGAAAATTTGTCTTGCCATTCCTGAGGTGTAAATATCGTTTTTGAAATAATTTCGGTAGAAATATCCTTTTTAATTCGTTGTGAAAAGTCGTCAATAATGCTATTGACAATTTTATCGCGATCGCTCCAGTCAGCTTTGTATTTCAAATTGGGTACGGGACAAACAAAAAATAAACTTTCACAACCTTCGGGAGCACATTCAGGATTATATTTTGAAACCACATTTACATAATAATACGGTTTTTCAAGTGTGCTGGGATTTTGTAAAATATTACTGGCATATTGCTCATAATTGGAACCCAAAAAATAATTGTGATGATTAACTTGAGGAAGCTTGCATTTCAATCCCAAATAAAAAGTTAAATATCCCATTGTCCATTCCATTTTATCGAGTTTTTCTTCAGAAAATTTTTTGTATTTCATAACTTCTGATCGAAACAGTGCTGCATCGGCATTGATAACAAACTTGTTAGCTTTCCAGAAATTTCCTTGAGCGTCTTTTAGCGAAACAATTTGTTGGTTTTCGGCATGATAATCTACTATTTCAGTCTCATAATGAAATTTCACATCCAATTTTGAAAGTTCTTCGAGCATTCCTTCCACAATCTTGTACATACCACCTTTTACGTTGTAATATCCATCGTGCCTAAACTCGACATGCGAAAGCAAACTATAAATTCCCATAGTATCGAACGGTGTTCTTCCCAGAAAAAAAGCTACAAGCGAAATGATTTCCCGTGCTTCCTTTGAAGTAAAGTAATCGTTCACATGTTCCCAAAAAGTTTTGAACAATATGGGCAAATGAACAGGATTTACTTTTATCAACGCAAGAAAATAATCCAGATAGGAATCGAAATTTCTCTTTATCACAATATCTACCGTGTCGTTGAACAATTGAGCCGATTTTTGAAGATATTTTTCCATTTTTTGTTCAAAATCAGGTTCCACATCCTGAAACTGTTTGGCAAGTTTATGAATATCCTTGTACAAAAAATAAGTTTTATCTTCTCCACTAAAATTTACCGAATAAAGCGGATCAAGTTCAATAAACTCAAATGGCAAACGTAAACCGCATTTTTCAGCAAATTCCTTAAAAATATAGGACATACTGAAAAAACTTGGCCCTGTGTCGAATGTAAAACCATCTTTTTTAATCTGATTCAGTCTGCCACCGGCTTTGTCGTTTTTTTCCAAAAATTCCACTTCGTATCCTTCTTTTGCCAGTCGAAGGCCTGTAGCCAATCCTCCAAGACCGGCACCAACTATGATAACCTTTTCTTTCATATACTAATTTTTTTGAGTCTTTTTTAAAAATTCCGGATATAATTTGTTTTTTACCCAACCAAAATTGGGTTCGATTCGTAATATTTTCAGATAATAATTTTTTGCCGATTCATAGTCGTTTGTATTTTCGTAAGCTTGAGCCAAAGTCACAAGCAAACTTAAATAATTCCAATCGTTTGCAATACGCGCGTTTTGCAACAATATCAATTTTTCTGCCCGACGGAAATTTTCAATGGCTTCCGATTTTGAACCGCCAAAAGCAACCGGAGAATAATAAAAGATATTCCCCATTTGCAGGAAACCAAAAAAATTGTTTGGGTCGTATCGTACAGCTAATTTTGCAGATTCTATGCTTTTTGGTCCCAAGACCGGAGCCTTTATTTTATTCATTCCAATTCGAAATCCATAAAAAGCCGATTTATAAGCCTCAATCATCGACAAATTGTATTGATTTTTTTCGAGTATATCTAATCTGTTTTCGGCTTTTCTTAAATATTCTTTGGCTTCAGCAGTTTTTTTGTTCCCAATACACCAGCCAATGTATCCATATTCATAATTTACCAGTTCCAAAAGAAATTCTTTGGAAGCATTGCCTGACGAAAGGTTCATTTTATCAATCGTATTTTTCCAAGCCTGCATGTCATTATTAATGTAGGCTTTGTAAATATCATCCTTGTGGGAAGCATAAACATGCAAATGCAACAAAATCAGCAGTAAAACTAAACTCTTCTTCCTTTCCATTGATATTGGTTTTTTCTGCGGTTGTGAAGCGATTGAAAAATAAAAATTCCGAGAGAAAGTTGTTGGGGAATGAAAAAAATAAGATTTTCGATCGTACTTTGATTGCTTGCCAGCGAAACAAATATCCTAATCAGGATGACTGTAAGTAAATATATAGCAAGAGCCGGCAATCCGAAAACCCACCAAACCGCCAACCAGCCGAAAGTAGTAACGAACCAGAAGAAAACAGCTAACAGATAAGAATTTCCAAAAAAATGAATGACGTTTTTAGAAAATCCGTTTACCGCTTCAGCAAAATTTTCGTACATGCGACATTTAACTTGTTTAACACCTGTGATACAAGCAATTTTAAGTTTTTGTTTTTTGTAATAGCGGGCTATTTCGATATCCTCTACCCTCTTGTCTTTAAATTTTTTGTGAGGTTGAATTTTTTTATAAGTGGCGGCATCAAACAGCATAAATTGTCCGTTTGCAGCGGAAATTGACGGAAAAGATGATTTTCTTACCAAAGGCAACAGCAAGAGAGTCAATAAAATGTAATTCATGTTTGGAACCGTCATTTTTTCCCCTATTGTCATCATTAGCTGAGTTGGAAAAATAGAAAGCAAATGCAGTGATTTTTGCTGCAGAAATTTTAATGATGAAACGATTATTTCCTTTTCCAACCGAACATCCGCATCCAGAAACAAAAAATAATTTCCCTTTGCTGCATTGGCAAGCGAATAACAGGCAAAATTTTTCCCCAGCCATCCATCAGGCAAATTGGTAGAGCAAAGCAGCCGTATTTTTTCGTCTTTTTCTATAAATTGATTCACAATTTCCACTGTATGATCGGAAGAAAGATCGTCGAAAACGATGATTTCAAAAATATTTTCATTCTTGCCTGATAAATCACTTAAAAGATTTCCAATATTTTTTTCTTCGTTACGAGCAGGAATGAGCACCGAAATTTTTTCATTGCCAATGCGGAACGATGATAACGACAATTTTTCACGGAAAAAATAATTCGATGCCGCTATGAACAATTGAAGAAAAGTAAAACCCAAAACAACCCAAACAACGTACATCATGGCTTACTCCTTTTTAAACTTTTGAATATCGAGACATTCACTGTAAAAATTGTTATAGGCTTTTTCTATGTCAGGACATAAAAAATTTTTCCCTTGATATTCTGAAACATACATATACAAATCGGGCTTTTTATGCGAAAGATAATCGATAAAATTGGCAACAAATACCAACTGAAAATTATCTTGATGTCCTTTTACGATTCTTTCGAATCCTTTTTCGAAAACGTGAGAAGAAATGTATAACGACCGAAGTTCTCCTTCAGGAAATATCAAAAGCATATTTTTAGGGTCTTCCAAAATTTTGGAGGCATATGTTAATGATTCTATCATTTCCCTGCTTTTCTTTTTAATAGAAAATCCACCCGATAATTGAAAATATCGATATTTCAATAACTGTTCCTCCAACATCATAAAATAAAATGTTTTGTGAAACAGATTCAAATTGAGATACATTGCCCAGAATCCGTCCCACCAGCTAATATGATTGGCTATCATCAATAAAGGCAAATTTTCCGACGAAAAAGAATTTGTCCGAATAATGTTTACCGAATGAAAATTCCGTTTCATCAACAAAAGCGTATATTGGCGAAAAAAAGGATAAATCAGGCAATGATGGCTGGCTTTCAACATAGAAAATTATTTGAGAATAAACATAAGTACCAGAAAAAATAAGAATTGAGCACAAAAAACGGTTTTACTCAAAGGATTTTTCAATTTAATCCCGAGCAAAACCAAAAATGAATGGAAAATAAAAGCCAAAAGAAACCAAATCAGATAATTCTGAAAAGGAACGTTGCCTGTAACCCAATACCACATTTGCATTTTTGGAGCAACCTGCTCAAGAATAACATCATACAATAACATCAAAAGAGAAGGAAAGAGAACAAGAAAAAATTTGTTGATATGAAACGATTGAAAAATAGAAGCCGAAAGATAAACCAGCAAAGCCCAATTTAAACCAATAATCAGCGGTGTTCCAAAGCATTTAACTCCCAATCCGTTATCATAAATGTACTGTCCGAATATTTTTCCCGTATTCACTCCAATAGCTTCCACCGCAAAAGAAACAACAAAAATTGCAGCGAAAAAAACAACTGTTTTCCTCCGAAAGTCATCTTCCTGATATGGCAAAAGAATAAAAGCTGAAAGCAGAAGAGCAAACGGGATGAGATGAACAAAGATAATATGTGTAACAGGGAACGACAAACCAACAATTCCCACCACATAAAAGGTGAAAATAAATTGTCGAACTTTCTTTTCGGGATATTTTAGCTTAAATTTTTCGAATAAAAGAGTTATGGACATGAACTTTCAATTAAATTTTCCTTATCCAGATGTGCTTTGACTTTTTTCAGTATCTTTTTAAACCAAACTGTGTACTTATCGGGGTTATTTTCAACATCTTCAAGCAGTTGAAAGAATGGAATATATTTCCATTCTTCAACTTCGCTCGTATTATGAATGGGTTCGTCATCACTTACTCCCCAAAAAACATAGTCCAACTCGTGTTCCGTCAGTTCATCAGTAACTTTTTCCTGATAAATAAAATGGAAAAGCGGCTTTAATTCGCAATTTATTCCCATTTCATACTTTAATCTTCGTTTTGCTGCTTCAAGATAATCCTCATCAGGATAGGGATGCGAACAAGTTGCATTTGTCCAAAGCCCGCTGGAATGGTATTTGTCCAAAGCCCTCCGATGTATCAGCCAATCGCCTTTGGAATTCACAATAAAAACAGAAATAGCCCGATGTAAGGCAGCTTTCCTGTGGGCTTCATATTTCTCCATAATTCCCAAAGGCTGATCGTTTTTATCCACCAACTGAACAAAATTCTCTTTATTTATTTCCATGACGTGCTCTTAAATAATACTTAATTTGCGTCGACAACACTAAAAACATTTTTCCAGCATTGGAAATCCTGACTCTTCTGTCAAAAATATCGCGAGCAGAAGTTTTTTCAATTTTTCTTAATAGTGCCTTATAATACTGGTAAGCAATTAAAACCCCAAGTTTGCTTTCCGATGGCAATAAAACAATTCCCTTATAGGCGTCATCAAAATCTTTTCGAATATCCTCAACCAATTCTCTTTTGTTTTTTTCGGTGAAACCTTCAGCAACAATTTCCGGAAAATATTGTCTGCCCAACTCTTGCGTATCTTGCCTGAGATCTCTAAGAAAATTAACTTTTTGAAAAGCTGAACCAAGTTTGGTGGCCGGTAGCATCAGCCGGTTAAACAAATCCTCATTCCCCTTGCAAAAAACCTTTAAACACATCAGTCCAACCACATCTGCAGAACCATACACGTAAGTATTCAGTTCAATTTGACTTTTGTACTCCTTTTTCTCCAAATCGGCTTTCATGCTCGACAGAAAATGCTGTACAAATTCATCCGATATTTCGTATTTCCTTACCGTCATCTGGAACGAATGAAGTATGGGATTCAGACTGATACCACTCTTTATGGCATCATAATAATCGGCTTCAAATTTCCGAAGCAAGTATTCTTTATCGGAAAAATGGAAACTGTCAACTATTTCGTCGGCTAACCTTACAAATCCATAAATGCTAAAAATAGCTTCCTGAATTTCTTTTGAAAAATATTGCGATGCAGAATAAAATGAAGTACTGTAGAATTTTGTAACCAACTTGCTGGTAGATAAACAAATAGTATTATATTTTTGGTCCATAAAATTTTTCACTAAATATATGCTATTTAATAAATTTTCTGTTCTTAAGCATTATATCTGCTTTTTGCTGAAAAAACTATTGTTTAATTAAGCGTAAATTCGATTTTGATTCTTATAAAAAAATTTCTAACGAGAACTTTCAATCGGCACAAATGTAGGAAATTTAAAATGATTACAAAAAATTTTTTAACTTTTCAATAAATATTTTTTTGCTGGTAATTGCTTTGAAACAGGGCTTTTCCTTAAAACATTAAATTTTCTTTTTTTGAAAATCTTTTTGTAACTTTGCAGCTTGAAAAAAGAAATCCGCGGTTTCTTTTTTATCTTAATTTTTTTCAATAAAATGGGGTGCCTTAATAATTTCGGGCTGAGATCATACCCTTTGAACCTGCACGGGTAATTCCGAGTAGGGAATAAGCTTTCAATCTACCGTTTTTTTAGGCTCTCATAGCAAAGTATTAACCATTAATTAATTTTTTGTGATGAGACAGTTTGTTTTTACAGCAATTTTATTGTTTGGGACTTTGATGTCCTATGGTCAACACTGGATAAAGGGAAAAGTGTTGGATGAAAATGGTCATCCCCTAGTTGGGGCAGATGTTTACCTGAAAAAGGAAGAAATCGGAAAAACAACCGATAAAGATGGTACTTTTCTTTTTGAAAATTTAAAAAACAGAAATGATGTGCTGAAGGTTTCCTATTTGGGTTACGAAACCCGATGGATAGAAACAACTTTGGGCAAGGAAATCACTGTTCAAATGAGCAGAACTTCATTTGAAATTGGTGAAATTACGGTTACTTCATTGCGAGCCAACGAACGTTCGGCTGTTGCTTACAGCGAAGTAAAAAAAGAAGAAATTGAAAGCCGAAATCTCGGTCAGGATATTCCTTATTTATTGGCGCTGTCGCCTTCTTTTATTGTAACTTCTGATGCCGGAAACGGTGTGGGCTATACCGGATTTAGAATCAGAGGAACGGACGCCAACCGCACCAACGTTACCATTAACGGAGTCCCGTTGAATGATGCCGAATCCCATGGAACATTTTTCGTCGATTTTCCTGATTTGGCTGCATCGCTTTCATCAATACAAGTTCAACGGGGCGTTGGTACTTCTACCAATGGAGCGGCTGCTTTTGGAGCCAGTATCAATATGCAAACCGAGAATGTATCATTTGAACCGTATGCCGATATCAGCACATCTTTGGGCTCTTTTGCAACTAATAAAAATTCCGTTAAAGTCGGATCGGGCATGTTGGGTAACAATTTTACATTTGATGCCCGCCTCTCGAACATAACTTCAGACGGTTATATCGACCGCGCTGCGGTAGATATGCAATCCTATTATTTTTCGGGAGGCTATTTTTCCGACAAAACAATTTTGCGACTACTTTCCTTTGGTGGGAAAGAGAAAACCTATCAGGCATGGAACGGTGTAGATTCAGAAATAATGAAAACCGACAGAACATACAACGATTTGGGTGCTTATACCGACAACAACGGACAATTGAAATTTTACGATGACCAAACCGATAATTATTTGCAAACCCATTATCATCTCTATTGGTTGCAAAAATGGAATAACCATCTCCATTCGAATGTCGCTACTCATCTGACACGCGGAATCGGTTATTATGAAGAGTATAAAACCGATCGCAATTTTTTGGAATATGGTTTAACGCCTGTTGTTGGTTTAGACACACTTGAAACGACCGATTTGGTTCGACAAAAATGGCTCGACAACTATTTTTATGGCATTACAGCAGCTTTGAATTACGAGAAAAGAAACACGAAAATTTCCCTCGGCGGCGCCATCAATCGGTATGATGGTAATCATTACGGCAAAGTAATCTGGGTTCGCAATGCAGATGGTTTGGATATAGGAAAAGACTGGTACAGAAGCAGCTCTATAAAAGACGATGCCAATTTTTATGCAAAATTAAATACGGAAACTTTTAAAAAACTGTTTGCTTCCATCGATTTACAATATCGAACCATCAATTATCGAATGGATGGAACCGATGACAAATACGATGAAACACATCAAACCATGCGGAACATTACCCAAGAGCATGAATATCATTTTTTCAATCCAAAATTTGGATTAACTTGGCAGCCCAATTCTCAGCATGAATATTACACTTCCTATTCCGTATCGAACCGTGAACCCAACAGAAACAATTATACCGAAGCCGGACCCAATGAACGTCCTACCACCGAAACACTATACGACACCGAAGTTGGCTATCATTTTCAGTCTCACCGATTTTCGGTCGGAGCCAATTTCTACTATATGAAATATAAGAATCAGTTGATCCTCACCGGAAAAATAAGTGAAATTGGTGAATTTTTGACTTCGAATATTCCCGACAGTTATCGTGCCGGAGCAGAACTGACAGCCGGTTGGAAAATTTCTGACCATTTAAAATGGGATGGAAATTGCACTTTCAGTCGCAATAAAATAAAAAATTTTACCGAACAGGATATCGACGTGTATGATGAAAACTGGAATTACATCGGTACCTGCAACAATGAACTTGGCACTACCGACATAGCTTATTCACCAAATGTGATTGCAAACAGTATTTTTTCGTTTAACGTTAAAAGGTTCGAAGCAGCTTTTCATTCCAATTACGTAAGCCGTCAATATATCGACAACACTTCGGACTTGCAACGTTCCATTGATCCGTATTTTGTACAAAATTTGAATTTGAAATATACGCTTCAACTCAGCCACATCAAAACGATCGAATTTCTGCTCCAAATCAATAATCTCTTCAACGAAAAATACGAGACGAACGGTTATACGTGGTATTCATGTTATGTTGGCGATGAACGGTATAACGAACTGCGATATTTTCCTCAGGCCGGAACCAATTTTCTGACTTCAGTGAGATTGAAATTTTGAAATTTTTTGTCCGTAAAATCAAAGAGCCGGCTCAACAAACCGGCTCTTTTAAATTCAGATAATTTAAAAAATTACTTTTTAATGATAGTCTGATGGTAAATTTTCCCATTTGATTTTAATTCTACAAAATAAGTCCCGGATGCATAGGATTTCATTGGCAAACAAATCGGATTATCCATCACTGTTTTATTCAAAACTTCTTTTCCTTGCAGATTGAAAATCTTGATAGTAGCAGGATTCCCTTTCCACTCAGGTATTACAATAGATAATTCAGTTGCTACAGGATTTGGAAAAATGATTAATTCCTTGTTTCCCGATGGTTTCACTAAACCGGTAGAAAGATCAACAACCCACATACCGTTTGCAACAGTCCCTAAAAATAT
>JAAYUQ010000033.1 GCA_012517575.1 Bacteroidales bacterium | reverse complement strand
ATGGGATGTACCAAGTGTTAATTTGCTTGGTGCAATTGATAACGGTGCAGGTCAGTGGGCATCGGGCTACATGGCCGATAATGCACATCCCAATACTGCTGGACATGCCGAAATGTTTTATGCTATTGTCCCTTCACTCATGGATGCTTTGGCTGCAGGAAAACCTCAACCTGTAAGAAAACAACATACGTCACTTGTTTTAACAAAAGACAAAACAGTGAAACGTATTGCTTTTTCACCCGAAAACATACTTCATTCTTTTACACTCACTTTTAGTTTTAAAACTACAGGTGCTGGAAACATTTCTTCATTTGTTACTGAAAATGGCGATACGGCACATTTGGTTTTAGGCAGCGATGGTAAACTCACTTACAAGGGGCAGGCTTCTGTAGCAGCGCTGAATGATGGCAATTGGCATACAGTGAGTTTGACACATTATTATGCACAGGGAGTTACTCAACTTTATATTGATGGTGCACGCATTCCTCGAATTAGACCTGAAAATGAAAAACTTGTGCCAATAAAGTTTTTTCTCAACGATTTTGAAAATGCACCACAACTTATTGAATATAGCGAACTCTTTTTTCACCGCGCTGGCATGTGTGCCGAAGAAATTGCTGCTTTGTATCAAGGCAAAATGTTGAAATCGAGTCTCGAAATTTATGCACCATTCGATGTTTCTTCCGAAAAAGATGTATTGTTCAATGCTGCTCAAAGTTTGAATACGTTGAGTATAGATGAAGAAAATACTTTAAGTGGTTGGAATGAAATACCTTTCAATAAAAATCAAAAAATCAAGGAAATAACGTTTTACTCGCTTCTTGGACAAAGATTATTTCATACAATGAATATTGATTCTGACTACACAAAAAAAATTTCAGCTGGAATTTATGTCGTTAAAATTTTATCGGACCGTGGTGAGATAAAATCGCAAAAGATAGTAATAGACAGATAAAATAAATCGACATGGGGATTTTTTTACGGTATTTGCAAAATGATATAAAAAAGCCTCGTTAGTGTGAATATAAGTAGGTGAAATTAGTGATTAGCACCAGTTAAATTAAAACGGCGTAATAATATTGCTTTCAAATGGCATGCTTCAAGTGGTTATAGAAATAATACTTTCCACCAATATCAATTTCCTAACGTAACTTTTAATTCCAATGAATAAAATTGGCAATAATGAGTAATTAAAACTATCTGACCTTCATAAGGGAATAAAGAGCAAAGTATGAATTTTTTTCATCATGTTTTTCTTTCCTTTTTAAGGGACTAATTCAATACACATGAAACATTCAAAATTTTTATTAACTGCTTGCTTGGCGTTTCAGGTTTTTTTTGCTGAAGCTGCTCCGATTTCGGTTACAAATTCTCAGGCTGAGGGAGCTTTTCCTGTTGTTGCGGGAGGTATGACAACACAAATTGTCGTTGATGCACAGGATACTGAAGTTGTTACGGTTGCAGCCACGGCTTTTTCCGGAGATGTGAATCTTGTAACAGGTTTTCGACCAAAAGTTTTCAATTCCATTACCACATTAAAACCAATGATTGTGGGAACGCTTGGTTCTTTGTTTATTCAACAATTGGTAAATGCAGGAAAACTTGATGCCACAAAACTCGAAGGGAAATGGGAAACTTTCCTTATTTCGGTTATTGATAATCCACTGCCGGGTGTTGAGCAAGCATTGGTCATTGCCGGAAGTGATCCGCGGGGTACGGCTTATGGTGTATTTGAACTTTCGCGCATGATGGGTGTTTCTCCCTGGGTTTGGTTTGCAGATGTGCTTCCCGAACACAAAAACGAAGTTTATGTTACTAAAGGTGAAAGCATTTTCGGACCTCCTTCGGTAAAATATCGCGGTATGTTTATCAATGACGAAGATTGGGGAATGCAACCTTGGGCAGCTAAGAATATGGATCCCGGCATTCGTCCAAACGGAGGTGGAGATATTGGCCCCAACGCTCACGAGCGAATTTTTGAATTAATGTTGCGTACAAAATCCAATTATTTCTGGCCTGCCATGCACAGTTGTACCAAAGCCTTTTGGTTCTATAAACAAAATCCGGTAATAGCACGTAAATATCAAATTGCTCTTGGTGGTAGTCACTGCGATATTCTTTTGCGTGACAACGAAGATGAATGGCGTAATAATTTTGTTTTAGAATACGGACATGCACCCGGCGACTACAATTGGCGCACAAATCGTCAAACGCTTATCCGCTACTGGGGTGATCGCATTAAGGAGTCCAAAAACAATCCGGCTGTTTACGGAATTGGCATGCGCGGTATTCATGATAGCGGAATGGAAGGTTACAATACCGATGCAGAACGTAAAGATGCTCTCGAAGACCTTTTTGTTACACAGCGCTCGATGTTGCAAGATACACTTGGTAAACCCGCTAACCAAATTCCACAGCTTTTTATTCCCTATAAAGAAGTGTTGCCTGTATATAACCTTGGTTTGAAAGTTCCCGATGATGTTACCATTATGTGGGTTGACGATAATTTTGGTTATATCAGACGACTTGCCAACCCTGTTGAGCAGATGCGGAGTGGTGGAGGAGGAGTTTATTTCCACTTCTCATATTGGGGAGGGAATAATGGATACGACTATCTTTGGCTGGGTGGTACTTCGCCTGCTCATATAAGTTTTGAAATGACAAAGGCCTATGAGTTGAATTGTAAAACCGCATGGATTTTCAATGTGGGCGATATCAAACCGGCTGAATTAGAGTATCAGTTTGCCATGGATTTAGCTTGGGATGCCGATCGATGGAAACCTGAAAATGCTGCAGATTACGTCTTGTTTTGGGCAAATGAAACTTTTGGAACAACATTTGGGCAACAAATTGCAGAAATCAAAACAGAATATTATCATCTGATTTCGCAGGGACGCGCTGAACATATCAATTGGAATGTTTATTCCATTAGCGAGATGGAAAAACGTATTGATGATTTCGGCAAGCTGGTAAATAAAATGAAAACCATAGAATCCCAACTTCCCGAACGTTTGAAAGATGCTTATTTTGAACTGATTGGTTATCCCGTTGAAGCCTCCTGGGCGATGAATCGCAAAATTTTGGGAGCAAAGCTAAGTTTTGAATATGCGGCTCGTGGTCGGCGAGAAGATGCTCTTGCCATAGCGTTGGATGCACAACAGGCATATCAACTTATTCAAGATTTAACCTACAAATACAATCATGGTATTGCCGGTGGAAAATGGGATGGAATGATGGATTATGCACCTCGCAATCACTCTTTCTTTTACGATCCAGTTGTGATTGATGAAGAGCAAATAGATGCTGGAAACATAACACCTACACCACAGGATTCAGTCCGAAATTTTGAAATTATCTCGTATACTGCAAAAAATAACAATGGGAAGACTATTTCAACAATTCCGGGTTTGGGTATTGGTACAGCTTCACTCACGGTAAGACCAATTGATTATACCGTTTATAATGAAGGTAACATAACAACCGCACCTTATGTTGAATACAGCATACCTGTGTCTAAAGGAGAGAACAACATTCAGGTGAAATGTTTTCCTACCTTTCCGCTTTACGAGGGGAAAGGACTTCGTTACGCTATTTCTATTGATAACGGAACGCCGGCTTTTGTAACTGTAGGCAACGGTTTGGGCGGTGGAAATGCATTGGGTGAAAATGCACGTTGGCTTGTGGATGTCCGTCGCAGTTATACTCTTGGTGAGACTTTCTACCAAAGCAGCGAGAACAAAAACATTACTATCCGGATTTATTTTGCTGAGCCGGGTTTGGTGTTGAGCGGTTTGTCTGTTGTTTATCCTGCAGAAAATGATTTAACAAGGCTAATTACAAATCCTGATTTTGAAATTACGGAAGGTATGCGTCTTGATGGAAGTGTGTATCGAGGGGACCCTTTTGGCTGGACGCGTACTGGTGAGCTTAACGGACAATCATGGGGTGTAAATGCCGATGCTGCCAACTATCACGGAAAGTATGTTTGTTGGTACAACTCTACGCCGATGCCTTCAGCATTTCAATTATCGCAAACCATTAACAATTTACCTCCCGGAGAATATATTTTGCGCTGTCGGCTTGGTATTCCTGCTACCGGAGGGATTACAACGCAGCGACTCTTTGCCGGCAATAAAGTCCAGTATTACGGAAAGGAATCGGATTATCAAAACAACCTTACTCCAAGCGAAATAAATACTTTTGCAGGTTATGCTGTCGATCCAGGTAATGGCTCAGGTATAAACCTCAAAGAAATGTCTTTGAAATTTGTTGTTTCTGACACTACCAATTTATCAATTGGCATTCGTTCCTCAAATAAGCACAAAAACGGCTCTTTGGCTACCGATAACGGTGGTTGGTTTAAAGTAGATTATTTTCGTCTTGAACTTGTTACAGACTATTCTGTATCAACTCCTCTTAATCGTTTGAAAAATCTTGTAAATGAAGCTCAGACGCTCTTTAACTCAACATCGGAAGGTGTATATGACGGAATGTATTCTTCCGAAAACCGAGCGATTTTCAACGAAGCAATTCAGACGGCAATTTCCGTGAGAGATAAAACTACCACTACTTTTGAAGAACAAATTGATGCCATCGCCACTCTTGAAGCGGCGATGGCTCAATATCGTCGAAGCGTAATAAAATCAACTTCCTATATTGTAAATCCGAGTTTTGAAATTACAACCGGTATGCAGCAGGATGGAGATGTAACTTATCGGGGAACACCTTATGGTTGGCAAGATACTGGTGGAATAAGCGGAAATTCTTTTGGATCAAATAATGATGCTGGCAATATAGCAGGTGAAAGAGCTTGCTGGTATTATTCCACTCCTTTTCCAAACTCTTTTGAACTGTATCAGAATATAAAGGGTATTCCGGCGGGGAAATATATGGTTAAGTGTCGTTTGGCTGTTAAAGAAAGTCGTCTTTTGACAACGCAGCGTTTATTTGCCAATAAAAATGTGCAGTATTTTGGGAAGGAAGAGGATTACAATGTGAATCTTACGCCCGGAGAAAACAATAGTTTTGCCGGATGGACACCCAACGGATCGTTTTTTTTGAAAGAAATGCAGGTTGAAACAGATGTGCAAGAAGGCGAGACTCTGCGGATAGGTATTCGTACGAGCAATCAGTATAAAAATGGATCGCGAGAAACTTCATTGGAATCGGGCTTGTTTAAAGTGGATAATTTTCGTTTGGAACTGAAAGAGCTTTTTACTTCCGGCTTAAAAAAAAACGAAATAAAATTGAAAAATTATAGTGTCGAGAATGCGAAAGGCGGTTTTTTTGTTCGTGTCGCCGATATGGCGGTAAGTGCTAAAATGCAGGTGTATTCCGTCTCAGGCGTAGAAATCCTTTCGCAAGGGTTGGTGAATAATCAAACTTTTGTACCATTACCTTCAGGAGTTTATTTTGTGAGAATCATCGCCAAAGAAGGCAATACGGCAGCAAAAGTTGTAGTAATGTAAAACCATGAAAAAAGAATCATAAAGTTTGTTCATTCAAATCATTTCTATTAAAATTCAAATAATTCGACGTATTTCAAAGTATCAGAAATTTTAAAATTGAGTATAACCTCGTTGTAAAAAAATTATTGTTCTATTTTTTAGATCAAATTTTTATAATCATGAAACGCATATTTTTATTTGCAATTTTTTCTGTATTTTTTTATTCAGCTTTTGCATTAAGTCCTATTGACAACAGCTCGCAACAGTTTCATACCAATCTCGAAGGTCTGAACTATGATGCTGGGACATGGACTGTTAATGACAGAGGTCTGATCAGCAGCAATCTGAGTGGAGATGGTTTTGTGGTATCAAATACCATTGCCGGAAAAAACTTTGTATATGAAGGCGATGTAACTTTCAATAATTCCAATGAATCAGCAGCATCTCTCGTATTTGGCTCTACAAATGATTTGGGAAGTAAAAACATGTACGTTGCCAATATCCATGTTCACAATGGCGTTACCCGGCTTTTCAAATTTCAGAAAACGGGATTAAGAGGACAGGAGGCTTTCGATTTGGTAGCTCAACGTACTGTAACGCGTCCGGTCGATAATAAATATCATTTTAGTGTTACGGTTATTGGTAATCATATTGTGTACTCGCTGAATGGACAGGTAGTTGCCAATACAGCCGACTATACGATGGGAAATGTTATGGGACAAAATGATGCTTTTATAGGGCATTATTTAGGTTTGCTTTCATGGAAGGCCAACTGTACGTATCAAAATGTTTATGTTACCGAAATTTCTACAGCCACAGACCCACAGCTTTCCAACCTTTCTATTCAGGCTGTCGGAGGGTGCGTAGAACACAATGTACTTTTCGATTCTACACAATATGTGTCAATCACTTCCGTAACTAATGAGACACAGCAAGTTGCTCTGAATTTCGAGAAAAAAAATCCTTCGACAAATGTAATCGTAAAAATTGGTGATACGGTTTATCCCGATGCCATTGTTCCTTTGCAGGTAGGCAACAATACTGTTACTATCGAATGCACTAATGCAAATGCCAAGGTTCTTTATCGTGTTATCGTTATCCGTCGAAAGGCTGGTGATTTGTACTACAACGAGTTTGATCGGCCACAGTATCATTGGTCGGTAAAACAATGGTGGAGTAACGATCCCAATGGGTTGGTTTATTATAATGGCGAATATCACTTTTTTCACCAGCATTACCCTGGCATCGATTGGGGCCCAATGCATTGGGGACACGCAGTAAGTACCGATTTAATTCATTGGACAGAACTTCCTGTTGCTCTTTATCCTGACGAACACGGAACAATGTTTTCAGGTTCAGCTGTGGTAGACGAAAACAATACTTACGGCTTATTTAAAAATCCTGACGGAACACCTTCGCAAACCGGTGGCATGGTTTTGATTGTTACAGCCGATGGTAATGGTGAACGTGTAATTATAGCATACAGTAAAGATGGACGACATTTTGCAAAAGCAGATGGCGTGTCGATTGATTGGACGGAAGACCCTATTGATGATCGTGCTTTTCGTGATCCTAAAGTTTTTCGCTATCAAAATAAATGGTTTTTGGTAATTGCAGGCGGACCTCTGCGCATATATTCATCGGACAATCTGCTTAACTGGACGATAGAATCGACGTACACCAATATCAACACAGAATGTCCTGATTTTTTTCCGCTTTCAGTAACAAATGGTGGACAAGGCGAGCGGAAATGGGTGCTTAGCTGTGGCGGTGTAGGTTACAAAGTAGGTGATTTCCGTCAGGTAAATGGCAAATGGACATTTTTACCAGACAGTTATTATGCAAGCAGCAATGGCAGTATGAATTATGGAAATGATGCTTACGCAACTCAAACTTACAGTGTTGGAAATTTTGATGTACCCCAGCGTGTTGTCGAAATTAGCTGGCAGAATTTTCGTGCTACAAGTATCGGAAAAGACAACGGAAATAAAATTTTCAACGGGCAAATGACCATTCAAAACGAATTGTCGCTTATTAAAGACGCTAACGGGAAATATCTGCTTCAGCAAACCCCTATTGCAGAATATGAAAGTTTACGTGATTCGACAAAAGTTGTTAAATTGACAAATCAAACGATATATGGAGTTCAGCCGGTAGATTTTACAGGAAAATCATACGAAATTCTTGCTGAATTTGACATAACAAATGCAGTGGAAGTTGGCTTTCGTGTTCGTTCCGGAAACGGTTACTACACCAAAATAGGCTACAATACTACCAATAATCAGTTTTATAACGATCGTACGCGAACCGGAATTGGTGGTTACCGCGATAAATTTATCGGAATAGCTCCAAAATCGGCTGTTGTGGACGGAAAATTGAAAATGCGCATTTTTGTTGATAGAAATTGCGTCGAAGTTTTTAGTACAGATAATACACTAATAGGTTCAACATTGATTTATCCTGCTGCTGAATGCGACAGTTTGGAAGTTTTCTCTACAGGGACGGCTTCAACTGTAAATGCTGAAATATTTCCAATGCGTAGCATTTGGAACAATACAGCTACAGCAATTGCCAATCCCAAAGAGTACACGCATTTAATTATGTATGGTCAGAGTTTATCCACAGGACATGAGGCTGGAACCGCTCTTTCACGAGACAATGTCGAAGGTGTGTATATGCTTGGACAGCAGGTCTGGTTCAACTACGGGAACTATGACTTGACTGAAATCAATCCACTCGTTGGACATTCTGCATTTGGGATGTCGAATGATCTCTTTGAGCCGCCTATTATAGGAGCAGCAAATCATATCCGTTTAAAAGGTTATGAAAACAATATTATTGCCTCTTCTACTGGCGACAGTGGAAAATCTATCGAAGATCTTTCTAAGGAAAGTCAGGTTCAACGCTTGTACGGTGTTTATACGCAAGCTTTGAATTTTGGGAAACAAGCAGTGGCGCGTACACAAAGTTCTGTTTACAATCCTGCTATTTTCTGGCTGCAGGGCGAATGGAATTACACGCAGGAAGGTAGCGGATTAACATCCGGATCAAAACCCAACAATACCAAAGCCGGTTACAAACAATTGCTTTTGACATTAAAAAACAATATGCAAAATGATGTTCAACACATATATGGACAGAAAGAACGTCCATTGTTTATTACCTATCAAACTGGCGGTCAGTATGTGCGTGGACGGATGGTGGAAATTGGCATGGCACAAGTGGAAGCGGCCAATGAAAATACTGACATTGTTTGTGCAGGCCCGCTTTATCAGATGACTAACTATAGCCACGGACATCTCGACGCCAACGGTTACCGTTGGTATGGAGAAATGCTCGGAAAAGTTTACTACAAAACCAAAATTTTAGGTCAAAAATTTATCCCTTTGCAACCGCAAAGCATTCGTCGTGATTTATCCAATCCAAAAAAAATAATAATCAAATTTCAAGTTCCTGTACCACCGCTGGTACTCGATACTAAAATATTGCCGAAGATTGCTGATTATGGCTTTTTAGTTTATTCCAAACGTGCAACACAAACTATTACCGGAATTCAGATTATCAGTCTCGATGAAGTGGAAATTACTTGCGCAAACGATTTGACGGATGATGTTGAAATAACTTATGCAGGAGAAAATGCTACTGGACAGGGAAACTTGCGCGACAGCGATCCCTATCAGGCCGTATTCAATTATACGGATATTGATGCTAAAGATAGTAATGGTAATTATATTTTCCCACGAAATGATAATCGTTCGTTGCGTCCCGCTTATCAGCCTGTGGATGACAATGGAAAAATAATTTACGACCAACCATATCCACTTTACAATTTTTGTGTGGGATTTTATTACAAATTGCCAAAAGATCAGACGGAAATAGAAATATTGAGTGGTGTAAAGGATGTTCAGTTTAAAAAAAACGAACTTAATCTTGTTCAATGTGGTAAAACGTTGAAAGTTTTAGCGTCATATCCGGGTGTTAATCTCAAAATTTTTGATTTGCAGGGCAAATTACTCAAAGATTTCGGCAAACAAAATTGCAACGAATATATGCTGGATTTTTTACCGAACGGTATTTACCTTGTTTCTGTCAATACATCTTATGGGTTGATTAATAAAACAATACGCTTATAAAAAAATAAAACCAATCATTATAAAAATTAGAACACTTATGAAACAGAAATTTTTGATTTTTTTGACAGGTACATTTATCTCATTGTCTTGTTTTTCGGGGAATAAACAAATTAAAAATGATTTACGTGCTCCCGCCTATCCTCTTATCACAATAGATCCTTATACAAGTGCATGGGCTTTTACGGATAACCTTTACGATGGATCAGTGAAACATTGGACTGGTAAGAACTTTCCATTGTTGGGAATTATCAAAGTTGATGGGGAAACGTATCGCTTTATGGGGAAAGAAACTGCAGAAATGGATGTAATGGTTCAAACTTCGGAACAGAAAGTTTGGGAAGGAAAATACACTACAATTCAACCTTCTGCCGATTGGATGAAAGAAGATTTCGACGATACTACATGGAAAACGGGCAAAGGTGCTTTTGGCACGATTTCAAAATATACCGAATCGATGGCAAAAACTGACTGGATGGAAGAGTCCATTTGGGTGCGACGAACTGTAGAAATTCCAGCAGAAGCGCTATCCCGTGAGCTTTATTTTATTTATACCAATGATGACGAGGCAGAATTTTATATTAATGGTGTAAAAATTTCGGACGTTGCTTGCTGTAATAAAAATGCACAAATCAAACTTTCTGGCAGAGTTCGCTCAGCACTGAAAAAAGGCAAAAATACCATTGCTGCTTATTGCCACAATTCTGTTGCAAACGGTTTGCTCGATTTCGGCATAGTGGCAGAAAAAGAAAATTCTACATTTTTTAAACATACCGCAACTCAAAAGTTTGTTGATGTACAGGCAACCCAAACTCATTATGCGTTTACATGCGGTCCGATTGATTTGAACTTGACTTTTACGGCGCCACTGTTAATGGATAATTTAAAATTGATGTCACGTCCGGTAAATTATATAACCTATTCTTTTTCGAGTAATGACGGGCAAAAGCACGATGTTCAGATATATTTTGAAGCAGCAGCAAACTGGGCTCTGGATACACCTTATCAAAAAGCTGCCTCTGAATGCATTACAGATAATAAAGGACTTGTTTTTCTTAAAACCGGCAGCAAAGATCAGAATATTCTCGGCAAAAAAGGAGATGATGTGCGAATTGATTGGGGATACTTTTATTTGGTTGCCGAACAGAAAAATACTGTTCCAATGATGGGCAATACAGGCAATTTACGGAATGCATTTATTCAGGATACTTATAAAGGAAAAAATACAAATCCCGGTAAAAATTTCGAATTCTTTGCGTTTGGGACCGATGGCAAAGAATTAAAACAAGGTGAAGTTTATCCCGCTAATACTGCATTGATACGTGATTTGGGTAAAACAAAATTGGGAACGGGTAAAATTATGCTTGGATACGACGATTTGTATTCCATTCAGTATTTCGGCGAAAACCTCCGTCCATACTGGAATGCAGATGGGAAGTCGTCTATAGTAAAACAATTTGAGCAAGCTAATGTGGATTACAAAAAAATGTTGAAAAAATGTACAGCTTTTGATCAACAATTGATGAAAGACGCTATTAGAGTTGGCGGAAAACAGTATGCCGATCTTTGTGCATTAGCTTATCGTCAGTCTGTGGCAGCTCATAAACTTGTTCAAGCTCCAAACGGAGAACTTTTATTTCTATCGAAAGAAAATTTCAGTAACGGCTCTATCGGGACAGTGGATATTACTTATCCATCCGCTCCACTTTATCTTTTATATAACACAGAGTTGGTCAAAGGTTTGCTTAATCATATTTTTTATTACAGCGAAAGTGGAAAATGGACAAAACCCTTTGCAGCTCATGATATTGGAACATATCCACTTGCAAATGGACAAACTTACGGTGGGGATATGCCATTGGAGGAAACTTGTAATATGTTGATTATTACAGCAGCTTTGGCAGCACGCGAAGGTAACGCTAAATATGCCGAAAAACATTGGGATGTTCTTACTGTGTGGACAAATTATCTTGTAAAAGAAGGATTAGACCCCGAAAATCAACTCTGTACTGATGATTTTGCTGGACATTTTGCTCACAACACCAATTTGTCTATAAAGGCGATTATGGGAATTGCTTCTTACGGATATTTGTCAAATATGTTGAATAAGAAAGATTTAGCCGAAAAATATACCAACATCGCTAAAGAAATGGCAGCGAAATGGATGACTATGGCCGATGATGGGGATCATTATCGTTTGACTTTCGATAAACCGGGAACTTGGAGCCAGAAATATAATTTGATTTGGGATAAACTGCTGAAATTTAATATTTTCCCGTCGGAAGTTGCCGAAAAAGAAATTGCTTATTATCTGACAAAACAAAACAAATATGGTTTACCTCTTGACAATCGTAAAGCCTACTCCAAAGCCGATTGGATTATTTGGACGGCAACTTTGGCAAATGATAAGGCAACTTTCGAAGAATTTATTTCGCCTCTCTATAAATATGTAAACGAAACCCCGACACGGGTTCCGATGTCCGACTGGTTTTGGACTACAGATGCCAAACAATCAGGTTTTCAGGCACGTTCTGTGGTAGGTGGATATTTTATAAAGATGCTGGAAGAAAAAATGAAATAAAAAATGTTTTACAGCTGACTGAAATACATCAATTTTGAAATTGAAAAACCAGGATTTTAACACAATAATACCATGAAAAAACTCTCTATTTTATACCTTTTTATTGTGTCGCTGAACATTATTTTTGCTCAGAATCCTGTTACTATTGATGTCGCTACAGTCGAAAATACGATTACTCCTTATCTTTATGGGTCTTGTATCGAAGATGTCAATCATGAAATTTATGGCGGATTGTATGACCAGAAAATTTTTGGAGAAAGTTTCGAGGAAGATTCTCAAAGCATGAGTTTTGATGAATTTGACGATTACGGAGGCAATTGGTCTGTCTCATCATCTGCGTTGTCAGTAACCGCAGATGATGGGTCGAAATTGTTGCATCATTCATCCTTTTCTGATGGTAGCATAGAGGTTGAAATGAAATTTAATGATGTCTGCGAAAGTGCTGCACTCATCCTGCGAGTAAATAATCCGGGAATTGGTGCCGACAATTGGGATGGTTACGAAATAGGGTTGAATGCCATTACACATGAAATAATTCTCGGTAAACATCAGCACAATTGGCAGCCGCTTGGCAATACTGCCGTTAATTTCAACTCTGATGAGTGGACGCGACTCCGGGTTGAATTGTCAGGCAGCCGAATCAGAATTTATGTGAATGATGCTATTGCTCCCAATGTTGATTATGTTGATAACAATGTTCCTTTTCTTTCTGGTAAAATTGGTTTACGTACATGGCGTTCTAATGTTTCGTTCCGGAATTTAAAAATAAAAACAAATGGAGACTGGACTGATTTACCTTTTTCGGGTGTTGTTACTCGAAGCGGTCAGTGGGATATTCTTCGCGAAAATCCAAATGCAACTTTTATTCGCGAACACCAAGACCCATTTAACGGTACGGCAGCACAAAAAATTGTTTTTGCAGATGGTAGTGGCAGAGCAGGTTTAATAAATGGAGGACTGAATCGTTGGGGTATTGCTGTAAAAACGGGACAACAGTTTCAGGGACGCATGTATCTTCGTTGTGCAAATTTTTCAGGAGATGTTACTGTCGCTCTGCTGAGTGCTGATTGTCAGTCAATTTATGCTTCACAGAAATTGAAAAATATCGGTTCTTCATGGGCAAAATATCCGTTTCAACTCACTTCAACCGCCACTGACAGCAATGCGCGTTTTGCCTTTTGGATAGAAAACGAAGGTTTACTGTGGATTGATCAGGTAGTACTCGAAGGAGTTGGAGAAGAACGGTTTCACAATTTGCCTTGTCGTGCCGATATTGGAAATGCTATGGTTGGACAAGGACTTACTTTTCTCCGTTACGGAGGAACAATGGTGAATGCTCCAGAATATAGGTTCAAAAAGATGATAGGCGATCCCGATTTACGACCACCTTACCGTGGACATTGGTATCCGTTTTCGACAAATGGTTTTGGAATTGAAGATTTTTTGAAATTTTGCGAAGCTGCTGGTTTTGAACCTGCTTTTGCTATTAATATCGAAGAAACAGCTCAGGATGCCGCTGATATGATTGAATATTTGAATGGCGAGACATCAACAGTATGGGGAGCAAAACGCGCCGAAAATGGACACCCAGAGCCTTACAGGGTTAAGTACATAGAAATAGGAAATGAAGAAGTTCTTTTTAATGGTGATGTTACTGCAGAATACACACATTATATTGAACGTTTTCTCGATTTATTCAATGCGATGAAAGCAAAAGACCCAAATTTAAAATTTATTAATTCTGCATGGTGGCGTCCTGAATCCACCAATTCACAACGTGTTTTTAATGCATTTAACGGTAAAGCCGATTTTTGGGACTACCATCCATGGACAGATGAACTGACATCGGGGAAAACAATAGAAACGGAATTGCGAAAAATGCAAGAAAAATTTAAAGAATGGGATGTCAATACCAATATGAAATGCGCTATTTTTGAAGAAAATGGAAATCTTCATAATTTTCAGCGTGCTCTGGCTCATGCTACTGTGTTGAATACCGTGCGTCGCATGGGAGATTTTGTATTGACTTCTTGCGCTGCGAATGCACTTCAGCCTTATTTGCAAAATGACAACGGATGGGATCAAGGTCAGATATTTTTTACTCCTTCGCAAGTGTGGGGAATGCCAACATATTATGCACAACAAATGGCAGCCCAAAATCATTTGCCGAAACGCGTAAAACAAACATCAAGAGGTTTAACGCTTGATGTTACGGCCACTACTGACGAAAATGCTCAAACGCTGGTGCTTCACATTGTCAACACACAACCGACAAATGTCAATCAAAGCTTTAATATACAGAATTTCAATCCAAAAGGGATGGCTGATGTTATTCAATTAACGGCTGCTTTGAGTGGTGATAATACCCCTGAGCAACCTGAAAAAATTATTCCCCAATTCTCAAAAATCACTCTCGAAAACGCTTCTTTTGCTTATAATTTTCCAGCCTATTCATACACCATTATTCGCATTATGAAAAATGGGACAAGTGTAAATAGTGCGAATGAAGAGAGAATTACTGTTTCGGGTTCAAAGGGAGGAGTGAATATTAATTGCAATAACCCATTTTTAAACGCAAAAGTGAATATTTTCTCGTTATTAGGGGAAAATTTATACAACAAATTGCTTACAAAAAACAATGATTTCTTAGCTTTGTCGTCAGGTGCTTACATAATAAAAGTTACAGATTCAGGTTTCCAAAAAACTCAGAAAATTGTGGTATTGTAAGTGATTTAAACGATAAGACCGATTTTAATCAAAGGTTTTAGGAGTTTTGTTAAAGAATTTGATTCATTTAATTATAACACACATAGCATGAAAAAATATTTATTTCTTTTGATTTATATGCTTGCGTTTATTTTTTATCAACCGCTTTATGCGGAAAATAACCCGAAAGCAAATCCTGCTGCCATTGTTACATCTGGCAATATGCGTTTTACTGTGCTGACGCCTGAACTTGTCCGCATAGAATGGAGCGCTCTAAATTTGTTTGAAGATAGAGCATCATTTGTGGTTGTCAATCGCGATTTGCCTGTTCCTTTTTTCACTTCACACAACGAAAATGGTTATTTGATTATTACTACAGATAAACTTGAGTTGCGATATAAAATTGGTTCTTATCCTGTCAATAACGACTCAGTCCATCCAAATTTGCAAATTGCTTTGAAGTTGAATGGTAAAGATGTGATTTGGTATCCAGGTAAAAAAGATCCGTTTAATCTGAAAGGCACGACAAGAACTTTGGATAATGCTGAAGGTGATGTGCGCAGTTGGCTCGAAGATGGTTTACTTTCCCGTTCGGGCTGGGCAGTGATAGATGAAAAACAAAGGCGAAATGACGGCAGTTTAAGCCTGATGTTCGACGGAAGCGAAGGAATTAATTGGGTAGCACAACGAAAAGATCCCCACTCACTCGACTGGTATTTTCTCGGTTACGGGCATGATTATAAAAAAGCCTTATACGATTTTACCCGCATTGCAGGAAAGATTCCCATGCCACCACTTTATGCGTTTGGATACTGGTATTCAAAATACCAGCGCTATTCGCAACAGGATTTTATCGACATAGTGAATGAAATTAAGGCAAACGATATTCCTATCGATGTAATGGTTATAGACATGGACTGGCACAGGAATGGTAAAACTGGCAGTACCGACAATACGGAATGGACTGGCTGGTCGTGGAATAAAGCTTTATTTCCTGACCCTGCCGGCTTTATTGCATGGCTTCACCAACAAAACTTGAAAACAACGCTTAATCTCCATCCTGCTGAGGGCATTTTTCCGAAAGAGGATAATTACGAGAAATTAGCAGCCAGTTTGAAAGTTACTGATGGACAAACCATTCCGTGGAACATCGAAAACAAACAATTTTATCAAGAGTTTTTCAAATACATACTTCGACCTCTCGAAAATTTGGGAGTGGACTTTTGGTGGATTGATTGGCAACAATGGATGATAGCCCGCAACGAGCCTGATTTGGGAAATACGTTTTGGTTGAACCATGTGTTTTTTACAGACAAAAAATTACAACGTAAAGGACGTCCTATCATTTTTCATCGCTGGGGAGGGTTAGGTAATCATCGCTATCAGATAGGTTTTTCCGGTGATACGTATGCAACTTTTCCTTCGCTTGCTTTTCAGCCTTATTTTACGGCCACTGCTTCCAATGTTGGTTATGGCTATTGGAGCCATGATATAGGAGGTCATCAGCAAAGCGGCGACAATGATCCTGAACTGTATTTGCGTTGGATTCAATACGGTGTTTTTTCGCCCATCATGCGAACACACGCTACCAATGCCCGCCATATCGAACGACGTATTTGGCGCTATCCAAATTTTTCTCTAATGCGTCAGGCTTTGGAACTTCGCTATTCGCTGATCCCTTACATTTATACTTACTCCCGCTACGCTTATGATACGGGAATTTCACTTTGTCGTCCCATGTATTACGATTACCCAGAACTCGAAGAAGCTTATCGTTACGAAGGTCAATACATGTTTGGAAATGATATTCTAGTGTCGCCAATAGTTAAGTCGGACAAAGGTACCAATTTGGTAACTCAAACCGTTTGGTTGCCTAAAGGGAAATGGTACGAAGTTTCTACAGGAGAGTTACTCGAAGGAAATCGGGTAGTTAACCGGAGTTTTAGCCGAAGTCAAATTCCATACTATTACCGCGAGGGGGCAATTATTCCTAAATATCCAAAAATCGGTCATTTGAAGCAACGTCCCGATACACTTATTTTACAGTTTGCTCCTGGTAAATCAGGTGAATTTTTGCTTTATGAAGATGAAAATGATAATGATAATTATGAGACAGGAGCCTGTACTTTTACTAAAATTACACAATCGAAAAAAGATGTTGAGGGAATTTATACCATTTATCCACGACAAGGAACATTTGCAGGTATGCCTGCAAAACGTGTTTATCGTCTCGAACTTTTAGCAAGACCGAAACCTTTAGCAGTTAAATTTATTGATGGGAAAAAAGGAAAATTTCAGTACAATTCTGCAACTAAAACGCTTACAATTGATTTACCTCTTCAACCCTGCGACTCAAAATTATCGGTTAAAGTAATAGAAAATTAAAGTGAAAGCGATATGCCGAAAATAAAGAAAATTTTTTTGAAAAGCTGAAACGAAAGTATCGTAAGATAAATATTACCCTAATTTTATATCTGAAATGAAACGTTTATTTTTATCTCTTTATTTTGTTTTTTTTGTTTTGCATTTTGCATTAGGTCAGCAAAAGTTACCTCTTGCCGACCCATTTATTCTCTGTTATGAAAATAAATATTATGCTTACGGTACTTCAGATGCTGATGGAATAGTGGTTTATACTTCGGACGATTTGAAATTTTGGACAAAGCAGTCTAATCTTGCCCTGCATAAAAACAATTCTTATGCCGATCGTTGGTTTTGGGCGCCTGAAGTCTATTTCATCAACGGACAGTTTTACATGTATTATTCCGCCGATGAACATATCTGTGTGGCAACTTCCAGTTCGCCGCTGGGCCCATTTGTACAAGACATTCAGCAACCTATGTTCGAAGAAAAAGGTATTGACAATTCTCTGTTTATTGATGATGATGGAACCCCTTATCTTTTCTTTGTCCGTTTTACTGATGGAAATGCAATTTGGATGGCAGAACTTGAAAAAGATTATAAAACCATAAAAACCAACACATTGCATCTTTGCTTTGCTGCGAATACTTCAGGTTGGGAAGCCGATATGGGAAAAGTTAACGAAAGCCCGTTTTGTATTAAGCATAATGGCTTGTATTATTTAACTTATTCGGCAAACGATTACCGAAGTCAAAAATATGGTGTGGGTTATGCTTATACTGACAATATTTCCGGTGGTTGGGTGAAAAATCCTAACAATCCCATACTGCAAAAACCCGATGGACTTTACGGCACCGGCCATCATTGCCTTTTTACCGACAAAGACGGACAATTGCGGATGGCTTTTCATGCTCATCACAGCGAAACTGAAGTCAATCCCCGCGAAATGTACACCACCTCAGTTGAATTTGTGCCGGGTAACAGAAGAGATGTTTTAACTGTTAGCACAGAATATCAGCCCGCTTATATAAAGCCTGTCGGTATGGGATTTAAAACTATACAAAATGCTGAAAAAGCAAAAATTTCGGTTGAAAGCCGACAAGTAGTTATCACGGGATACGAGATAAACACAGTCAGTTTATACGACACAAATGGATGCCTCATAGCTTGCAAAAACAATGCTCCATTTTCATTTCTGATGAAAAAATTGGGATGTTATGTGGTGGCAATTCAATATAAAAACAACCAGTCCGAGACATTAAAACTGATCATATGAAACGCTCGTTATCCATACTCAACTTATTAATTTTCAGTATATTTATTTCGTTTTTGTGTGCGCAAAATTTAGCCGACTATCAAAAACTCCGTGGCGTTGTTATGTCGACTGTTCCCGACGATAATTACACTCGCCACGCTTACAATGCTTTCGACACGAACGAAGCAACCAGTTTTATGGCTCATGATGTTAGTGGGTGGGTAGGACTTGATTTGGGAGAAAATTTTCCCATCCGAAAAATCCGCATTTATCCTATGCCCGACCGGAATGAGCAATTTGTCGGTACTCAGTTTCAAGGAGCAGATAATCCTAATTTTGCTAATCCCGTCACACTTTTTACTGTAACTCAAACGCCTAATGCCGGCGAATATATTACTTACGATATTACTACCCCTCAAACTTTTCGCTATGTGCGTTGTATGAATCCCGACCATCGTTGCAGCATTGCCGAGCTCGAATTTTATACTGATCTGAATTTACAAACCATCAATTATCCAAAACTTACAAATTTGCCGACCATATATCTGGAGACGGCTGGGCAATTTGATTTTGTAAACAAGGAAACTTATGTTCCGGCAAAAGTGGCGGTTTCAAATGCCGATTTGGTTGAGATTTTTGATGCACAAGTGCGTGGAAGAGGAAATTCTTCTTGGGATTTCATGGAAAAGAAATCTTTTAAAATTAAATTCAATGCAAAGCAACATTTTCTGGGAATGCCTGCCAAAGCAAAAAACTGGACATTGATAGCTCTTGCAGTTGATAAAACTTTGCTACGCAATGGATTAGCTTTTGAAATGAGCAAAGCGCTCGGTTTTGAATTTACTCCTTCATGTGTTATGGTTGATGTTGTTTTGGATGGGTTTTATTATGGAACATTCATGGCAAGCGACAATGTTGATGTGGACAATAATAGAGTGAATATTGATGAAATGACAACTGCCGATGTCGATCCTTACAATATTTCTGGCGGTTATCAACTCGAAATTGACGCTTATGCCGACCAGGAGCCGGTGCATTTTACTACGCAGCGTGGAGTCCCATTTACGATTAAATCCCCTGACAGCGACGAAATTTTGCCTGAACAAAAAAAATGGATAGAAAATCATGTCGGTGTATTGGAAAATTCGTTGTTTACCAACACAAATGAGGCACTTGAAAAGTACATCGATATTGAAAGCGCAGTAAAGTATTATCTTCATTCCGAGCTGAGCGGCAATTGCGATTCGTACTGGTGTATTCCCTGTTATAAAAAACGGGGAGATGATAGACTTTATTTTGGCCCTGTTTGGGATTATGACCAGGCCTTTTTGACCAATGAAAGAGTGCCACGCTACAGCGAAACCTTGAAAACAAATTTCGGTGTTGCGCTGGAATGGTTCAGAAAAATTATGCAAACAGATACGGCTCAAACAGTATTAAGACGTTTATGGAAAGAGGTTAAAAGCGATAATTTGCAGCAACATTTGCTCGAATACATGGACGAAAATTCAGCCCTTTTGCAGCAATCTCAAGCATTAAATTTTGCAAGATGGAATTCTTTGAACCGTAAAGTTTGGTTTGAAGATGCACTTTTTAATACGTATAACGAATATATCGATTTTGTAAAACAATACATAGTAGACCGTTTTACATGGTTCGACGAAATTGCTCAGCAACGGAAAGCTATTTTGCCGATTTCGTTGAAAAACGATACGGCGCAAACTTGGCAATACACTTTCGACTCGCCCGCTTCAAATTGGTACACAAATACTTTTGATGACAGTGGTTGGCAATCGGGGAAAGCACCTTTTGGAACAGAACAAAACCTGCAAAATACCACTTGGACTTCCAATCAGATATTTATTCGAAAGAAATTTTATGTGAACAGTGAAGATTTGGAAGCGCTCGATAAAACCTATTTCTACATTTGGCACGATGAAGATTGCGAAATTTATCTCAATAACGAACTTGCTTTGCACCGTGAAGGCTATATTACAGCTTACCAGTATTTTGAATTCGACAAAAATTTATTACACGAAGGTTGGAATATATTGGCGGCAAAATGTACACAAACTGCAGGTGGGCAGTTAATCGACGTTGGAATTTATATTACATCCGAAGAACAAAGCAATGAAACAAATTTTGTAGATTCACCAAACAAGGAGACAAATTTTATCTATTATGTAAGCAACGGAAATCTTATTATCAATGGTTTGTTGTCAGGTGAAAATGTTCAGATTTATAGTATAGATGGGAGACTTTTCAAACAACAAAAATCAGTAAGCAGCACATTGAAGATTGCTTTGCCTGCTCGCGGAATATATCTTGTTCGTTTACACGGAAAAACATTGAAAATAATTTATTGATTCATTCATACAAATTAGTTTAAAATATTATGAAAATTAAGTGGTTGCTTTTGTGCGGAATTTTATTTTTTCTCAGCTTTCATGTGTATTCAACCACAACAATACAAAATCTTCGGGTGGAATATTTGAAAAATCCTATTGGAATTGATGCACCAAATCCGCAATTCAGTTGGGAAATGGAATCGGATGAAACTGGGCAATGCCAAACAGCTTATCAAATTGCATTGTTCGATGGCGATCGAACTAAAGTAGTTTGGAATTCGGGAAAAATTAATTCCAATATTTCTGTTGGAATAAAATATGCTGGTTCTGCTCTTTCACCTTCCACCCGCTATTTTTGGAAAGTTGATGTGTGGGATAAAAACGGCACCAAAATTTCGTCATATGAAGAAGCTTTTTTTGAAACGGGACTAATGCAATCGGGTTGGAGTGGAGCCCATTGGCTGAAAATAAAAGAAAAATCTGAAAGTACCGAACCTGTGAGCTTTACGCTCGCCTGCGATATAACGGTAATTGATCAGAATGCAGGAGTAATTTTTGGTGCCAAAGATGCTAATAATATGTATATGTGGGCAATAAATACTTATCAGGTAAGTCATCCCATTTTGCGCCGACACATTTTTATAGATGGGAATGCAACTGCTATAGCAGATATTCCGTTGCCAGCGCAATTTACAACGGAACAAATCCTTAATCATGAAAGAAGATTAAAAATAGATGTGGTTGATAATGTGATTTATACCTATCTTGATGGCGTACTTGTGGACACATACAACAGTCCGGCTTTGCAGAATGGGTTCATCGGCTTTCGCGTTTATACCGGCGATAATGGAACACACGAACATGCTTATGTTGACAATATTGAGTATAAATACTCCGAAAACGGCATACCAAAAACTTTTACCGAAAATTTTGAAAATGGTTCAAACGATTTTGAGGAAGCCAATACCATCATGGTGAACGGAAACACCAAAATGGACTTAATGGCAAACGGAAATGCCGATTTTCGGGTGTTGCAAAACGAAGTACAGGGAATTCCCATGTTTCGTAATGAATTTGTCATCGCAAAACCCATAAAGTCAGCCCGCATTTATGCTTCAGCTTTGGGAATTTACGATATGTTTATCAATGGCAGACGTGTTGGCACACCGCAATCCGATGGCAATATCGTTTATGACGAACTGAAACCCGGATGGACAGATTATCGCAAAACCGTTTTTTATTCAACTTATGATATAACAGATTTGCTCAAATCGGGACAAAATGCCATAGGAGCGGAAGTTTCTTCTGGTTGGTTCACAGGACGCATTGCTCACAATGAATATGGAGTGCATCCGCTTGCTTTTATTGCTAAAATTTTGGTAACATATTCCGATGGAACAACTGAAACATTTGTAACCAACACCTCCAATTGGAAAGCTACAACCAATTCTCCCATACGAATGGCTGATATTTATGATGGTGAAAATTATGATGCTCGGAAAGAAAGTAATTGGACTACCAGTGATTTTGACGATTCTGATTGGCTTGAAACAGATGTAAATAACTATTTCACAGGTGATATGTTGGCATTTATCGGACAGCCTGTTCGGGTGAGAACATCTTTGGAACAAAAACCGAAATCCATTGTCATTTATAATGGTATTAATCCTGATGCCTCAACTTACGGACAAATAAACATAGTGCGTATGTTTGCAGCATCTCAGCCTTTCTCTTTGCAAAAAGGGGAAACGGCAATAATAGACTTCGGTCAAAATTTTGCAGGTTGGATTAAGTTTAAGGTAAAAGGATCAAGTGGAACAAAAGTCCGTGCTCGATTTGCCGAAATGTTGAACGATTCAGGGGAAAGTGGACGTGGAAACGATAACGCCAAAGGAACGCTTTATTTGAAAAATCTTCGCTCGGCCAAAGCTACATTGAATTACATTCTGAAAGGAGATGCCATGGGTGAAATTTTCAATCCTTCCATGACTTTTTTCGGATTTCGTTATTGTGAAATTACTGCTACGGAAAATACCGACTTTGAATATGTTAATGGTGAAGTGGTAGGAACGGCAAATGAAGAAAATTCATCTTTTACCACAAGCAATGAAATGGTTAATAGATTGTATAGCAATATAATATGGGGTCAGAGAAGCAATTTTTTGAGTGTTCCTACCGACTGTCCTCAACGTGATGAGCGTTTAGGGTGGATGGGCGATACGCAAATTTTTTCACGCGCTGCTGCTTATAATGCTGATGTTGTATCATTTTTCAATAAATGGGCAAAAGATGTGCTGGACAGCCAACAACCCGATGGTACTTATCCTTCGGTAGTACCATATAATTGGGGCGTAGGTTCAGGCCGTACGGCTTGGGCAGAAGCTGGTATTATCGTTCCGTGGAATATGTATTTAATGTATGGAAACAAAGAAGTTTTGAACAGCAATTACGCTTCTATGGAAAAATTTATGGATTGGATGGCAACTCAGCAATTTGACGGCTATCTTTACAATGGTGGTAATACACAATATGGCGACTGGTTGGCTTATGAAGAAACAAATCCTCGTTTTATCAGCGTATGTTATTATGCTTATGTTGCCCAGCTTATGACGAAAATTTCTGCGGCTTTGAGCCAATCGGCTAATGATTTTTATGCCCAAAAAGCCGCCAAATATCAAACGCTTTACAACAATATCAAATCAGAATTTCAATCGCGATACGTTAATTCGCGTAACGGATTCCTTTCTGTGGATACACAGACTGCATATTTACTTGCATTGCAGAATGATTTATTCCCGAATGCCGAAAAAACACAGAATGCTGTCAATCATTTGGTTGAAAAAATTCGGAACAACGGGAACAAATTAAGTACCGGATTTGTCGGCACCGGTATTTTAAATCAAACTTTGAGCAAGTTTGGAGCTTCGGATGTGGCTTATAATCTCTTGTTGCAGCGTAATAATCCTTCGTGGCTTTACAGTGTTGATCAAGGAGCAACTACCATTTGGGAACGTTGGAATTCATACACCATTGCCAGCGGTTTTGGTGATCCGTCCATGAATTCTTTCAATCATTATTCTTATGGTGCAGTTTCTGAGTGGAAGTTCCGATATATGGCCGGTATAGAAGCAGATGAAAAAAATCCGGGCTTTAAGCATTTCCTTCTCCAACCTACACCCGATTTGCGAGATGTGCCCGAAAATGAAAGAATCACTATGGTTGATGCTTCTTTTGGTTCGTACTATGGAAAAATTAAAATCAAATGGGAACGCTTAGCTGACGGAAACTACCGCTATGTACTCACTGTTCCTGCAAATACAACTGCAACACTTTATTTGCCAAGATACAACGATACAATAAAGGTATATCAAAATGGAGTAGCTGCTGAAAAAGTGGAAGGTGTTATTAATTTTACTACCGAAACAAAACGTTTTGTATTGGAACTCGAGTCAGGATCATATGTTTTTGATAATAAAAGCAGTAACGCGTCAGGAGTTAAAACTGTAAAAAAAAACTATAAACTGAATGTTTATCCCAACCCTGCAAACAACAGGTTGATTGTCGACAATACCGAATTGTCGATTAAAAGTGTGGAAATTATAAATTTATCTGGAAAAGAAATAATGAATTGCCAATTGGCTGAAGGTAAGTATGTAGAAATTTCAAAGTTGCCAATCGGCGTATATTTTTTGAAAATAAAAACTGACGACGGAATACAATCTGTAAAATTCACAAAAAGATGAATAGATTTTTATTGATTCTTTTTTCCCCCTTGTGCTTGTTTTTGAGTGTTCATTCGCAAACATATACGGTTGATAATTTTTCTGAGTTCGACTTGTCGTTGAAGTGGAGTGCGGCAACTGGCATTCGTGGCGAAACGCGGAATCTATTTGGCCTATTGTTACCGGTCGGTTGGTGCGTGGCGGGAAAAGGTGGTGACTTTACCATTGCGTTTTCGAATGGCGACACGGTGAAAGGACAATTTGCTTATTGCCAATTTTACAGCGATTATCTTTCCAGAAATCTCGAAACGCCAGCCGGATATTATTGGTGGGGCGGACGTGCACTCGATAAAATAACATTCAGCAGTCGCAATACATTTGTAGTTGATTTTTCTTTTGCAATTGTTACAAATGAAAATACTGGCGATTTTTCACTCAAATATGCAACCGGCGAAGATCCGTCGAATACCATAAATCAACTTTTTGTCAGTGAGCCGTTTCATGTGTTGGTCAATAACACAAATAGCTTTCCCGCTCCAAAAACGTATAATTGGCAATCCATTACCGGTAATTTTTCCACGAAATATTTTGCCGACAAGGATTTCGATGGTTTCTTCGAGCGTTACTATGGCTGGAATGGTGGCGATGTTGGTATTTCTACGCTTTTACCTGATGGTAGAAGCGTATGGACTTGGGGCGATTACGATTGTGGTGTTGTCAATTCGCAGCGAAACCGCTTGACTGAACTTGCCCAATTTTTGCGCAATGCTTTGATGACACAAGATGGTCTCGATTTTAGCGCATTTCGCCTATTGACAGCTGGTAAAAATCTTGGGCAAATAGAGCCTGCAATTCGCTGTACTGATGCAAATGGCAATCCGCTTCCTGATGGTCAAGAATGGTATTGGCCTATGGGCGGGCACGTTTATTACCGTAACGGAACGCCTGAATTACAAATTTTGCTCGAACATACTGTCAATGCCGGAGGCGGACAATGGGGGATGCAAAGCGTTGGAGTGGATGTGGCTGTGTTTTCGTTGCCCAATTTGCAACTGCTACGAGTGGCAAAAGACCGTTATACCGGAAAAGTTGGATTTGCAAATATCGCTTTTGACGACGATGATGGTGTGGTGTATATCTACGGCGAACGAAATTTTGGCATTTGCGTGAGCGCTACTTTTGTGGCTCGAAATATCGATGGAGATTTAACGGGAACTTGGGAATTTTATGATGCGGCAACAAAAAAATGGACAACCACACATGATTGGGCGGAAAGTGATACGGATGGCTGGTGGAATGCTGGACACCAATTGTTGAACAATGCGATTTTTGTTTTTAAAGATGGCGGTAAATATTTTGCTTTTGAACAGGAGCCGTGTTTTAGCCCGAATTCCTTTGTTCACGATGCTGCTTCACCGGTGGGACCCTTTACCAATCGCCGGAAAGTAGGTCAGCTACCCGCTGAAATTACTTCCAATAATTTTATTTGTTACATTCCTACTTTGCACCAACAGTTCTCAATAAACGGCGAATTGCTGTATTCGGTGAGTAAAAACTATAATGGCGACTTCAACCGTTACGGAACAAATCAATCGGCAAATTATTATCTGCCTTATTTTTTCCGTGTGAAAAATTGGCGAGGGAAATTAAATGTGGTTACAAACGATTTGCCAGCAGTACCTGCTGTAGATATTGACTATCGGCTTGCTGCAGAATATCCTGCTATGGATAATGATGCGACAACCGTTTTTAAGGTGCAAATGGCAAGCAATGGCGTTAGCCTTACCGGCGTTTTACCGCAAAAAACAATTTTACGTCAATATACAATCACTTCTGCACCCGACAATCCCGATAGCGACCCACTTCACTGGCAACTGCTCGGCTCTGACGATGCCGAAAATTGGTCGATATTAGATGAACGGTATTATGCTGAATTTTCGGAGCGTTCCCAGACCAATTCCTACACACCAAAAATTGCGAAAACTTGCAAATATTTTCGTTTGAATGTATTGGCAACCAAAAATTCTGCAGATTTACAAATTGCAGAGTGGCAACTTTTCGGACGATATGTTGATTTTTTTTATGAGGGTGAATCGGCAATAAAAGTTATTGGGCAGCAAGATATTCATATTTATCCTAATCCCGTCAAAAATAAGTTAACAATTGAAAACGGAGTAGGAATGATTAAAAATGTACAGATTTTCGATATCTCGGGCAGAAAAATAGCTAACGGCAAATTGTCGGATGGCAAATCAATAGATGTTTCTTTTTTGTCTGCTGGAATGTATATACTTAAAATAGAAACAGAAACAGGAATACAAACTTTTAAATTCAATAAAATATCCTAACTGGCATGAAACAATTTTTTTTAGTTCTAAATTTTTCATTTTTAGTTCTCAATTTTTTGTTCTCCCAATCACCTGTCGATTACGTCAGTACGCTGGTTGGAACTCAGTCTAAAAATTATTTATCCACCGGAAATACTTATCCTGCAGTTGCGCTTCCATGGGGAATGAATTTCTGGACACCGCAAACCGGTATAATGGGCGATGGCTGGACCTATACCTACGATGCTGATAAAATTCGCGGTTTCAAGCAAACTCACCAGCCCAGTCCTTGGATAAACGATTATGGACAATTTTCTATTATGCCGATTACGGGTAAACCCGTTTTCGACGAAAATGAACGAGCTTCCTGGTTTTCACATAAGGCTGAGATAGCCAAACCCTTTTACTACAAAGTATATCTTGCCGATTTTGATGTTACTACCGAAATAACCCCGACAGAACGCGCTGCCATGTTTCGTTTTACTTTTCCTGAAAGAGATTGTTCATATGTAGTAGTGGATGCCTTTAACAACGGCTCATTTATAAAAATCATTCCGGAGGAGAATAAAATCATTGGTTACACGACAAAAAATTCAGGCGGAGTGCCCGAAAATTTCAAAAATTACTTTGTTATTGTTTTCGATAAAAAATTTAGTTATAAAACATTAATTATCAACGGAAAATTTAGTGAAAATGAATTGGAAGGGAAAGCCGACCACGCAGGTTCGATAATTGGTTTCTCTACAAAACGCGGTGAATTGGTACATGCTCGGGTAGCATCTTCATTTATCAGTTTTGAACAAGCAGAAATCAATTTAAAAGAACTCGGAAATCATTCGTTTGAAGAAATAAAAACCATCGGTAAAAAACGTTGGAACGAAATTCTTGGTAGAGTGGAAGTTCAAAGCAACGATATAGATAAATTGCGTACCTTCTATTCTTGTCTGTATCGCTCTGTGCTTTTTCCACGCAGTTTTTTTGAATATGATAAAAGTGGCGGAGTAGTGCATTATAGTCCGTATAACGGCAAAACCGAATCGGGTTACCTATTTACTGACACAGGATTTTGGGATACTTTCCGCTGTCTTTTTCCTTTGCTCAATTTGCTTTATCCCGAAATGAATGCGATGATGCAGGAAGGTTTAATCAATGCTTACAAGGAAAGCGGCTTTTTCCCCGAATGGGCAAGTCCGGGACATCGTGGCTGCATGGTTGGAAATAATTCTGCCTCAGTTCTTGCGGATGCATTTTTACAAGGAATCAAGGTGAAGGATACCGACGCTTTATGGGAAGGAATTACCTATACTGCCAACCATGTTCATCCGCAAGTTTCTTCTACAGGCCGTTTAGGTTACGAATATTATAACCGCCTGGGTTATGTGCCTTGCAATGTCGGCATCAACGAAAGTGCAGCCCGCACGCTCGAATATGCTTACGATGACTGGTGCATTTATCAATTGGGGAAAGCACTTGGCAAACCCGAAAGTGAAATAGAAATATATGCCCAAAGAAGCCGGAATTATCGCAATCTTTTCAGTTCGAAATACAATTTAATGCAAGGAAGAAAAGATGACGGATATTTTTCGGAACCATTCAGTCCATTTAAATGGGGCGGCGATTTTACTGAAGGGAATGCTTTACATTACACTTGGAGCGTTTTTCACGACCCTCAAGGGTTAATCAATTTGATGGGTGGAACGAAGATGTTCAATCAAATGCTTGATACGGTCTTTGCTTTACCACCTGTTTTCGATGATAGCTATTACGGCTCTACCATACACGAAATCCGTGAAATGCAAATTATGAATATGGGAAATTATGCACACGGAAATCAGCCGATTCAGCACATGATTTATCTTTACAATTATGCAGGTATACCATGGAAAACGCAATATCATGTCAGGCAAGTGATGGATAAATTATATCTTCCTACGCCCGACGGTTATTGTGGCGACGAAGATAATGGTCAAACTTCGGCGTGGTACGTATTTTCAGCGCTTGGCTTTTATCCTGTTTGTCCTGGTAGCGGACAATATGTTATAGGTTCGCCGCTTTTCTCGAAGGTTGTTTTGCATTTATCAAATGGAAAAACAACTGAAATACTGTCAACTAACAATAATACCGAAAATGTTTATGTGGATAATTTGAAAATAAACGGCAAAAGCTACACCCACAATTATTTAAATATCGATTCGTTGAAAAAAGGAGTAAAACTACTTTTCAGAATGAGTAATATTCCGAATAAAAAGCGGGGAATAGAGAAAAGCGACTTGCCCTATTCAATGACCAAATAGAATTTAATCAGAAATAATCAAAATAAAAACACAATAAAAAATGAAACGTTTCCTTGTAATTTTAAATTTTGCATTTTGTATTTTAACGGTTTCTTTTGCGCAAATTTCATGGCCGGAAGGCCAGTTGTTGCCTTCTTTTCCTGCATCGGCATCAACACAGGATTTGATTTATCTGAACAACAATAATTCTGATGCAGAATTGTACCTTTTTTCGTCCCTCAAAGGACTTGTTAACCGCAGACAACCGCGTATTTTTTCTTATGAAGGAGATGCACTTGCCGAAGGCGCCTATACTTGGCTCAATTCTTTAGGGGTGAAATATAACGAAACGGACGGTTGGACAGTGTTGTCGAAGTATAAATCCGAAGTTTCAGGTTTAATAGTGTATGATCCCGACCAACTCCATACGGTAAATTTGGCTGCTTCAATGGCAAAAAACCTGAATGCACTGGTAGCTTCTCCGACACTTTTGAGCAGATTAACGGCTGCTCCATTTAATTTTCCAATTCTCAGGGATTTGCGTGGTCGATTCACAAGCAAACTTCAAATTTACCAAATGATGTACGATTCTCTTTGGCAAAATATGGACAAGCGTTTGTTGGTTGGGTTGGACCCCATTTTTCACAAAGCTTCGTTGCGTGAATATGTCTCAGCATTGGGAATAGCTGTTGTTTGGCTCGATCCAAAAGTTTCAGAGGAAAGTGCTTTACTCAATAAGTTTTTGGCTTCTATGCCAGCCGGAGCAAATTATATCGGCTGGTGGCCCGAAGAAGAACCGGGCGTAACGCGTGTTTCTAATTACGGATTTACAACTATTGCAAGCGATTATTGTTCTAACTTGACTTTTCATAGCGGGATGCCACGAGATATAGATCCGCATCCAATGCCTGCAAAACCGGCTTTGAAAAATAAAATTTATGTTGCTTTTATTTTGAGTGATGGCGATAATTTGCAGTATGTTGAACACTTGATGCGAAAAGTATGGAATAATCCTGACAGATGTTCCGTCCCCATGGGATGGACTTTGTCTCCATCGATGGTTGATGCCATGCCGGGCGCATTGAATTATTATCATCAATCAGCGACAGATAATGATAATTTGATTTCCGGACCTTCGGGCTATGGCTATACTTATCCCAATAATTGGAATCCCGCTGCACTGGCAAATTTTGTGAAAAAGACCGAAGAATATAATGTGAAAGCCGGTATTCGTGTTATTACAGTTTGGAATACGATAACTGGCGGCATCAATGGCAGTGTTGGAAACATTTATGCAAACAATGCACCAACTTTGTTGGGTGTTACTGCTCAAAATACCGGAGGTGCTCTTGTTATTTACAATCAATTGTTGCCGGGAAAACCGCTTTCGTGTAATTACTGTAATGGCGAACAGGCTATGATAGACCATATTGCCTCTGCTGCTTCGGGTTGGAGTGGCAGAACTCCGCGCTTCATAATTATTCAGGCAGCTCCGTGGAACAACATTACTCCGACAAGTTTTAAAAATGTGGCCAATACGCTCGACACAAACTATGTAGTTGTTCGCCCCGACCATATTTTTCAACTTATTCGCGAAGCAAATGGACTTACGGTCAACCCGGGCGGCATAGAAGGGAATGGAGACGGTTTGACTGGAACTTATTTTAATGGTAAAAACTTTGAAGAACAGGTCGTAACTCGTACAGATACAACAGTGAACTTCAATTGGGGTGCAAATGCGCCGGTTGCCGAAATTACTAATCCCGATAATTTTTCGGTAAGATGGGCAGGGAAAGTAATGCCGCGATATTCCGGTATTTATACCTTTTATTTAACAAGCGACTTTGGCAGTCGACTTTGGGTAAACGATCAATTGATTATCGATAATTGGGTCGGTAATATAGCGACGGCAACCGGTAAAATTTCGCTGATTGGCGGTGAAAAATCGGAAATCAAAGTGGAATTTTTTGATAACCGGAATACGGCTTCGTGCAAATTGGAATGGGCAAGTGCGTTTCAATCTCGTGAAATTATTCCGAAAAGCCAGTTATTCAGAGCCGATCCCAATGGCATTGATCAGGTAAATTCTTCTTCTGAGATTAAAATTTATCCTGTAACTTCTGCAACACGCGGAATCGTGAACATTGAAATCGCGAATCTTACAGATAATGATGAGTGTAACATTCAAGTTTATAACATTTGCGGAAAGTTGCTGTTCAATCAAAAGAGTCTGCAAGCCAGGCAACAATTGGATTTAAGTTCTTATTCAAAAGGTATTTATCTGATTTCGGTGAAAACAAAGCAATCTTTAACAACATGCAAATATATAATTGACTAGGGGAAAACTTTGCATTCTTTTGCTTGTAAAACTGAAAACTTTAAGTAGAAAGAATACTTTGAAAAATTAGATCAATTTTTTTCGTTATCATTTATAAAAAACTTTGTGAAAAAAAATTTAAAAATCAATGAAACGCATATTTATAATTTTTTTCTTTTCATTTTTTGTTTTTCATTTTTCGTCGGTTTTTGCTCAAATTTCTTCAGGAAAAACTTACAGAATAGCATCCTTTTATGCAGCCGGAAAATCGCTTACCACAACCAACTCGTCGCTTGACGCAAAAGCTGATGTTATCACTTGGACGGAAACCAATGTAGATGCGCAACGTTGGACTGCCGTGGCATCCGGAGATAATTTTTTTTATCTGGCCAATGCCTATTCCGGATTGGTGATGAGCGAAAGTTCACATCGTCCTAAAGCCGGCGACAAAATTATACAGGACGTAAACGATAACACATATTGTAAATGGGAATTTCTTCCGGTTGCAAATGGAGCATATCCTAATGCGTATTTTATCCGTTTTTCTATTCAATCTTCGGACAATTATCTTTATCTTGAACCGGATACCGATGCCAATGCTTCGGCTATTAAGCTACAACTCAAGAAAACAGATGCCGATTCTATTCGCCAAATGTGGTTTGTAGAGTCAACACCCAATTTTCCCATTGGCATGTCGGAAGCGTTGCGCGATAGCGTCATGCTGGGATGGAAAAACAGGTATTTCAACATGTTGAAAACTTCTACCGGATTTTGGGGCGAAGCCGAAATGATGGAAACAATTCTCGATGCTTATGAAACTACCGGAAAACAGGAATACAAAACGATGTTTGAACAGGTTTACGAACATTTTGTAAGTTATCCTGCCGGCTGGGGACAACCGGGAAACGGACAGGACTGGACATGGAATGAATACAATGATGACATTGCTTGGGCTGTGTTGGCAAGTGTCAGAGCATATCTTATGTTTGGACAACATCCCAATTCCGGAATCAATTATTTGACAATTGCGAAAAACAATTATGATAATATGTATTCCCGAGCCTTGTTACCATCGGGAATGTTGCGATGGAAACAAACTCCAACCGGTAATCAGGGCAGCAATTCCTGTATCAACGGACCGGCAGAAGTTGCCGCGTGTTACCTTGCCATGGCTACCGGCGACGATTCTTATTACGAAAAAGCAAAAAAACTTTATGCGCTCCAAAGACAATATCTTTATGATCCCGCCACAGGCAAAGTGTATGATTCGGGTTCGTGGAACAACGGAGTTTTTACGGTAGGCAATTACTGGGTTTCTACCTACAATCAGGGAACTTTTCTGGGTGCAGCGCTGATGCTTTTCAATCACTATGGCACTGCACAATATCGCACCGATGCAAATAAAATTGCAGAATGGACGAGAAATGATTTGTGCAATACGCATGGCGTCATCAAAGTTTGCGGCAGTGGCGATGACCTGCAAGGTTTTAAAGGAATATTGATGCGTTATTTGCGTCGTTATGTTGTTGATTTGGCTTTACCCGACAAGGTGGAATGGCTGCAACAAAATGCACTGCAGGCTTTTAATAACCGAAATTCAAAAGGTGTGATCTGGACGGCGTGGTGGGAAAAAACTTCCGAAAATTTTATCTTTTCGGATGGATACGATTTTTCAAACAAACCATTTGGTTGCTCTACTGCCGTTTCCGCTGCTTTTAATGCTCCACTCGACAAAAACTTGATTGTCAAAGATGCGTTCTCAACTATCGAAGCCGAAAATTTTGATTATCTGAAAGGTGTTTTTGTTGAAAAGAGCTCTCGCAATCCGACCTGTATCGGAAATATTCAGGATAATTATTATACGGCATACAACAACGTTGATTTTGGAAACGGAACTGCCACCAGCATTGTGATTCGCGTTTATGGCGCAAGTGGCGGCAGCATAGAGCTGCACGACGGGAGCGTTTCCGGACAATTGCTTGCCACGGTCAACGTCCCGGCTGGAAATTCATGGACAGACCTATCGACTTCGGTTTCTCTTACCGGACAACATAATATTTATTTCGTTTTCAAAGGCAATGGTTTTAAAATGGATAAATTCAGTTTTAATTCTGAAGGAAATGGACTCAAAAATCCCTCCGAAAAATCCATTATAGCTCTTTATCCTAATCCGGCCACGACGGTTTTGCATGTGGATTTTCCTCAAAATGGATATGCAAGTATTTATAATTCTTCAGGGAAGGAGGTTGCATTTGCCAATATTTTTGCAGGAAAAACAACCTTGAATGTAAAGGATTACCAATCGGGAGTTTATTTTATCAATATTTCAAGCAGTAACGAAAGTTTTTTTGCTAAATTCTTAAAAAAATGAAAAAATCATTATTTTTATTGTTCGCCGTTAATTTAGGCTGTTTTTTATTTATTCTCAATGCAAAGGCCGATAATTATATCAAAAATCGTGCACCTCTGGCGGAAGTTCCGTTTATACAATTGCCCATTGGTTCGGTAAAAGCTGAAGGTTGGCTGCTGAAGCAGTTAGAACTTCAAAGAGATGGATTGACCGGCTGTGCGGAAACTTTGTACAACAGCAACAACGATTTAGGCTCTGGCAGCGATTGGCTGGGTGGTACAGGCGACAGCTGGGAACGGGTGCCTTATTATTTAAAAGGATTGGTACCTTTGGCTTACGAGTTGGATAACGACAGCCTCAAAACAAAAGCACAAAAATGGATCGACTGGACATTGAACCATCAACAACGCAGCGGCTTTTTCGGTCCTGTCAACAACAAAGACTGGTGGCCGCGCATCCCGATGCTGTACGCTCTCAAAGATTATTTTGAAGCTACCGGCGACAGCCGAGTGATACCGTTTTTTACCAAATACTTCCAATTTCAGCTCAATTACCTTGACACCCAGCCTTTGGACAGTTGGGCGAAATCGCGTGCTGGAGATAACATCGAACTTGTTTTTTGGCTCTACAACCAAACCGGCGATACTTTCTTGCTCGACCTTGCTGACAAACTGAAAAACCAGGCTTACGACTGGACGGATATTTTTACCAACAACAAATTTAATCAATTTGGTGCCGATTTTCAGCCCAAACATAATGTAAATGTTCCGCAAGCAATGAAAATGCCGGCCGTTTATTATCAAAAATCTTTGTCGCAAGCCGATAGAGATGCTTATACTGTAGGGCGGGAACATTTGATTTGCGAACACGGACAGCCACACGGAATGGAATCGGGAAACGAAATGCTTGCTGGAAAATCTTCTTTGACCGGGCTTGAACTTTGCTCGGCAGTGGAACAAATGCAGACTTGCGAAACGGTGCAAATGATTCTTGGCGATGCTTCCATTGGCGATTTGTTGGAAAAAGTTGCTTTTAATGCTTTGCCCGGCGGGTTGACCAACGATATGAAAGGGTTGCAGTATTATCAACAAGCCAATCAGGTTGTCAGCAAATTTGGATACATCGGTTTTGCCCAAAATTACGATAACGGAAATATGCCCGGTCCGTATTCCGGATATGGATGTTGTCGTTTCAATTTTCACATGGGTTTTCCTTATTTTGTAAAAACGATGTGGGCAGCTACTCACGACAACGGTTTGGCTGCTATGGCTTATGCTCCGTGTACGGTTAACGCATTGGTGGCCGATAATGTAAAGATTGGTATTCACGAAATTACAAATTATCCTTTCGACGAACAACTGACATTTGTTATTTCTGCTGACCAATCGGCAAAATTTCCCTTGAAATTTAGAATTCCGGCATGGTGCAAATCACCCGAAATTAAAGTAAATGGCGTAGCGCAAAGTAATATTGTTCCCGGCGAATTTTATACCATTCATCGCACTTGGAGCAACAATGATGTTGTAAATATCGTCTTTCCAATGCCCATAGTTATCAATCAGGAAGTCAACAATGCCGTCAGTATTCAAAGAGGACCGTTGGTTTATTCGTTGAAAATGAATGAAAATTGGTCTGTACGCAACGATTACGGGAATGGTTTCCGTGAATATGAAGTGTTGCCTGCTTCGACTTGGAATTATGCACTGGTGATTGACCAAAATAATCCGGAAAATTCTATCCAGGTTAATCGGGTTGTAAACACAACAATGCCTGAAAATCCTTTTGCTGAACCTCCTGTAACACTTTCGGTTTCTGCGCGTAAACTTCCTTCCTGGACTTTATCGCACAACGATCGCATTGCAACTGATCCGCCTTTCAGTCCTGTGGAAACTTCTGAACAATTGGAGCAGGTAACGCTTGTTCCTTATGGCTCAGAAACGCTTCGGGTTACGTGTTTCCCTGTTGTTGGCGAGAAAAAATTGATAACCGACAGGTTTGCTGAAGATTTCTCTGAAGGACAAAAAGGCTGGGTGCAGTACAGCGGAAGTTTTTATGTGAAAGATGGCGAATATTTTGCAGGAAAGCTTGAGGCAAGTCATCCCTGTTCAAAATCGGTTTTCCCTGCAACCAATTTTTCGGATTTTATCTATGATGCTAAAATTCAGGTGAGCAGCACGGGTGATGCAGGAATTTTGTTCCGTGCAAGTTGTCTGTCGTTTGGGCCCGATGAATACAGCGGTTATTATGCATTAATCAGCAACGAAAGACAACAAATTGAAGTTGGAAAAGCTGATGGTTCGTGGCATTTTTTGATTGCTTCCAAAATGCAAATCAATGCAAACCAATGGTACAATATTCGCGTAGTAGCAAAAGGCAACAACATTAAATTTTATGTGGATGATATGAGCGTCCCGAAAATTGATTTTAATGATAACTCATATTCAAGTGGATGTATTGGAGTCCGTTCCTACAACTCAACTGCCATTTGGGATGATATTGTAGTTTTATCGCTTTCGGACACAAATGTGCCGACCAAGAAAACAACGGATAAATTAGTTCTTTATCCTAATCCGGTATCGAGCGATTTGTCTATCAACATTCCGCAAAGCGGGTGTCTGGCGGTTTTCGATGTGGCAGGAAACCAAATTTATTCCACTGCAGTAACTTCAGGTATTGCTATTTTAAATACAGCAGGTTATAGCGATGGGATTTATCTGGTAAAACTTTTTTCCGATAAAGGAATAGACATTGCCAAATTTGTGAAAAAAAATGGATGAACTCGTAATTTGATGTTCAGAAAAAATTAGAAAACATCAAGATAAGGGGAGAGGCATGGTATTTTTGTGAAACCAAGAAACCAAATTAAACCTGAAAAATAACACTGTAACATTGATAAAAATTTTTCATAAGGATTCATTATCTTTGCAGACGTCAAACGAAAGCAAAGGAGAGATAGATGGAAAATCAGATTAATGAGCCCAAAAAGCAATATTACGAACCCATGCACACGTGTGAACATATTCTTAATCAGACGATGATTCGCATGTTTGGCTGTGGGCGTTCTCAGAATGCTCATATTGAGCGGAAAAAAAGCAAGTGCGATTATTTATTACCTCAAGCGCCTACTGAAGAACAAATTCAGGAACTTTCCAATCGCGTAAATGCCGTGATCGACAGCCATCTTCCGGTAACCATAGAATTTTTGAAAAGGGAAGATGCTTCCGGTATTGTTGATTTATCCAAACTTCCCGATGATGCTTCCGACGTTTTGCGGATTGTCAGAGTTGGCGATTATGATGTGTGCGCCTGCATCGGGCAGCATGTGAACAATACTTCCGAAATCGGTCATTTCGAAATTATCAGCCATGATTATGAAGATGGTCGGTGGCGTCTACGTTTTCGTTTGATCGACTAAAAAATTTTTGCTATGTTCAGGAAAGCTTTTAAATTCATCAAAAATTTTGTTGTTTTATTCTTTCTGATTAGCATCGGTTGGGTGATTGTCGATCGGTTTGTTCCGGTAATGGTTACGCCCCTGATGCTTATCCGCACTGCAGAATCCATTTTTTCCGGAGAAACGCCAAAAATAAGCAAAAAATGGGTGCCTATCGACAAAATTTCCCATAATATGATTCAGGCTGCTGTGGCAGCAGAAGATGACCAGTTCCTGCATCATCACGGTTTTTCTTTTGAAGCCATCAATGAAGCCATTGAGCACAACAAACGAAGCCGGCGCATTCGTGGGGGCAGTACCATTTCGCAGCAAACGGCAAAAAATGTTTTCCTTTGGCCGCATCGTTCTTACGTAAGAAAAGGATTGGAAGCTTACTTTACCGTTTTGATAGAACTTTTCTGGAGCAAGGAAAGAATCATGGAAGTTTACCTGAACGTGATAGAAATGGGAGACGGAATTTATGGCGTAGAAGCTGCCTCAATGGAATATTTCGGTAAACATGCATCAAAGCTTACAAAATCCGAAGCGGCGCTGATTGCTGCCTGTTTGCCCAATCCACGTAGATTCAACCCTGCACATCCTTCAGGATATATCTTGCGACGCCAAGGTCGCATTATGGCCATGATGAACAGAATCGAACCGGTTTATTTTGAACATTGGGAATTTAAATTTCCAAAACATAAAAAACGAAAGTAGCCATGAACCGGCAAATTGATTTTCTGGATTGGGGTTTGACAGAGTATGCCGATGCGTGGCAAAGGCAGGAAGAATTGTTTCAGCAGTTGCTTCTAAATAAAACAAACGCCGATTTTAACAGGCATTATTTTGTTTTTTGCCAGCATTATCCCGTTTATACGTTGGGGAAAAACGGGCGGGAAGAAAATTTACTGCTCAACCAACTTCAGTTGCAAGACCGTGGTGTAAGCTTTTTTCACACCAATAGAGGCGGCGATATTACTTTTCATGGGCCGGGGCAGGTGGTAGGCTACCTGATTTTTGACCTTGAAAAATTGCACTTGGGACTGAAAGCATTTATTTTCAAACTTGAAGAAGCCATTATTCAATTGCTCGAACATTATGGATTGCAGGGCGCTCGATTATCGGGAGCAACAGGTGTATGGCTGGATGCAGAAACACCTAATGCAAGAAAAATTTGTGCCATTGGTTTGCGAAGCTCCCATTTTGTTACCATGCACGGTTTTGCGCTCAATGTCAACACCGACCTGAATTATTTCAATTACATACATCCTTGCGGGTTTGTAGATAAAGGCGTAACTTCTCTCCAGAAAGAACTTGGGCAAACCGTAAATGAAGACGAGGTAAAAAATCTGCTCACCATTCAAATCAAAAAGGAATTTTTGTGAATTTTTACCCGATAGAGACTGTTCCTACTTTGAATACAGCCTCACCATGAAAATTTCGATGCGATTAGAAAACCAATATTTGAACAAAATCTGAAGAATATTTTTAGCCAATCTTTTCTCTAAAATTATACTAAACAAAAAGAGGCATTGTCTCATAACAACGCCCCTTTTCTTAAAATCGTTAAAAAAGAAATGCAAACTCTGTGAATTTACAACACAACTTTCCCTATCCGGTTACCCACCTTAACAATGGAAACACCTTGATTTTTAATGCTTACGGAATTGATACCGTCCGTTGCCAAAGCTCGGTAAAGCGATTGTCCCACTGCATTGAAAATTTCTACTTTTTCGCCCGAAACAGCATGAAACTTAATCTTTCCTGCGTCTGCCCAAACTTTCAGTGATTCGGCTTTAGGAGAATTGATTCCGGAAGCAGAATTATCAACCAACTGCATATCGTCCCAATAAACAATAGCCCCCTTGTAAGTACGGAACTGGAAATCGAATCCTACGGCATTATCCGGTGCGGTAAATGTTCCGGTTGCAGTGTACCACGAACCGATGGTAGTAGTTAAGTAGGATGAACCCGAATTACTTGTGTTTCCACTTCTTAAAGTAGGATAAAGTCCCGTAGCTTGTAATTCAGTTTCAGAAAAATACGTCGTGGCATCTTTCTTAAAATTGCACCACAATCTGGCATCCGTTCCATCACCGCTTTCCACGTAGCATTTGGCCGAGAAGCTATAGTTGTGGCCGGGTATAATGGTGATACCCTGTGCCATGTTGAAAGTTCCACTTGCAACAGCAGCATCAATTTTAAGCGATTGTGCTCCTTCTGCAAATACTGTCGTGCTGGGTGCCGGTGTAACACCCGTAACGGAGGTTGAAAAGATATACCAAGGATCGGGCAAGGTTTCGCCCCATGTTTCAAATCCCGGATTGGAAACCAAGTTTGTTTGTGCATTTGTAAAGGCAACGGTTGCCAAAAATAACGAAACCAATAAAGTAGTTCTTTTCATGTCTGTACTGTTTTTTTAAAATGAATAAATAATTATGTTTACAATAGAAAGTTCAAAATTACAAAAAAATTATTTTATAAACCTAACAGGTTTTCAGAACCTGTTAGGTTTTAGTTTGTCGGGAAAACCGTTTTTCTACATTCTTTACGGCATCATCACTTTGGTAACTTGCGAACCTGCTTTTACCAGCAATATTCCTTTGGCCGGAACGGCAATTTCGTTTTCGCCTGCCGTAGAAAGTGTTGATACGAGACGTTGACCAACGGCATTGAAAATTTCGATGCTTTCGCCTGCAGCCGGAGCCGTTACGATTACCTTACCATTGCGTACAAAAATTCCCTGTACGCTTACATTGGAAGTGGCGGTGCCCAGCGTGGAAGCAGAAGCTTCATCCGATGCGGGCGAAACATAAGTGCCGTTCTTTGCCGTTACCGTATAGTAATACGTGGTGGCAGCTGTCAAATCGCTGACTTGCAGAGAAGTTTCGGTTGTCGTGAACGGAGAACCGGAAATGGGAGTTTTTGAACCGCTTTTCGTGACAACGACATCGTCTAAAAATAACCTACCTTTCGATGCTTGTTTCCCTTCAAATTTAATTTTTGAAGCTGTTGTTCCACCTGTCAAAGTAGTGGAATAGGAACTTAAAGTATAATCGGTATTATTCAAACCGGTAGCAGTATAAGCAAGTGCATCATCAACATAAATTTTTAATTCCGTAGCATCACCTGCCCATGCCATTGCTTTAAAAGACAAGGTAACTTCTCCGCCACTTAAATCTAAAGATGGTGTAACAAGATAACCCAATGCACTTGATGTTCCCATTTTAGCTGTACCTCCTGCCTGATATACTTTACTACCTGTCCAACCGGGAACTAAAGTGTAAGTATCCAATTTATCTGAAATATCTGTTCCATCGGCACTACCATTCGGTGATCCTGCAGTAAATTTACTAAAATCTTCACTCAAAAGTGTTGATTCTCCTGAACCATCTTTCGTATAAACATTCACCTCGTAGGAAGTTGCACCGGAGACGGCATTCCAGTTCAGCGTAAGGGCAGTTTTCCCGATGTTGCTTGCAGTGTTTACAGTGGGTTTTGCCAGCGTAGCCGTGCCCGTCAGGTCGCGTGTAACGTCCGTTGCACCGGAGCTGGAAAGCGTCAGCGTAGCCGAGTGGCTGCCAGGAGCAGTGGGAGCATAGGTAATGGTGATTACCTTGTCGGTTACCGACCCTGCCGTTGGAGTAATGGAACTTTCGGAGAGGCTGAATGCAGCGGCATCGGTACCCGAAAGCGCCAACGTAATATTGCCGGTTAAATTGGAACCGTTCACCGTGATGGTTTGATCCTGACTGCTGCCGGCTGTAGCGCTGAAAGCAGGCAAAGTTACTTCGGTAACGGTAATGGTGGGAGCGACATTGATGGTATACGTGGCTGAGGCTATGGCGCTGGGATCATACCCCGAAGCGTAGGCTCTGGCTTTGATGGTAGTGGTAGAAGTGACAGAAATTGCACCGGTATATTGCGTTTTGGTATTGTCTGGATCACTTCCATCGGTGGTGTAATAAATGCTTGCTCCCGAAGTGGCGCAACTAATGGTTACACTCTGTGCCGAAGTATACGTGCCGGCTGCCGGAGAAAATTCAGGAGTAGCGGCTACAGGATTGGAAGAAGAATTCACGGTAATCGTATATGTAGGAATTGTTAATGCGCCAGCATCATTTTTATAATATTTTGATGCATCAGTAAATAATGCCAACAATTCCGATTTTGTTCCTGAAACAGTCACCGAACTTTGAGCTGTACTTCCGTTCGCAAAGTAAGCATTATCTGTTTCAGTTGCAGAAGTAGTCATTGCCACACTTGCTGCTGTAAGTGAAGTAGGAACATCAGAAGTATTGGAATTATTTCCCCAAACAAAATTTTCCGTAGAAAAAGCAAATAACCAATTAGCATCAGGGTTGGTAGTAGGAGCAGTTGTTCCTTGATAGGCTAAAATCTGGTCTCCGGAGGCAGATAAATCAAAACTCCCTGATTTAGTTACATTACCGATTGAAACTGTAGGAGTAGTTGTTAATGTTACGGTTATGACCGTTCCAGCAGTTACATTGGCTGTGTGCGACCATTGAATGGTACCTTCACCTGCTCTCCATGCTGGAGTGGAAGCATCCCATGCATTGTCAGTGAAACTGATAGTGGTGCTGGCAGGGATATCTGCTAAAGCCACAAAGGTAAATGTTTTTGTTGCATCGGTGTTCACGGCAATAATAGCAATATCACCGGCACCTAAGGCATACATATTAGCGCTAACAGTCATTAATACGCCCAGCAGCAACGATTTTAAAAAAGTAAGTTTTTTCATAATGATAAAATTTTTAAAAGTAAAACAATATGAATTACAAAAATGAAAGCATACATACAACAAACAAAGATAACCCGGAAACAAAACAACGGTTTTTCGCCACCGTTACAAAAGCGTTACAAAATGTAAACGTCGTGCAAAAAAAGAAAAGGGCGATAAAGATAAAACAAAAAATATTCCCCGCCAAATAAATATTCAAAATTTTTCCGTTTTTAAGCAAATTCTAAATGTTGGGGGAATTGTTCATTTAAATAAACGATATATTTCCCGAAAATGTTCATTTCTTTGGGTATTTGTAGAGACGTAGCATGCTACGTCTCAAACATAAAAAATTTCAATTCCATTGGAAAAATTACCCTACAATTTTTGAATTAATTCCGTGTTTTGAATCCAATTTATTACCACCAAATTGGGTATTTGCATGAGACGTAGCATGCTACGTCTCTACCATGAAAAATTTCGATTCAATGGAAAAATTACCGAACCATTTTTGAATTTATT
>JAAYUQ010000032.1 GCA_012517575.1 Bacteroidales bacterium | reverse complement strand
GCGCGAATTCATGGAAAAATATCCTTCCGTTTTTTGCATCAAAATATCCAATGCTTGCAACAGTTGTAAAAAAATAAGAATTAAATGAAAGGATATATTCACGTTTATACCGGTAACGGCAAAGGGAAAACAACCGCAGCGCTGGGTTTGGCTTTGCGTGCCGTAGGTGCAGGGAAAAAAGTTTATTTTGCCCAATTTGTCAAAGGGAAAATCTATTCCGAAATCGCGGCCATAAACCGGTATATTCCTGAGATTACGGTCAAACAATACGGACGGGGCTGTTTTATTGTGAATGAACCTACGTCGGAAGATATTCAGGCGGCGAAAGAAGGACTTGAGGAAGTTGGAGCTGTCATTCGTTCAGGTCAATACGATGTGGTGGTGCTGGATGAGGCAACGATTGCGCTACATTACAAGCTGTTTTCGGTTGAAGAACTGATTGCTGTTTTGCGGGAGAAGCCTGAAGAAACGGAGATCGTAATCACCGGACGATATGCTCCCGGTGAGTTAATCGAAATAGCCGATTTGGTAACCGAGATGAAAGAAATAAAACATTATTACACCAAAGGCATTCCCGCCCGAAAAGGTATTGAATATTGAAAATATTCCCGTAGATATTGCTCTTCAGCGTAGATTTCTCCTTGTTACGGATTAACGGAAACTTTCCGAATAGGGCAAAATAAATCCCGAGTGTTGATTTTTCGCTCGGGATTTTTAGTATTTCAGGATTACGATAAAATTTCTTCAATCGTAATGTAATCGCCAACATGACCGGCCATTTTTTCCGCGTCAGTATTTACCGGAAGGGTCTTTTTGCCTGGTCTCCAGTTAGCAGGACATACTTCTCCTGTTTTAGAAGCATATTGCCATGCCTCTACCTGTCTCAAAAATTCGTTTACATTTCTTCCCACAGAATCTGCCTGAACTTCCTGAGCCACACAAATTCCGTCGGGGTTGAACAAGAAACGGCCTCTGAGCGCTACCCCGTCTTCTTCAACCAGTACACCAAAAGCACGACTGACCTCTTGATTGGCATCGGAAGCTATGGTTAATTTCAAATCTTTCAAGAGAGGTTCCGTCTCTACAAACCGTTTGTGAGAATACTTCGAATCTACTGATACGGCTAAGATTTCGGTATTCAGCTTTTGAAATTCGTCATACTTGGCGTTCATAGCAGCTATTTCGGTAGGGCAAACAAAAGTAAAATCGGCCGGATAAAAGCAGATTACCGTCCATTTTCCTTTATAATCGTCGCTCGAAACCGTTTTAAAATGTCCTGTCTTAGCGTCATACGCATCCATTGTGAAAGTTGGCATCATTTGCCTTACCATTGTTGAACTCATGTTCTTTTCCTCCATTTGTTGATTGTTTGAAATTTCTGCTGATTGAGGTTGGGCTTTTTTTCTTGGTTTTATACCTGCATCACATCCCATAATTTGTTCCTCCTAAATTTTTAAAATTATTCAAAAAACACTTTTTTAATATAACAAATAAGTTACATTGATTGTTTTGCTCTACATAAAAAATCAGTTGATTTCAAACGGAATAGTTACCATTAAAGAGATATTTCTTCCGGGATTGGAATAATTCATGGGTTTCAACGTGGACAAATGATCAATGTACTTTTTGTCAAACAAGTTGGTAGCAGTTATTCCTAATAGCCAATGTTGTTTCGAAATAATCAGTTCGGCATTAATATTCAAATTGATTAGGGTGTAGCCAGGCGTCGGCGTTTCAAAAGGAGACGGATGATTTTGCGCCAAGGCGGTAATTGCCGAAAGGGTTAGGGCTGGTTCATGCAAGAAGTCTAATTTTTTTCGTTTCAGCTGAATTTCGTTTCTGAATTTATGGGCAGGAATAAAAGGCAGATACTCACCATTTTCTTTTTTCCCGATGACTGACGAAAAACTACTTACTAACTGCATCCATTGAATCGATTCCGGGTGAAACCTAATACTCGTTTCTCCGCCAAATAGCGCTGCATTACTTTGTGAATAGCGATATATATTGACGCCGGAACTTGTTGTTTCATCAGTAGGAGATACATAGATATAATGGTCGATTATGTTGTAAAAACCGGCTAAATCGAACGATAAAAAGTCTCCGTGATAATGCAGGCTGATGTCTGTTTCGTAAGCATTTTCCGGAGATAAACTGTCGTTACCGATTTCGTATCGGTTTCCATGCATGCCATTGGAGGTTAATTCCGATAAATTGGGTACCCGATATCCTTTTGCTATATTTGCCCGGAGGATGATTTTTTCTATCGGTTGATAAGTCAGACCTAACGATCCGTTCAGATTGGAAAAGTTTTTGCTGACGGGAGCCTGATAATTGTCCGTCCCTTTTTCTCCTAAAGCAAAAGTTTCAGTTTGATACCGATCGAATCGCAAACCTCCCTGCAGTATGAAATGTTGGGAAAAAGAGTGTTTTATCAAGCCCAAAATACCCGCATTATT